>JAJOJL010000145.1 GCA_021208645.1 Bacillus sp. (in: firmicutes) | reverse complement strand
ATAAAAAAGGGCTTGATATGTCTACCGCCGAGGAAACTTAAAAGCAATATTTAACGAGAAAAAATATTTCTTTTTAGGGGGCAGAGTCCCTCCCCATTATGGACCATTCATTTGGAAAAAGTCAGATAAAAAAATGCATCATGTTGAATTACTTGATACGACTGAAGAGGTTCAGGTAAATTTTTTAGACGATTTTCTTATGTTGAGTTGGCTTCACTTTGCAACATTTGGTGAAGTTTATGCAGGCGGTTGGGCTGAAAAAGATGCATTATACTGTATTCTACCCAATTATCGCGACAAGTTAGAGACAGATCCGTTTCTTGTATCCTTTCTCAAACATGAAGCACAACATTACAATGACTATAAACAATTTCCAAAATTAACGGGAGCAGACTTAGAGTATCGTGCAAAGCTTACAGAGCTTTACTTTTACTCTAATTATGATTTTTTGGAGAAACTTCTCGTTCAAGCTGTAAATATACCTAACCCCCATAACTATTCAGCTTTTATTATTCTTGAGCGTTTCTCTAATCATTTTTTCTCGACAGAAGTGGAAAAACAACTAGAGAAATGGAAAGGAATCAATTATGAGGAACTCCGTGCCTTTGCAAAAATACTATTTGATGAACATACCTACACTCTCAGGTCGACTGGTGCAAACACGGTAGAGGGAATTATCTAGATATGTATAAAAATGGCTTATCCGATTATTTGGATGAGCCATTATTAGTTAACTAAGCTAAGCATCTTTTTAAATGATATTTCGCTTTTTTTAAGAACTAAACCTCGATGCTTTTTTCTCTCTCAACTCATGTTATGTCTGTATAACAGCATACATATGAAAAAGAGGAGGGGGTTCGGCATGAAGGACCTATACAATTATTGTCAAATAATCAAAGGAAATCCCGAGCAGACATTTGCCATAGCGACCGTAATTCAAGTGGAAGGCTCTGCATACCGACATGAAGGGGCAAAAATGTTGTTTTCCAGTAGTGGTGAAAGTTTTGGTTTGGTTAGTGGTGGGTGTTTAGAAGAGGATTTAAAGTATCATGCAAATGAAGTAATAGCAACAGGTATGACAAAGCAAATTTCTTATAACTTGTTGGATGAGGAAGACAGCGGTTGGGGACGAGGAGCAGGCTGTAACGGGATGGTAACATTATTTGTTGAACCACTTCAATGGAGCGACATTTACATAAAAACAATTGATAAAGCTTTACAGCAAGGAAGTTCAGTAATTTCAGTAAGAAAAATGAATGAAACGTCGAATGTACCATATTGGGTGTTGGAAGAAAAAGATGTTAAACAAGCTGTAGCAAGACTCCAGGATGGGAAGTTACAGCAAGCGTTGTTGAATTTTACAAATGAAAGAGGGTGTAGTTTAAAACTCGTAACAGCGACAGAGGGAGGGGAATGTTTTTTGATAGAAAAAATTGAGGGGCCAGATTCTCTGTTTATCTTCGGTGCAGGGCGGGATGTGGAGCCGTTGGTTGACATGGCAGCAAACCTCTCCTTTTCACCAATTGTTATTGACCCTCGTGAAGAAAGATGCGATGTAGCTTTTTTCCCGAGGGCGAAGGACTTGTTTGTCCAGCATCCTTGCGAATTTTTGGAGGAAACTATCCTACCTAGTCATGGTTTTGTGGTGATAATGACTCATGATTTTCAGAAAGACAAAGGTATCATAAATCATATTTTGGACTTAAAAGTTCCCCCGAAGTATGTTGCCATTTTAGGACCCCGTGAGCGGACAAAAAGGATTGTTGGTGAGGTGGAAATTCCGGAGTGGCTTCATTCCCCTGCTGGAATGAATATTCATGGGGAAACTCCAGAAGAAATTGCCGTTAGTATAATAGGAGAGCTCATTAAAGTTAGAAATCAAGAAAAATATCATTATCGGCAGAAAAAGAAGAGGAAGCAACAATATGCCAAGGAGAATATTAATGGTTAACCCTCCAGTAGCGGCAGTAATTTTGGCAGCGGGTATGGGCACACGCATGGGGCAGTTGAAACAATTATTAGAACTGAATAACCGACATTTACTTGAAATAGCCTTAGCAAAGCTAGAAAGCTTCCCTTTTCAGAATATATATATTGTCGTTGGTTATGAAAGGGAAAAAATAAAAACTGCCATCTCCACTAAATTAACTGATTCGAGGGTTGTGTGGATTTATAACCGTCAGTACAGGGAAGGACAAGGTACTTCATTAAAAAAAGGATTGGAAGCAGCGTGCCATGGAGGTTCCGAAGGTGTAATGATATTTTTGAGCGATCAACCATTTGTTGGAAAAACTTCAGCGTGGAAAGTTTGGAGTAGGGGCGTTTCTCGACTAGAAGTGGAGGAGGCACCGTTTGCAGTTCGCCCTTTTTATCAAGGGAACCTAGGTCATCCTGTTTTCATGGGGAATGTTAATTCATTTGAATTCCCATTAAATATTGGTGATGGTGGGGGAAAAAGCGTATTGATACGTTTACCAGGGGGAGTGGAGAAGATCCCCGTAAACGACCCATTCATATGTTTTGATATTGATACATTGGAAGACTATGAGCTTGCCAAAAAGATAGCCGTCGAAGAGTGTTTGGAGGGTTGAAGCAACGATATGTTCCTTTACATATGAAAGAATGAAATAGTCACTTCCGGGAATAATGTAGTCTGTGATATATAAGTCTATCTTAATAAGGATGGTTCAACGAAATGACAGGCTACTTTATTCTATTTCTTCTCTTTTTTTCGATAGTAAATATCTACATCGGCTACAACGGCTGGGTATGGCTGAAAACCACCCCACTTCGAAACTATAAGAAAACATACATAGCAATCTTTCTTTTCTTATCCCTCTCTTATATGATAGGACGCTTTACCCACTTAAACTTTCTGTCTCTAATAGGCAGTTATTGGCTTGCAATTTTTGGTTATAGTCTGATTATCTTGCCATTGGCTAATATCCTTGTACTTTTGCTGAAAAAGCGAGGGGGCTTTTGGATTGGTACTGCTGTACTCATCTTCTTTGCTGGCATTCTTGGAATAGGCTCCTATAAGGCTTGGAGCCCTGTTGTGATGGAATACAACATTGAATTGCAAACGGAAGGGGAAGAAACAGAGGTAAAAATCTTATTTGCCGCCGATCTTCATTTAGGAGATGTGGTGGGAAAAAATCATCTCCGCCGTTTTGTCTCCATTGTCCATGAACAAGAGCCGGACCTCATACTCTTAGGTGGAGATATTATTGAGGATTATGTAGATCCTTATTTAGCTAGAAATATGGACGACCTCATGGAACAACTGGCGGCTCCCTTAGGGTTTTATGCAGCTGTAGGAAATCATGAATACTATGGTAATCAGCTTCACCTAATTGTTCAGGCTCTAGAACAATCTGGTGTAATAGTACTAATGGATGAAACAGTTAATGTTAATGATTTATTTTATATAACAGGACGGAAGGATCGCCATGACAGAGGGAGGGCTCCCATTAGTAACCTTATCCGTGATCTGGATCCAATCCTTCCTATAGTGATGCTCGATCATCAACCTTCTGAAATTGCAGAGGCAAATCAACAAGGTGTGGACTTGATTCTCTCGGGACACACGCACAGGGGACAAGTATTTCCAGGTAACTATGTAACGGCTCGGCTATTTGACAATGATTATGGTCATTTCCAAGAAGGGGATTTTCACTCCATTGTCACCTCTGGATTTGGCACATGGGGACCACCTTTAAGGATTGGCACCCGATCGGAAGTTACCCTTTTACGTGTTAACTTAATAAATGCTCTTGGATTGAGAATATTTTTTTCCAAAAAATAGGTGTTTAATCCACAAGAGGTTTCCAGTTATTTACCAAAACGTGCCGTTTTCAGCGTAAATCCTGCCGAAATGAGGTGAAATCTTGCCGTTTTCGATGATAATCATGCCAAAACTAACAATAATCCTGCTGTTGATACTCATTCTAAACTACGTGCTGCAGAAAAAGTCCAAGTTCCTTCCAAAATTCAACACTACAATTTCAAATTTTTACTAATTAGTGTTAAAATGGGCAGTATACTTAGAAAATTTGATCAATAAAAATTGGGGGTAATAATGTGGCCAGGAGTTTAAATAAGCCAAAAGGATTTGGAGAAATATTGGATCACACGTTTCAACTGAGCAAGCAGCATTTTACTAGTTTTATTAAGATTTTTCTCATTTTGATGGGGCCGATTTTTCTTCTAGAGGCACTTATTTATTATTTATCAGGAATTAGCTTTTTCCGAGAGATGAGCGGCGGTGGATCCTGGTTGGAACAAATTATTAATAGTTTTGAAGAAACGGATCCAATCGCATCTACTAGTTTAATAGGAGAAATATGGCTGATTTTGCTAGGGTTAGTGTCATTACTTATATTCCCAATTGCAAGTGCGGCAGTACTTGTAGCCTTAAACCATGTTAGAAAAAACGAAGAATACACAGCCGGATCTGTGATTAAACAAGCATTTTCAAGGTTTTGGCCAATTCTAGGAAGTAATATTGTAGTTTTCTTGATCTTTATTGGGATAATAATTGGATTCGTAATCATCATTACCATGTCTGGTTTCATGGGTGGAACAAGTGACAACATTGGGTTTATGATTCTATTTATGTTTATCGTGGTTGCAGGAGGATTCTTAGGGATCGGCCTCTTGTTTACAAGATGGAGCTTCTATTTTGCTTCTGTTGTCCTTGACCATATTTCTCCAGGGATTTCTAGAAGCTGGCAGCTGTCCAAAGGTCATACGTGGAGACTGTTTGGTCTATACATTGTATTCTCCCTAATTATCGGAGCCATCAGTTTTGCAGTAGAAATGACATTCGGAGTACTCCTTGGGAATAGCGTACTGTTCCTTACCATTAACAACCTTGTTCTCTTGTTTACTACAATGATCTTTTCCGTTGCCTATGCAGTCATGTTTTTTGACTTGAAAGCAAGAAACAGCGCAGATGATATTAAGGACATGATTGATGAGTATCATGGGGGAAATGATTTTTCTGGAAAAAATCAATAATTGCAACTAAATGGTAAGGTGTGATGGAAGAAAGGGGCAGAGATAATACGCCCCTTTTCTGTTCAGTAGTCCTTAAACGAAAGCAAGGTGATAGACAGAATGGCAGCAGATCGGGAGAAGATGGAAGAAATACTGAGTGGTCGGGAATACCAGGTGTATTATGACGATTCTGCTAGTTTGCTAGAAAGAGCAATAGCTTGGATAGAGGCATGGCTTGCTGAATTAATAGGGAGGTTATTCCCTGCATTTAGCGGTTCTGGTGGTGTTTCAGGGTTTGTGTTTGTATTGGTGATTCTTGCCATTATTGCCCTCTTAATCGTGAACTTTGTTATGATCGGGAAAAATGCAAAACGCCGCCACACCTTTCGGGATCAAAAGCCTTTACAGGTGAATGAATTGGAGTGGACGTACCACGAGCATTTAAAGGAAGCGGAGCGTCAGGAAGAGCTTGAAAATTATACGGCCGCCACAAGACATTTATTTTTAGGATTACTTCTCTATTTTCATGAAATTAAATGGTTGGAAGCGAGAATTTGGAAAACGAACTGGGAGTATTATGAGGAACTAAAAGAAGTGAACAAAGCTAGTGCTGAGTTTTTCTATGCATTTGTTCTCTTGTTTGACCAAGCTACTTACGGTAAACGGAAAGTAAAGCAGGAAGAATACGAACATTATTTGCAGGAAACGAAAAAGTGGCTAAAAGAAAATGAAACTATGAAGGAAGCGCCATAGAAAGGAGATGGGGTAAGTTTTGAAAAAACGATTATTAAATCCGTGGACGTGGCTGTTTACTGGTTGTATTATTGCTATTTTTCGTCGTCAGTTATTTAGGCCTTGCCAGTCATCAAGCCCAGCCTTATCCACCGTATGTTTCCCATTCTCCGTCTCCTTCAGGGTTAAAAGGGATTTATACATATTTAGAGGAAGAATATTCGATTTCTGTTGATCGTTGGTCCAACGAGCCGCAGTTCCTGCCACAGGGTGGAGATGGTGGCGGCCATTTACTAATTATGATGGAGCCATCCTTCGTACCGACGGAAACAGAAATGTCAGCCTATAAAGAATTTATGGAATCAGGGAATACGATCTTGTTGGTCAGCGATAATCCCATCGGCATGTTAGATGTAAGAGTGGAGTTCACAGGACCTGGGGAGTTGGAAGAAGGTACCCTATCAATGGAAACCATGGAAGGGGAAGGCTATCAGGGGCAATTTCGATCAAACGTCCGGATTCAACAGGAGCCAAATGATCGCTCTCTTCTTACAGACAGCCTCGGGGCAATCGCCTTGAAACGGACTGTTGGCGAAGGTACCCTCATCGTCGCCAATTCACCGGATTGGTTTGTTAATAGCATGATTTTGGAGGAGGATCATCTTTCCCTAGCCTTAATGTTAGTGGAGGCTGGCATTGGGGATGAGGCGGGAACCATATACTTTGATGAGTATATTCATGGGGGCTCCCCTTCCATAACGACCATTTACCCAATGGCCTTTCTTATTTTGTTTGTGCAAGGAGTGGTTGTCACTGCCCTATGGCTTTGGTACCGCGGAAAACGGTTCGGGCCCATCCTCAAGCCACGTGAGGAATTTGTCCGTTTTAGTGATGAAAGTTTACGTGCGTTAGGAGCCTGGTATTTACGAACAGGAGGCAAAGGCTACCACGAGGCATTGGGAATACAAGTGGATTACGTGAAACAACTCATGCAGGAGCGTTGGGGTGTACCAATGCAAAAAAGCTGGAAAGAAAGGCAAGATATTTTAGAACAGAAATGGCACAAGATGCCGAAGCAGGAAATACAACCGTTTCTCGACGGTTTGGTGACCGTATTAAGGAAAGATAAAATCAGTAAACAGGAATATTTGTTATGGTCGAAAAAATTAGACCGACTTCGAAAAGGGGTGGAAGAAGGATGAGATCAGAATTAACATCCTTAATAGAACGCTATGAAGAACGAATTTCAGGACAAAAAACGAACTTGCGGCTCCTGTTGGCAGCCATATTATCTGGTGGTCACGTGTTGTTAGAAGGGGTACCGGGAACTGGTAAAACGCAAATGGTACGAACGCTTGCTGGTTTATTAGGGGGAAGCTTTCACCGTATTCAGTTCACGCCAGATCTCCTTCCAAGTGATATCACAGGAAGCACGATTTTTAACATGAAAGAAAATACTTTTCAAACACTAAAGGGGCCCATTTTTACCAACGTCTTATTGGCTGATGAAATTAACCGTACCCCTGCGAAAACACAGGCAGCCCTTTTGGAAGCGATGGAAGAAAAACAAGTGACAATACAAGGAGAGACCTATTCCCTTGATGAAGTGTTTTTTGTAGTTGCAACGCAAAATCCCATTGAATTTGAAGGAACATATCCTCTGCCAGAAGCACAGCAGGACCGGTTTTTGTTTAAATTGTTAATTGAATTCCCGAGCTTGGAGGAAGAAACGGATGTCTTGAAACAAGTGTTGGAAAATCGACTCGATACGAGTACGTTAGAGGAAATCCTCAGCATGGATCAGTTTGTCGGGATTCGAAGAGAAATTGAAGCAGTAACGATTAGTGATAGTGTTTTAAACTATACAATGGAGATTGTGCGAAAAACACGGGACGCAGATGCGATCCGTTTTGGTGCCAGTACGAGAGCGGCCATCTCGATTGGCAAAGCGGCAAGGGCTTGGGCCTATCTAGAAGGGCGTGACTATGTGACACCAGATGATATAAAAATGGTTACCCGCCCAGCCTTAAGGCACCGGATCCAATTATCTCCGCATGTGGAATTGGAGGGGGCGACCGTTGACCAAATCATCAATGAACTGGTGGGATCGGTTCCTGTTCCGCGATAGGGGAATTGTACCGACAAAAAGACTGTTAGTTGTGTTAGTAGTATTATCGGTGGCGTTGATCGTGGCTGCTATTTTCCTGGACCTCTCATGGCCGTTTGTGTTTGCTGTCAATGGGATGGCCATCGCTGCAAGCTTGCTGGACTTGTTTTTTTCACCAAGGAAGAGGGAGGTTCAGATACAGCGAGAAGTGGTTCCAGAGCTGGAGCGGGACGCATCCTATGAGATAAAGCTGAAGGTTGCAAACCAGTCGGCACACATTTGTCGGTTTCGCTTTGTGGATTCCCTACCGCAAACCTTTCACCGTCCCTTTCCTTTAGGGGGGACAGTGAAGGGAGGCAGTGCTGTTGAGGTAAAGTATGAAACAAACGCTCCTGTAAGGGGTAACTACTCGTTAGATAAGCTCTATTTTCGATATGGAAGTAGTCTTGGACTTTGGGAAAAACAGGTTACCGTAACATTGGAAGCGCAAGTAAAGGTCATTCCCGATTTAACTGACGTAAAAAGTTATTTAGAGGATGCGCAACGTTTTTTTAATGTATGAAGGGGCGAAAGTCCGGAAGTACAAAAGTGGATTCGGCGAGTTTGCGAAAATCCGCAATTATGTAGTGGGGGACGACCCACGGAAAATCAACTGGCGGCAGACAGCAAAGCTTCAAGAAGTAATGACAAATGAGTATGAGCCGGAGCATGGAAAGTATATTACCATTTAATTGACTGCGGCAGAATGATGGGGGCGCAACTGAAGAAGGGCGACCGTCTCGAAAGGTCGTTGGAAGCGGCACTGACCGTTGCTGCTGCTGCCTTAGATAAAGGTGATTACGTATCGGTGATTGTTTTCTCCAAGGAAGTGAAAGTGTATGTGCCACCAGCAAAAGGGATGGCGCATTTGCAAACGATCCTTAATGCTGTCTTTGATTTGGAGGTAGATGGAGCAGAATCGAATTACGGGGCTGTGTTGAACTATTTGCAGACGCTGCAGAAAAAGCGGAGTCTCTTACTGTTGTTCAGTGACGTGCGCACCTTTCTTCATGAGGACATGGCCTTGCAGTATTTACAGAGGTTGCGACAGCGACATTTGTTTTTCATGATTGGTATTGAGGATGAAATGCTTGCGGAGAAGGTGAAGTCCGAGCCGGTGGACGTGCAAACGGCAATGGTGAAAACGATGGCCCAGCAGCAAATGCTACTGAAAAAGCGGGAGAAGAGTAAATGGGAAAAGAAAGGCCTCCTGATGGTGGAGGCCCGTGAGGAACATTTGGCTAATGCAGCCGTGTCCTATTATATTGATATTATGAACCGCGGGTTATTGTAGGCCTCTGCTCCGTTGGAGCTCACTACAGTCCACTCCCTTTCCGCGGGAGGTTGTGGAGCCTCCTCGGCGTTGCCTGCGGGGTCTCCACTTAACCTCTTTTCCCGCAGGAGTGTCGTGGACTTTCGTTCGCTCCTACTATGTTCAATTATTAGTAGCATTAGTGCAAATTACCGCTTTAGATGAGATCAATGATTATTGCTAGCTACTTGAAGCTAAAATCAACTTCAATGTTTAACGGAATTTTTATTAAGCAAGAGGGTGCCGATGGCTACGTAAAGAACAAGGCCAAGTACCGTTAAGATGGCTACAAAGTATTTCGCTTCCAGTGAAATAGACGCTGGCGTGATGAAGCCCTCAATAACACCGGCAATGACAAACAACGGGATCGTTCCAAGGAGAAGCATGACGGAACGCTTCCCTTGCACCTTCAGTTGGTATATCCGTGAATAGGGCCCAGGCACGAACAGCTTATAACCCATGAGGAGACCTGCACCTCCGGCAATGAAGATGGCAACAAGTTCAATCATGCCGTGGGGAACAATGTACGCCCAAAACTCATAGGTCATGCCGTAATGCCAAAATAACGCGGCAAGGGCTCCGATGATGATCCCGTTAAAAATTAAAATATAAACAGTAAGGAGCCCGAAGGTGATACCACCGGCGAAGGCTAGAATTGCCACCTGAATATTGTTCGTCATAATACTGGCAGACATCATGGAAGGGTCAATGGAGTCATGGTTTGCTCCCAGTTGCTCCGGGTCTACCCCTTGGGCAATTTGTGCCGGCAGAACAGAATAGAGATGGAGCGGATCGTTGAGAACAGACAAGAAACTTCCAACACCACCTAATGTAAACAGGAGCATGGCGACGACGGCAAACTTCCATTGCTCGCCAAGAAGACCAATAAATTTCGTCGTGAAAAAATAACGGATTTGCTTCATACTAGAAATCTGGTCTTTGTATAATAGATTATGAGCTTTTCCAACAAGGTTGTTTAAGTAATCGGTCACATCCTCCTCAGGAAAAAAACGTTTGACTGTAGGATAAGTGCTGTGCGGCTTTTTGGTAAAGCTTGTGATAATGGTCAATATCCTTTCCATTGAGGCTGTTTTTGTTTTTATGTAAGGCAGTGATTAAGTCTTCGAGCTGCTTCCAATCGTCCCGATGTTGTTTTACAAACTGATTAACTTTCACAATAACACCCTTTCTAGGAATGATAGAACAGACTTTCATAAAAAAATCGAATGTTGAGCCTGTTAATGTTTTTCCAGGAAGAAATAAAAGTAACTATATTAATCTGTTACTCTACTATAGTACCATTGTTGTAAAAATCATCCAATAAGTTATGGAGGAAAAAGTGTATGCAAGATGAATCAATTTCCATAAAAACACCTGAATATGTCTCTTTGCAGTTTAACGCTGCAGGATTAGGGAGCCGTTCCCTTGCATTTATCATTGATCAATTTATTTTAATGGCCATAAATATTGCTATTATTGTCATACTTGTTTTATTCATGGAAGGACAAGGGGCGGCCTTGATGATGTTTGATTCCATGACTGTTCCCGTGGCCATTGCAATTATATTAATCTTTCTTATAAATACCGGTTACTTTTTTGTTTTAGAGTATTTTACTGGAGGAAGAACGATTGGAAAAAAGATTCTTGGAATAAGAGTCATTCAAGATAATGGTCATAGTATTACGCTTTTATCCAGTATCATTCGCAACTTTATGAGATTGATTGATTCATTGCCAACTGGTTATTTAGTAGGAATTCTCATGATTTTCTTCCATTCTCAGCATAAACGGCTTGGTGATATGGTGGCTGGTACACTTGTTGTTCATGAGCGTAGCAAGAAAAAAGGGAAATCAAAAAAAGTCCTCTGGAATAGACATGGTCCTTGCAACCCGGAAGATTACGAAAGAACATCTTAACGTAGAGGAGTGGGCATTGAAGTCCCTTGGAACCAAGGAGTGGAAGCTTCTTAAGGCATACTGCGAGCGTTTCGTTTCCGTTCCTGATGAAGACCGCTATGAATTATCGAGGAAATTAGCCGATGTTTTGTTGGTGAAAATCGGTGTGGATTTTGAAGGGAAAGATACGTACGAAATTGAAAATATGTTGTTGGCCCTATATCTCCATATGAGGGATGAATGGGAGTATGAGTTGTAGTAGTTACTAAATTATCATTATTAACTTTTTTACATTGAAGGCGAGAGTTTTTCCTCTCTAATTGTCAGCTTTTTTCAAATTAGTGGGAAATGCATCGTCTTTTTTGTTTGTTTTTCTTACGTCTACTCCCATAATGGCACACCCTAAATCTTAGGTTCTTAATTTGTAAAAAAAGGGTAAATATCATTAAGAGGTCAAAGAAGCAAAAGGAAATGAATAATGAAAAGTATTTTTACAAACATAAAAAAAACTGAAAATGCTGCATTTCTTCCCGTTTCTATGGTTAGTACTAATGGTTATTCTTTATATAATTGCACCAAGTATTGATCAGTTTGTTCGGGAAGAAGGGGAAGCTACTGTTCCTTCTGACTACCCTTCTGCTCTTGTTGATTCGTTGTTAGAATCTGATGAGGGGTTTGTCGGGAGTGAGATAATAATTGTCTATCATACAAAAAACAGCGATCCTTTTACTACGGAGACAAAAGAAGCTATAGAAGAACAGTTGAAGAATCTAGAAGAAGAGACTGATTTACCTCTTCATGATGTCATCACCCCCTTTGATGATGAAACGACAGAGGAGCAATTAATTAGTGAAGAAGAAGATGTGTTATTAGCTATTTTACAGTTGGATATTGATTCTCATGAGTACAGAGATTTAAGAGATACAATTCAAGAAGAAACAAAAGTAGGTTTAGGAGATGTTGTTCACTACCAGACAGGCGAGGTTCCCATTAGTGAAGATGTCATCGTCAGTACAGAAAGGGGCTTGGAGCGATCTACATACATAACTGTCATCTTTGTATTTCTTGTTTTACTGATCGTCTTCCGCTCACCATTCGCACCTATCATTCCATTACTTATTTTAGGTACCGTATATTTGGTCTCTGTTTCTGTTGTTGCCATACTTATTGATACTGTTGGTTTTCCTGTGTCAGAGTTCACCCAGATCTTTATTTTAACAGTCGTATTTGGTGTAGGGACAGATTATTGTATTTTAATAATGCAGTATTTTAAAGAAAAGTTAAAGGTTGAAGGGGTTTCTGCTTATGATGCTATGAAGCAAACCATGAAGCAGTCTAATCAATCTGTTTTATACAGTGCTTTAACAGGGTTTATTGGTTTTGCCACAATTGGATTAGCGGATTTTAGTCTCTATCAATCTGCTGTAGGTGTGGCCATCAGTGTTTTGTTTATCATTGTCGCTTTATGGGTGTTTTTTCCATTTGTCTTATACGTCTTTGGGAAAAAAATTTTTTGGCCTGCAAGAATAAAGCACCAATCTACCGATAGTGCTCTTTGGGATAAACTAGGATATTTTTCCCTTAATAAAACAAAGTGGGCTGTGTGTTGTATTCTTTTTGTTACTATCCCCTTAATATTTTTATATGACAATGCCCGTTCTTTCAATAATTTAGATGAAATACAGGGGGATTTTGATTCAGTTCGTGGATTTGATATTGTCACGGAATCCTTTGGTGAAGGTGATCATTTTGCTTCAACCTTAATGATTGAAGCTAATTCTAATTGGAGAGATACAGAAGCAATTCCACATTTAGAGTTCTTAAGCATGAATTTGGAAAAAATTGAACATGTAAAGAGTGTTCAAACAATTAGTCGTCCTGAAGGATCCCCATTAAATGAAGCGACTGTTCCTTATATTTCAGATCAGGTAGCTACCGGACTGGATGAAACAATAGATGGAATGGAGGAACTTAAAGAAAATTTAAATGCATTGGCTGGGGAACTGGCAGACGAAAAGACAGAAATGGATGATGCACAAGAAGGTAAAAAAGAGTTAATTGAAGGTACGAATGAAGCCATAGTAGGCCTAGAAGAAGGGATTGTGGGTTTAATTAGTATTAATGAAGGGCTTACGGAAGCAACTGTGGCTTTAGGTGAAATAAATTCCGGTCAAGAGGAATTATTAAATGAATTAAACAGTGGTATGGCAATGGTAGGTGAAGTCGAAGAGGCGATAGAGGAGCTCGTTGAAGGGTTAGAGCTTATATCTAATGGTATAGGCGACACGGTTACAGGATTAACGGAAATAGTTGATGGGCTTGGGGAAGCTATGGATGGTATGGATGAGTTAGAAAAAGGGCAATCAGAACTCATTGATGAGCTGAAGCCACTTCAATCTATTATTGTAGAAATAGAAGAAGAAATTTCAATTCTGGAGAAGAAAGTGGAAGCTTTGTTAGAAATGATCTCCTTCATAAGAGAACTTATTCATGATACTATTCTTCTATTTGAAGAAGCCGTTATAAAGTTACGCAATTTAGAGGAGCGTATGCAAGAAGACAGGACTGGTATGGAGGATCTGATAAATGAAATGGCCGAGATGGATGTAGCTTTTCCTTCTCATACATTTATTGATGTTGATGAGCTTTCCAGTGGATTGGGCTCACTTGCCCATGAGTTAGAGAAACAAGTAGAGGATCTGCGAGAAATAGATTCGGAACTTATAGAATATGAGAAAAAAATTGCAAAATTTTTAGATGACGTTAAAGCTCCTAGTGATATGATGGGAGAGCTTTTATCTGCTCTAAAAGAAATGAGAGAAGGGACAAAAGATCTTCAGGATGGGTTAAAAGAAATTACAGATGCATTAAATCAAACGATAGATGGATTAGAAGAGTTAGAAGAAGGAATAGAAGAGGTTCATGTTCAAGTAGAAGAACAGTTTATGAATAGTAGGGGCTTTCTAGGAGAACTAGAATTACTTATAGAAGGAATAGAAGATCTTAAGGCAGGTACGAATGATGTAAAAGGCGGTATTGGTGAAGCATCTGCCGGTTTGGATGAGATTATTATTGGGTTTTATGACTTACTTGATGGGTTACATGAGATCAATGCTGGTCAAAAAGACTTTTTAGAAGGCTTAAATGAGTTGGGAGAAATGCTTTCTATACTTATCGGTGCATTAGAGGAATTTGCAGAAGGTACAGTGGAAATGTCTGATGGCATGCTTGATATGCAGGATATTGTTTCAGAGCTTGCAGACCAAGGAAATAATCCATTAGCAGGTTTTGTTATTTTGGAAGAAATGCTAGATGATGCTGCGTTTGATCCTATATGGAAGTACTTTACTACACCAGGAGACCAAAGGGTTGCATTTGTTGACATTGTCTTTGATGTAAATCCATACAGTCAAGAAGCGATGGACACATTAGATGAGGTAGAGGAAGTTACCCTCTTTTCCTTCCGTGACACATATCTAGAAGAACCTACAATAGCCATCGAAGGAATTACTAGTTCAAATCGGGATTTAAGGGATGTATCGGATCAAGACTTTTACATTACAGCTTCCATCATGTTAGTAGGTATATTTATTGCATTAGCTATTCTCTTTAAATCTATATTTATTCCCATATATGTAATTGTCTCTCTTGTTGTTACGTATATTTGCGCAATGTCAATAACAGAATTGATATTCGTGGATATCTACGGTTATGCAGGGGTAATGTGGGCAACACCATTTTTCGGATTTGTTCTTTTAATGGCATTAGGGGTAGACTATTCCATTTTCTTACTGGGGAGATTAAATCAAAGCCTTGACACTGAAAAAGATTTAGGAAAGCTTATTCACCATTCAATGAAAAAAATCGGTAGAACAGTACTTTCGGCAGCTGTAATTCTCGGAGGGACCTTTGCTACTTTACTGCCTTCAGGGGTCCTTAGTTTAATGCAAATTAGTACAATTGTTATTAGTGGCCTTTTCATCTATACCTTTGTAATGCTCCCGTTATTTGTGCCAATTATGTTTAAATGGATTGGAAAATATAACTGGTGGCCTTTTACCAGAAATATAAATAGTTAATTTAGTAGCTTGGAATTGGGGGGAGAGCACCTGTTACAGATTTACCCCCTTCCATTTTATTTTTCAGTTTCTGTGCTGAATTTTGCAATTTATGTTAAAATTTAGAAAAAGGGCTGAGGGGGATTATCTTATGAAAAAGCTTGCCTATGCTGCTGCAATCCTTTTTATTGTCATTTCCGTAGTTGCTCAAATGTTCGCTCTGATTGACGATCGGTATACGATCGGAAGTATTTGGTTTATAGGGGTGTTTGCTGGAATACTGGCTTTCATTGGTGCGGGAAAAATTGATAGTAATTATGAAATGGCGAAGGCAATCCTATTGTTCGCAGCTATTTTCGGTGTTATAGGTATAGGTCTTTATGCAATCCCACCAATTCTTATTATTGTGTTTTTGTTGTTTAAGGTGAGGCCGAAAGACAGATAGTCCGTTTGATAGATTGCATAGATTAGTTTGTCGGCGCATGGATTTTCTTTGGAAAATCTCATGCGTTTTAAAAATAATTTAATTTACCCGAAAAGCATTCAGAAACAAGAAAACGGTCAAATTGAAGGGTTTGTTATCCCTACCGCTTGAACTAATATCTAACATCAATGCTCAAATAATGCTTTAGAAGCAAGGAGACGCACCTATGAGAAAATATAAAACAGCGATCATCGTATCCACAATAATCATCAGCCTCCTATCCTACGGCGTTTATTGGCTTTTCTTCGATTGGACGAGGCATAAACATGAGCTCATCGCAGAGTCCACGTCGCCGGAAGGAACGTATACGATACATGCCTACGTGTCTGACTACGGGGCAACTACTTCCTACACAGTTCTCGGCGAACTCATATTTAACGACTCCAATAAACGCTCAAAGAAAATCTACTGGAAAAACAAGGTTGATTATGCCCATATAAGTTGGATTGACGATAACACAGTAGAGATTAACGGTATTGTCATCAATCTTCCCCATGAAGCCTATGATTTCAGGAAAGGTATCCATTAAACAATAATGGATGCTTTTCATTTTTAGAGGAAAAAATCATCAGCAAGTCAATACAAAACTATAACAACTTTTCATAAAGGATTTTCCACTCCCCATATGGAATTACTTAACTAATACTGACTATGCGGAAGGGTGGGGACGATGAAAAAAATATTAACAACCCCAAATATAATTGACGACAATGAACAAGTATTTTACACAGGAAATCATTATCTAAGTCTGCCGGAAATTGATGCAAGGAAAGCTTCCGTTTTCAGTCTAAATATTATTTCTACAAGGAATAAAGGTCTTATAGAGTTGCGGGGAGACGAGGCTTTATTTCAGCCGGAGTTTTACCGGAATGGAGGAAAGTTAACGCCAATTAATACATTCGCTCAGATGGAAGACTATCATATTCCCACCTACCGATATGAGTTTTCTGACCAATCATGGTTGGAAACGGCCATCTACCCTGACTTAAAGGAGAAGGGTTTTATCTACGAGTTTACCAGTTCCGTTCCAACAGATATTCAATTAACCTTCCAACCGGACCGGTTGAGCTTTCTCCGGTTCAATTCCCATGAGCTGAATTTTTCCAAACAATTAAAAATTGATAAATGGCTTCACAATCCATTAATGGACTTTACGTCCAATGGAGTTTCCTTTGCCATGGCTTTCGGGGCATCGTCAGATTTCACTCATACCCTTAATGAGAAAAAACATTTAACACTCTCTTTCAATTGCCATGGCTCCCAAGCTGTGTACATCTCGTTGAATGCAGACCCAGACGGTGCATCCACGAATTTAATTCATTTAAAACGGAAGGAGTATCGCTCCATAAAGGAGGAATTAACCAGTTGGCTTCGAGCTAAATCGAGATCATATGAGAAAGATACGGCTCTCCAACACCGGTTTAACCAAAACTTGTTTTTTAATTATTTCTTTGCAGTCGGGAAGGATTTGGATACGGATGATTACATTGCCATGACCTCTAGGAGCCCCCACTATTATGTGTCTGGTGCTTTTTGGGAACGGGATAGTTTTCTTTGGTCGTTCCCTGCCATTAAACTGGTTGATCCTGTTTTTTACAAAAAAATCGCTCGGGAGCATATCATTCGTCACAGTCGAAATGCTGGCGATCATGCCCATTATATCGACGGGACCGTCCTTTACCCAGGATTCGAACTGGACGAAGCGGCAAGCCATTTGATTTTGCTGGAGGATTTCGAGGCAGACGAAATGGATCCGGTGTTCATGAAGGCCATTGAAGATGTGGTGGACCGGATCGAGGAAGAACGGGACCCTTCAACAGGCTTGTATAAAACTTTTTTGATGCCATCTGACGACCCGAGCGATTACCCGTTTTTGACCATCAATAACGCTATTCTCTTAAAGGGGTACGCCAATCTCAAGGCAACTTATGAAAAAGTTGGATACTGGGAGAAAGGAGAGTGGCTAGAGGAAAGGATGATAGCTATCCGCGCAGGAGTTAAAGCCCATCTTATGAAAGAGGTCAACGGAAAATCTATGTTTGTGTGGTCTGCAGACGGTGGTGGCAAATATATGTTATACAATGATCCGCCAGGCAATATTGGTCTCCTGCCGTATTACGGGTTATGTGATGCATCGGATCCAGTTTTCATCAATACGGTTAGCTATTACTATTCCGAGGCCTACCATTACTTTGACATAGGGGCTAAAATCCAGGAACTGGCGTGTGATCATCACCCAGAAACACCTTCGGGGCTTGGACTATGCGGAAGTCTCCTCAATCCACTCATGAAGAAGAGGGCTTTAGAATGGCTAAAGGATGCCCCTATGGACTACGGTCTCCTTGCTGAGAGCTTCGACAAGCATACAGGTGCGGCGAAAACAGGAGTGGGCTTTGCCACAGGCTGTGGGTATTTAGCTTTTGCCCTTTCCGAGGCGTTACTGAAAGATGGACAGACATGATTAGGAATGGGACTGGCTACGATCTAAAAGTTGCAGCTGTCGTCTGGAGAAGGGACTGGCAGCAGGTTAGTTTTGGAAATATTCTTTCAAAAATGCAGTCGATGTTGGAAAAGTGTGAGGAGCTTCAAGTGAGGGTCATTGTTTTCCCTGCCTATGTTGGAAGCCTTTTTCCATCTAGCGAAATGTTTGTAGAGGAAATGAGGAAGTTATCCTGTGATTTTTCTGGCTATTTTTGCCCCGGCAGTTTCCTCGAAAAGGATGGACTCCACATCTATCATACGGCTTGTTTACTGAATCAAGGGGAGACGATTCTATGGCAACGACAGCTGTATCGTGCAAAATGGGAAATGGGGTTAGGATTGGGACAAGGTCAGGAGTTAGGACAAACGACCATTGACGGGGTGAAAACAAATATCATTCTTTCCACCGATACGTTTTATCCACAAGTCAGTCGCCATGCTGCATTGTCAGGAACAGAACTCGTTCTAGCTCCCATGGCAATAAAGAGAAATGGCAATCCACAGGCCAGTGATACGTTGCGAGGTGTCTGGCAGAACGTTCAATCCAACCTGTTTTTTGCGGTGGAGAGTGGTTGGAAGGGGAGCGTTGCGGGGCGTGGGTTTTCTAGCTTTTCTGCTATTCATGGTCCATTGTCAGTAACAGCCAAGGAAGACGGTTTCCTTGCTTGGGAGGCCAATGAACCAGGTGACGACGGGGAATTGCTAGTGGCAACGCTACCACTAGATGATCGGGTCAAACATGTGCAAACGGGCTTTAACCCGTTATCACAATTGAACCCTGACGCTTACACTTCACTTTTCTCCGCAACGGAGATTCTAGAAAAGGGGAGGTGAGCCAATTGCAACGACTAGTAGAATCCTATTTGAAAAAGAAGCTGTCAATGGAAAAAATCGAAGCTACTTTTCAAAACAGCCAGGATGCTTCGTCAGAGGGGGCCCAGTCAATGCCGGAGCAAGGGGCAGTTTTTAAAGTAGCCGCAGTGCAACGGGACATTCAACTAGTTAGGAATGTGGAATCCTTTGCCAAAAGGATGAAAGCGTATGTTGCGGATGCGGCCAATGGTGGCTGTCAGCTCATTGCCTTCCCTGAATATAACTTTTTTGACTTAGTGGGTGTTATTCCTGGAGTTCGCTCCCTTAACCAATTTTTTAATAATAAAGCAAAAAAAGTGACTGCTGAAAACGTAGAGGTGAACGGGAATGCCGGAACGAACAAGCAGTTTGCTACCATCTTTCAGCTGATTGCTGATCCTACCAGGGAAGCGCTCCTTACCATCATGAAGAAGCTGGCGGTGAAGTACGGTATTTATATTTATACAGGAACGTATCTCCTAAAAGAAGGCAACCATCTTTATAATGCTGGTTCATTAATCGATCGATCCGGCGCAATTATAGCTACGCAAAAGAAGCTTCATTTGACGGATTTTGAAGATGGGCTGGGACTTCAGCGAGACGACACTTTGCAGGTTGTTGAGTTGGATTTCGGAATCAAGGTAGCTTTCCCCATCTGCATGGATGCCACATACTTTGAAACGTTTCTGTTGGCAAAAAACGAAGGGGCGGACTTCATCATCTTGCCGATTGCCAACATGGAGGAGTACACCCGTTGGAAAGCATTAAGGGGGATTTGGCCAAGGGTCCAAGAGTCCTATTTGTTTGGGGTGAAGCCTTCCTTAAATGGTTGGTTAATGGGAATGCATTTTACGGGGAAAGGAGGAGTTTTTGCTCCCATTGAATATACGGATAATTATGATGGCATTGTTGCCCTGGCAGAGCATTATGAAGGAGAGGTCCTCCTGACTGCAGAGCTGGATGTGGACAAGTTACGACGTGTAAAGGCTGACGCTGAATATACTGGAGACTCGAACCTTATTTTTGAAAGGGATTATGTGGGGAAAACTTATGGGCGGGAGTGGTAAGGATGGGAAAAACAAAGAAGTATCTCATTTATGCTCTTGGATATTTGGGAATAGCCATTTTAACGCAAACAGTAGTGAAGTGGTACCAATATTTTTACGCGCCTCCTGAAGTAAACCAATATGGCCTTCAGGTCTTGATTCCCATCGGATTTGTGGGAGTTGCCATGATTGTTGCACGACTCGTCGATGGAATTGCCGACCCGCTCGTGGCTTATTTTTCTGATAAAAGCAAGCACCCCTTAGGAAGGCGGATACCGTTCATTCTCTATGGTGTCGGTCCGTTAGTCGTGACGTTCATCTTACTTTGGTTCCCACCCGTTGCAGGCCAGTCTATCATAAACTTAGTCTATTTAGCTGTCTTGTTAAGCTTATTTTTCACATTTTTCACGGTGGTCGTAACGCCCTATCTCGCCTTGATTGGTGAATTAACGGAAACGAGGGAAGAGCGGATTCGTGTCACCACCTTCCAAGGGATTGCGCAAATCCTTGGGGTGATGGTGGCGGAAGCAGGTTCAGGTGTGATTATAAATGCATACAATTTTAAGGTGATGGGGATTGTGCTAGGCTTGATTGCCCTTGTGACGATCGCCCTAACACCGATTTTTATTCGGGAGGAAAAACGGGAACTGGCGACTCCGGCTACGTTGTCCATGTGGAAATCTATGGGTCGCACATTACGAAATACTAATTTCCGCTGTCTACTCATCTCTTATGTAACGGTTTGGTTTGGGATAAACACGTTGACCATCACGATGCCGTATAAAACAGAAGTGTTAATGGGAAGAACGGCGGACTATTCTGGCTTTCTCATTGCCGCAGCGTTTGTTGTTGCCCTGTTGTTCAGTCCCGTTATTCCATATTTACATAAACGGGCATCGAAGGGGAGGATTTTATTTTTCACCTCCATCAGTTTCGGGGGAATTCTCATCTTAACTGGGCTGTTTGGGACAATCATTTCTGATGGGGTAGCTGCCGTCATCGTTGGCTTGGCGGGAATTCCATTGGCGATCATCTTTGTGGTACCGAACGCCATGGTTGTGGATATTGCCCAAGGAGATGCTATCGCTAACGGGGAAAACCGAGCCGCCATGTTTTTCGGTATTCAAGGACTTATTATTAAACTAGTCATTGGGGTGTCGTCTCTTTATACGCCCCTGTTGTTTGGTGCTTTCGGTTACAGCACGGCTCGCCCGTTAGGCATTCAACTTGCCGGTCCCATCGCCGGCCTCCTAATTATGGTGGGGGCGCTCGTTTTACTGAAATACAACTTGGATGAGGGTGCATTAGAGAAGCATGAACAGGAGAATCGAAAGTTAGTATAGGCAGGGTATGAGTTTTTCGGAAAAAATAAAGGGGGAAGCTGAAATGAAGGATTATGCGGAAAAAAGCTTTTGGCTGGAGACCGTCGGGGAATATGAGGAAAGGGAAGCTTTAGGTAGCGATTTGACGTGCGATGTTTGCATTGTTGGCGGCGGCTTTACAGGATTATCAACGGCGATACACCTGAAGGAAAAAGATCCGTCACTACGGGTTGTTGTCTTGGAGTCACAAGTGGTGGGCTATGGGGCAAGTGGACGGAATGCTGGTTTCTCCATGCGATTGTTCGGCGTGACCATGGAACTCACGAACTTAAGGTACGGCAAAGAGAGACTGAAAGAAGCAGACCAGTATATGGTGGACGCTGTGGATCACTTGGAGAAGATGATAGATAGGTACGACATCGACTGCGATTATGTGAGGGACGGGATGATCACCGTAGCCACGAACCGGCAGCAGTTAAAGCATCTGGAGAAGGAAATGAAAATGGCAGAGGAGTTGGGGTTGGAAGGCTTAAAATGGTTAGATGAAGAAGAAACGAGGCGGTTGGTCAATTCCCCTACGTATTTAGGTGCACGTTATGACGAAACATGTGCCTTGTTACAACCTGCAAAATTAGCGAGGGGATTGGCTGTTGCTGCGGAAAAACTAGGGGTGGAAATCTATGAACGAACACCTGTCATAGATGTGAGAGTGGGAGAGAAGGAAGTGGTCACTAGTGTGGGGACGGTATCATCGAAAAAAATTGTCCTGGCAACCAATGCCTATTCCTCCTTTCAAAAGAAGCTTAAGCGAAAGCAGATTCCGTTGTTTACGTATATTTCCTTAACGGAGCCGTTGACTGAGGAGCAGTTGTCCGAGATCGGCTGGGGGCAGCGAGTTGGCGTGGAGGATGCTCGGAATCTATTACATTATTACCGGTTAACCCCAGACAATCGTCTGTTACTTGGAGGAAACGATGTGAGGTATTACTTTGGGGGCGGGCTGGAGGCTGGTGATGCGTCTTCTGGCCACGATGTGGATAGAAACGAGGAAATTCGCGATCGGCTGCAGCAGCAAATCAAAGACACATTCCCTGGACTTGCTGATGTGAAGTTTACCCACCATTGGGGAGGTCCCATATCTGCTTCCTTGGATTTAGTTCCGGTGATTGGGGAGCTTGGTCCCGATGTTTTATACAGCATGGGCTGTATCGGCCACGGAGTTTCCTTAACGAATTACAACGGTCTGACATTGGCGGAGCTTTTGATGGGCGAAGAATCGAAGCGTACAGACTTTTATATCATCAACCGCCGCACCACTTATATTCCACCAGAGCCACTTCGGTACGTGACAGTCAACGGCATTCGGAAGTATTTGAAGTGGGAAGATAACAGAGGTGTCAAGAAGAAAAAAAGTTGATGATAGGATACAAGGTTTAAGCATTAGGTGCTTGGACCTTGTTTTGGTTTTGTATTTGGTTTGGGGAGATGTACTGTATAAATTAGAATTACTATCAATAGCACGATTATTGTGGTTTTCGGCAGGATTATTGTTCGTTTCGGCACGATTCCTGCCAATTTCGGCATGATTTTTCACAAAAACGGCACGATTATCCATTTAACTGGAAGCTAAACCCCGTTTCTATCAAAAATTCATTTCAATTTCCTTTAATAATAAAGGATTACATCCCGCAAATAGAGAAAAAACAATAAAACGGCATAATTTCCCCTAAAAATCGATTGAAAATCGATAGGTAATTTGAATTAACATCGAAGCATCAGCACACAAACAAGAAAAGAGGGACTATATGTTTAGTTGAGAGGACATAGCAACTACTAGTAACTAATTATCTCCATTTCAGAAGAAAAAACCAATGTACAAACTGGTGGCTCATTGGAGGGGAACGAGTTGCTATATAGTAATGACGGTAAGAAAAAAAGGAGGCAGCTATTTTGCTCAGTCACGTTGAATAGCTACCTCCCTTTTCTATTTTCGTTGACTAGTAATTTTGATTAGTAGCCAGGTGTAACGGCAACAGCACCGATGATTACTAGCAGCACGAATACTACTAATACAAATGAAAAACCGCCTAAAGGTAAGTGAGTGTGTGTCATTTCGTCTAAACCTCCTTTATGAGCAGCTTAATTGTATGCAGTTTTGCAATTTGAAAGGGGCATAGGGTGAAGCCGCAAGGGGAATGCACGCGATTGACGCGGAGGACCATGCCCCTTTCTACTAGTACAGTATTTGGTATGAGGGGTGTTTGATTGGATGGCTGTCTATTAATGTCGAATTTCCGCAGATGTGGATTGGGGGAGGTGCTTGATTAATTAGAATTAGTGTCAACAGCACGATTATTGTGGTTTTCGGCATGATTTCTGCCTATTTCGGCACGATTCCTGCCAATTTAGGCATGATTTTTCACAAAAACGGCACGTTTAACCATTTAACTGGAAATTGAGCTTCGAGATTGTTCACATAATCTCCATATTCCCACGAAAAAAGAAGAGGATTTCCCAATGGGAATCGAGAATATAGCCGTGTGATTACCAACCCTAGAAAGGAAGTGCTATTTTGAAAGGAAAAGAGCTTGAGAAACCGCTAATTATTGATAAACTAGAAGCAGCCTTAAGACGCACCCACCAAAGTCATCCATCAAGACAACAAATACAAGTAGATTTAGCCAAATTTCGTTCAGGTTACCGCGGTCAGCAATCCCTAAACTACTATTATAAGTTTCTCGATGAAAACAAATTTTGTATTTTGAGAGATTTAAGGCTTCCGTACAAGGATATTTTCTTCCAGATAGATGAAGCTATCCTATCGATCTATCTTATCTCACTTCTTGAGGTTAAAAACAATAAAGGAACGCTGGAATTCGATTTAGACTTTCACCAGATGATTCAGAGGTACATTGAAAATGGCATTGAAATAGAGAAAACATACCCAGACCCAATACAACAAGTTCAAAGACATCGTTATCAACTGGCAAGTTGGATAATGAAAAAGAAGTACCCATCCATACCGATAGAAACTAATGTAGTGATATCCAATTCTTTTACTCGCATACTTCCACCTAAACCTCAACACCGTTCCATCCTCATAGATAAGGTCATAAGGCCCAGTGATATCCAGCAAAGAATCCATTCATTCCACCAAAAACATCTCAATCCAGTGTTAAATGAACAAGAACTTCGCAAATTAGTTAAACTTTTAGTAAAAGCCCATCAACCGCTCGGGAGAGACGTGTTAGGGGATTATCAAATTAACGAATCTGATATTTTGAAGGGGGTACAATGCCCGAACTGTTCCAACATCCCAATGATAAGGGTAAAGGCAAGTTGGTTTTGCAAAGCTTGTAGCAAATACTCCAAAACCGCCCATTTGCAAGCTTTGAAAGACTATTACCTACTTTTCGGACCAAAGATTACGAATTCGATAATGAGAGAATTTCTGTTACTTCCTTCTTGTTCTATTACTGTGAAACTTCTTAATACTTTGCAACTTGAACATTCAGGTTCCACAAAAGATCGTATCTATTTCCTAGATCTAAAAAAATTATGCTAGTTATTATTAATCAACGATGTAATATCTTATTTCAATACTTTTAGGGAAAACTTTATTTAGTAAGGCTGCTAAAAAGATCATTAACGGGCCTATGAATGAGGGCAGTTGACTAGTATTAATTAATGCACTAAAAAACGAGTGGTCGCATCGACCACTCGCCAACAAACTAAACTATCCCCTTGCCTACATTACTTTAATGTCCCCCATGGGCGCCATGACCAGCATGACCACCTCCGTCAGCAGGGACGATTTCCAGCATTTCGTCCAAATAGCCTTGGGTCTGGAAGCTTACTAATCCTTCGCCACCAATTAAGTAGCCGTGGTTATAGCCACCTTCCGTTGGGTCGTGCTTAAACGTAGGCTTCAACAGCTCAAGATAATTGTGCATTTCTTCGGTGAACACACCGTCTTCAAGCCATACCATTGGTGCGTGCTTTCCTAAATGGGCAAATGGTGCTGCGGTGATGGCCAATTCAGGAATCTCTGTGGAAACCAATACTAAACCATGCCCTGGCTTATTCACACCCCACCCAAAAGACGTGTCAGCATCCTTAAATTTAGCAAATGCAATGGAAACTTGGGCAGGAGTTTCTCCGTCAATTCGAGTAACTTGACCAAACTCCCCTAGTAACTCAACAACTTCTGAAGAAACAACGGACTCTGGACCAACAACATAAATGGAAGCAGCACCTTCCCGTTTTTCTAAAGCAGCAATAGTTTCTTCAGGAATCTCATTCTTTGTCACATATAATAGGGATTCGTCCATATGTGTAATCCAACTTCCAGCAGGGATGGTAAATTCTTTCGCCGCATCCTCCATGGAACCAATGATGACACTAGAAGGGACGTCCTGGATCAACTCAGCGTACACCTTATCGATCTCGTAAGCAAAGGCTGCAGGTTCCATTACATCAATTTGCTGTACTTCAAAACCAGCCAACTTGTCTAATTCTCCATCGGCCATTGTTCCCAATACCATAATTTCAACCCCATCCACATTACCTTTTGGCTGGAGTCGCTCAATTTCCTCCATGACTAAAGGAGGGATGGAACCGTCAACAGTAAATAACAACGGACCGTCATTTGGATGATGGACTAAGTTTAAGCTAGCGAGGGACAGTTGCCAGTGATCTAATGGAGCTAGCATGATTGTCCCAGGCTGATTTGTTTCATGAGTGGCTGGCCAAATAGTTTGGGAAGTCATGACAGACACCTCAATAGGATTATCACTATTTAATCTTGTGATGTTTTTCGTATTTAAATGGAGTAAGCCCCGTTTACTTTCTTCTGTCACTTCTGGCTCAGAAGAGTTATCCTCAGTCTCCTGTTCACCAGTTGCAACAGTATCGACTGGGGTCTCAGTTGACTCTGCTCCTTCATCTGCCGTTGTACAGGCAGCCATGAATAAAAACGTCATGGATAATACTGCTAAAATTATAATATTTTTCATCTTGAACAAGTTATTTCCTCCTCATTATTCTTACATGATTATCATTCTAATTAATAATTATGTAGAAAGTATGGAGAAAAAATGGCGAAAAATAGAAGGACATTTTTGGTAGTTAGACGAAATTAAAAGAGTAGTAAACTATGCTTACATAAATCAGACTAAAATGGTGAATTAATTTGAAAGAGGGAATTATTATGTACCACGGAGAAAATTTGCTTGGCTCAATTTTTAAGGAGCAAAGCAAAATAATAGAAATGATTTCCTTAATGAATATGCCCCTTCAGGAAACATTACTGGAACTGACGCAAACCATTGACATGGTCATGCCATCAGTCTGTTCATCCATCCTGATTTTTGACGAAAATACGGAGACATTAGGTCAAGGGATTGGTCCAAAGCTTCCAAAAGGTTACTTGCAAGAAATTGAAGGCTTGAAAATAGGCAGTAAAGCAGGGCTTGTGGGACTGCTGCCTTCCTGAAACAAACAATAATAATTGAAGATACAGAGACTGACCCCCTCTGGGAACCGTTCCGTACCATTAGTAAAAAGTACAACATCAGATCCTGTTGGTCGAAGCCTCTCTTGTCACCGGAGCAGATCCTGTTAGGTGCGATTGCTTTTTATTGTTTGGAAAAACGTAAGCCGACTCCCCGCGAACGAGAATTAATGGATATTTTCTCTAATCTAGCCAGTTTAATCATTGCTAAAAAGAAAACAGAGGAAATTTTACGTTTGTCCAATGCGGTTGTTGAAAAAAGTCCCGTCATTCTCATGCGTTGGAAGGCAGAAGAAGGTTGGCCGTTAGAATATGTCACGGAAAACGTTTCTCAAATCGGTTACACAGCAAAGGAATTTCTAAAAGGGAATATTAATTTTGCTCAAATTATTCATCCAGATGACTTGGATAGAATTACAAAAGAAGTAACCTATTATTCCCAACAAGTAATTGATCAATATACGCAAGAGTACCGGATAGTGACAAAGGATGGCAAAGTAAAATGGATCGATGATCGCACAATTATACAGCGCAATAAACAAGGAAATATCACTCATTATCAAGGGACGATTCTCGATATAACAGAACGAAAGGAAGCGGAAGCTACAATTCGTTTCCTCGCCGATCATGATCATTAACAGAACTTCCAAACCGTCGTTCCTTCATGGAACAACTGGAAAAACGCATCTATAATGCTGAATCAGACAATAGTCTCGTGGCGGTGTTCTTTTTAGACTTAAACAACTTCAAGGATGTCAATGATTTAATGGGTCATCATTTTGGCGATGAATTGCTTATTAGTGTGGCAAGAAAGCTGGAGAAAAACCTTAAAGGAAACTGTTTTGTTGCACGGGTATCTGGAGATGAATTTGCCATCGTCCAATGGAATTTTTATCAGGATAATGAGGTTATAGAAACAGGAGAGGAATTGCTGCGTTTATTTAGAGACCCTTTTTTGGTGGAGGGGTTAGAATTTTATGTGCGGGTTAGTATCGGTATTAGCTTATTCCCTACTCACGGATTGACACCGGAAGATTTGTTACAACAGGCTGATTTAGCCATGTACAATGCGAAAAAAATAGATGCAAGCAATTATCAAGTTTTTACATATAAAATGGAAGACGTCATTAGTTTGAGGAAACAGCTGCAAAAGGAACTAGAGTCGGCTTTAATAAATCATGAATTTGAGCTTTATTATCAGCCACAAATGAGTATGACAACGGGAGAGGTTGTTGGAGTGGAAGCTCTCATCCGCTGGAACCACCCTGAGCGAGGTCTTTTATGCCCAATCGATTTTATTCCCATGTCAGAAGAAAATGGCTTTATTTTTACATTAGATAAGTGGGTACTCCAGAGAGCCTGTGAACAGTTTTATAAATGGAAAAAAGAAGGCATTGCTCCTCCTTTAGGTATTAGTGTAAATGTATCGGCAAGGCAATTTTACAATAAGGACCTCGTGGCATATATGAAAGACCTGATGGGAAAATGGAAGATTGGGGAGCACGAGCTCACTTTAGAAATAACGGAAGAAACGTTAATGACAAACAAAGAACGTGCCAAGGCTGTCTTAATAGAATTGAGGAAACTAGGAGTCATTACGGCCCTAGATGATTTTGGTACCGGTTATTCTTCCCTCAGTTATTTGAAGTTCTTACCCATAAATAAATTAAAGATTGATCGCTCGTTTATGATTGATGTGACAGAGGATCCCCGTGACGGAGCTATCCTAGAATCCATGTTATCCATTGCCTTTCATTTGAATCTTTCCGTCATTGTGGAAGGGGTAGAAACGAAAGAACAACAAGAATTTTTGCGATCCATTGGCTGCAATGTAGCTCAAGGACATTACTATAGTAAAGCCTTATCATCTGGAGGAATGACAACCCTATTAAAAAGGTGAATGGACTAATCTAATCTGATGCAGCTGGTGGGGCTTCCTACATGGCTGCTTTTTTTACGGACCAAAAGTCAATCGTGCCAATGTGGTCTGGGGAGGGAGTAAGAAGCGCTTTTTAATGGGGCCGTACATCATTAAAGTAAGAAAAGTTTGGATGTTTTCTGGATTAGCCCATTTTTACTGATTTTATGCTACGATAGCTAAAGTCGAGTAAAATGCAGGAGATAAACCATGCTATAACTAAACAGAGAGAACAGCTAGGAGGGCAGCTTTTTGATCGCTGAGTTTATTTATCAAACCATCTATATATTGTTTCCCTTATTTTTGTATTTCTTTTTTAGTGGAGCACACGGCCTTTCCAAAAAAATATAAACAACAACTACTAGGAGTTCTATGTGCAGTTACTATCTTTATTACCATGACTTTTTCCAGTCAGCTACAATGGACAATACTTACTTGACCTAAGGTACATCCCGTGGTTGATTGCCTTTTTATATGGCAACAGAACGACCGCCTTGCTACTTACGGCAGGAATGGTTTTTTACCGGTTTACGTTAAGTGGAGACGGGTTTTATATTTTTATAACTGCATATGGGATTACCATTGCTCTTTTATTCCTTTACTATAAACAATATTTATGGTTTTCTTTTCGGAAAAAACTCATTGCCACCGTTGGTATTACTATTTTATACGCAAGCATAGTGGTATCATTAATCCATTTTTTCTTACCAGAACCGTTTCAATTTGAGCCATTCTTTTTCACGTTTGTTGTTATGCATCCCCTCATGACTGGATTATGTATCTATGTGATCGAAATGTACCGGGAAAATGAACGGCTTCGCATGGAAATTCAGCGAGGAGAGCGAATGGATACAGTCAGTCAAATGGCCGCAAGTGTTGCCCATGAAATTAGAAACCCCATGACAGTAGTGAGGGGATTTACCCAACTCTTGCAGCGAGATTCCCGTGTTCAGGAACACCATCATGCTAAGTTAGAGTTGATGCTTCATGAACTGGATCGGGCCGAAAACATTATTAAGGATTATTTAACATTGGCAAAACCTGCATTAATGGTGGGTTAACTGGAGAAATTCATCTTAAGAAATTGCTGGAAACGATGAAGAGTACAGTAGGGTCGTATGGGATAATTAATGGAGTGGAAATTGAATACATTGATAAACTTCCAGATGATGTAACAATTAACGGAAATAATGAAAAATTCCAGCAGGTACTCATGAATATGATTAAAAATGCCATTGAAGCCTCTTCTAGAGGACAAAATGTAGAGGTGAAATGTTTTAAAAAGGGCGAGGAAGTAAAGATCCGTATCAGTGATGCTGGATCAGGTATTAAAGAAGATCATCTGAAATTGTTAGGCACACCATTTTATTCCACCAAGGAAGAAGGGACAGGCTTAGGACTGTCTGTCTCCTATAAAATTGTAGAAGCCATGGGTGGAAGTATTATGGTGGAAAGCAGAGAAAATGAGGGAACAGCCTTTACCATCTCCTTGCCTATCGCTTCGGAAAAATAAGTATTGTATGGTATATGTGCATGAAAAAAAGGGTGACACAGCAGTGCTTTTTTTTCACTATGTGTCACCCTCTTTGGACATGAAGATATCTTGTTTAAAATACTACTGTAAAACTAGGTCAGTTGCTGGTTCATCTATGGAAACTAAAGTCTACAAAGGGTTATTCATTACGGCCTTCCAATTTCCCTACCCTCGAAATAGTTGCCCTTTCTCCATGACTTGGTTGGGCTGCATCCTTTGATTTAATTGGGTTTCGCTTTGATTTAGATCGTTTTCCCATAGTCCTCTTCCCTCCTTGCCTTCCTTATTTACCTTTATTTTTCACCGGAAATAACGAGTTTATGTATTGGGTGTTATCCTTCCCGCTCCCCAATCAATTTCCTGTATAATGAAGAAAGAATGGATAGGAAAGAGGGGGATTTCGTGCCGTTAATTGCCGCATTATTATTGTTCGTTACCAGCTTTATTTTCCCCACAAACATTGCTGCAGAAGAAGTCGAGACGAAGCCTTCCCTAGTAGCATTAGGTGACTCCATCACCGCTGGATACAACCTCCCTAACTCTGCAAAAGATGCCTTTCCTAATTTCATTGGAGATGGGGTCTATGAGGTAACTAATCTTGCCGTTCCAGGCTGGACCAGTACAGATTTGCTCTTGGCGTTAAAAGATGATCCTGCATTTGCAGAGAGTTTACAGACAGCCGATTTAATCACCCTCAATATTGGCAATAATGATCTTCTCCACGCCATTGATTTCTATGGGTTGATGGAAGACCCTAGCTCATTTAATCCAGATACGATCGAAGATGACCTTTTGGAGGCACGTCGAATCCTTTGGCAAAACCTCACAGAAATTGTTAGCATTATTCGATTTTATTCAACGGAGCCAATTCTTTTTTACACAATTTATAACCCGATCATGTCTGATAACTCATTCTTATGGGAATTAATTTATATTATCGTGGATGAAGTGATTATGGAGGTCAATGAGAATATCATTGCCACACATCACCTCGAGGAGGAAAAAATTCATGTAGTAGATGCTTACTCCATGTTTTCTGGGATGCAAAATGATTTTATTATTGTTGGGGACATTCATCCTAATCAGCTCGGACAAAAGGCATTGGCATCTATAGCTAACGATGCTATTGGAGCGGAAGTGGTGTTTGGAGATCTGGAAGAAGTGTTGGAGCAAGAAGATACAGCTGAATCTGTATCGGTAGATATAGAGGTCGTCCCTCCAGCGAGGGAATCGTTGGGTTCGGAGTCGACGGGTGTTGGGGAAGGGTTTGCTGAAGAGGTAGCATCCTTAGGGGAAGGAGAGGTAGCCGCCCAGCAACAGGTTGTCGGTAGAGGGGGGACAGGGCAACAGATACGGTCCTATTTCCTTTATGGTGGCATAGCCGTAGTCTTCTTCTTCGCATTATGGTTGAGTTTCAGGTTCATAAGGCGAAGGAAAGGGAAAAAACTAGTAGGGGAAGATGTAGTGAAATAGGAGGGGGGAAGTGAGCTAGGCTTAAATAAGCTGCTTACTTCTCCCTACTGTTTTATGCATCATTATTTTTGTTTTGCCTCGATAGCTTCGTCCCAATTAAAACAACAAGGACAATGGAAGCGAGGATGATAGCGATTTGAAAGAGCCTCTGGAAGGAAAGGGGACCCCAAGCCTCCGAGCCCCGTTCCTTTGTGAAATCTGGCTGCTCCGTCCCTCTGCTCACGGATGCCTCCTGTAACGGTTCTCTTAAAATATATGTTTTGAAATTAGCCAGATCATAAACAGGGCTCCTTGCCTCAGGATTTCCGTACAATAGTTGCAACGGTTCCTGAACACTTCCTTCGAATATGAGCCGGTCCATATAGTAAACCACTTCTATACCAGTGATATTTAAAGGTGCACTATCTTCATTGAAGACTGTAATCACTATCTCCTCAGCAGCAACTGGTTGTGGAAACCGTAGTTCCTTATTTTCTACTTGAACTTGTTCAAATAGAATTTGATACAATTCTGATTCCCCTTGAATGTTAAGTGGTCTCCCTTCATGATCGACTGCAGAAACGCTCCGTCGGAAATTTCCCTCTAAGGAAAATCGGATGGCAGCAATCTTTAGCCGATTTTCATTCTGAAACTGTACTTTCGTATGCCGGTCCTCGTGGATGACATCAAAGGGTAATTCCACCGTGTCTGAATAGTTCACCCAATTTGATAATTGTTCATTATGAATGAGTTGCAGCCCTTCCAACTGGATTTTTTTCCAAATTATCAAGGATCTCAAGGCGGTAATGGGTGTATTTATATACGTTATCGAAGGGAATCGTGTCCCGTTTCAATTGGCCAGTATTGTAGAGCTTATATTCCCCGAGGGCTTCCCATCTTTGACCGTCATAACTACCAGAGACTTCAACAAACTTTAGGAATTCTCTGTTTGGCAAGGACACAACGAGAAGATTTCCTTGCACATCGGTGGAATCGTCAGGTTTTTGAATAAGAAAATCAGTTACTGTTGTGTTTTCTTTTTCCATCGTGTGGATGATTTGGGAACGATAGATGGTTTCTACCGTTGCCTCACTCCTGTAGCCGTAATCTATGATATAAGGGATAAATTCACCATCACGATCCATTATCCGCAAGTCTCCCAAGTCTTCCCGTGCATGTCTATAAACTTCTTCGTCTAGGAAAAAATAATGGTATTCCTCTGAACCTTGAAAAAGAATCTCCTTTTGGTATTGCCAGTCATGGGGTCCTTGCTCTCCGTAAACTTGGCCATTCATGAAAAAAAGTAAACCGATTGCCAGAAAAGTATAGGTGGCGAGAATAGTGATCCGCGGAGCTAGGACTCCTTCTGGAAAAGCCTTCTTATAAAGCCGCTTGGTCATTGGATTCCCCCCGTTCCTGCCGATTTGAAACCCTTTGATACATATAAGAAATCCCTAATAAGGCCACACCAAAGGCGAAATAGGCAATAATTCTACTACCTTCCGTTAAGAAGGACAAATCATAGAAAATTAATTTAGCAGTAGCTAATATTGTGACACCAAGCCCCAGTCGGCGGATATAAACGTATTTTTTCCAAAAGCCGTAAAAGATGTACCCAATAGCAAGGAGAAGAAATACGGAGCTAAATAGGAGACTGACCTCTCCTAAATGGAACTGGACAGTCAAAAAGGCTGCCATGATTCCCATTAAATATACCCCTAAAATGAGGGGATACAGCTCCAGGTTTTTATATTGTTGACGAATGAAAGCAAGAAGTAGCTCCCTGCCGCTTATAAACACAAAAATATTAAAGAAAATTAAAAGCCCTAAGGCGATATACTCTACAGCCGTATTGTCGCCTATGGACGGCCGGAGGGGTGCGATGGTTAACGTGACGAACAGTCCTAACAAGATACCTGCCCCATACAGAAACAAACAATAATATTTTACAATTCGGTCGTAAAGAACTGGCACCTTCGTCAACACATAGGCAAGACTAATGCTTACGAATGCCATAAGCATGAGCTCGTAAAAATGATAGTGGCTGAAGGCGCGCGGCACCCATTCGCCATAATAATGACTGGTGACGTAAAGGAAGTAAACCCACAGATTTCCGAGGGTGAAATACTTGAAGTATCGGACGAAATTTACGGCTTTAGGGAATACAAAGGTAAACCCTGCCTCGTTCTTCTGTTTCCAAGAATAGTAATAGGAAACGAGAAGGAGTCCTGCAGATACGGCGAAATACTTAAACTGGAAGTTGCTAGCTAGAGGCATGCCAACAGTCCAATAACTGTAGACTTCTATAAAGAATATACTTAAGCAAAGGAAGAGAATAACCCAGCCTGCTTTTTCCAACGTTGCCAGCTTAGCACGGTTAGCGTAAATCATGATAACAATCCCTTCTACGAGCCAACCCAATGCAGCCCATTCCATTCCGAACTGGAACGGAATCATTAATACGGCGAAAGTAAGGGAGGTGGCGTAAAACAAAAACGATGGACTGCTTTTCCTTTGGAAGACTTGTTTCCATGAATTTTCCAAGGCCGAAGTATAGGGCACAGAAAACAAGGGCAAGAAGTCCTCTTAACTCATCCCAGCCAAGCTGATTGAATAAAAAGTACAAAAGGGTGCAGCTTACAAACGTATTAAAGGCTAACAAAAGAATATCGGCGTATTTCAAGGCCACTTTGTTTTTCAAAGGGTACGCCATCGTTATTCCTAAATAAATCAGGAAAGTGACAATGGAATAGCCCATGCTCACAAAGTAGTTATCGGTCAAGGAAATAAGAACAAGCATGGACGGAATATGAAAAAGGAAACTAATATAATGAACAATCCCCCATTGCCGTTGAAAGGCAATCCAAAGGATGGAGATGTTCAAGAGCGTTAAATATCCCATTGCCGCAAAAACGGCTGTGCCATCGAGACCAAAGGCAAAGAGGTACGAGTAAAGGGGCAAATATCCCCCAATCAGGCCAAAGGAACAAATGGTCTTGGAATGGTAGCGAAGCGACAGGACCACCGCCGTTGCCGTCACTAAAACTGAAAGGGCGAGTGCTGTATACACATCAATAATTTCTAATAAGAAATAACTAAAGAAGACGGAGCCGTACAAGACAGCAATACCGCCCCCAAGGAGACCAAGGGCGAATGTTCGGTTGTTTTTTCGGTAAAAATATTCTCCTGCTGCTGCCATTACGGCACCAAGGAGGAAAAATAAAGCTCCTTTAAAATAGTCGTTAAACCAATTGGTATAGGAATACCGGAACGCGGCCCCTACACCAAGGATGATGAGGAGAATCCCAAGTTTGTTGAGCCAATTAAGGCCAATTTTCATTTCCATTTGGTTTTGCTTGATTCGTTTCTGGATGGTTTCTTCTGAAACGCCTTCTGCCGAGAAGTGATCGTACTGGGTCGATGTTTGGGTTAGTAGTTCCTGCTCCTTATTTGCTTGGGCGTTCCGCAGTTCTTGTATTTTTATGTTCACTTCCTTGGCGAAGGTTTTGAGTTCGTTTAGAATCTGGTCTTTTTCCTTGCCAAGAAGGGTTTGGGCTTGTTTTTTCAGCCGGTCAATTTCGAGACGGGTTGCCTGTTCAAAGGCAGTCAGTTCATTTGCATGGGCATTTTTTTGGTTGGTGAAATACGTATCTAGTTTTTGTTTCGATACTTTTAGAAGGTTGAGTTTTTCATCAAGAATTTGCTCCTGTAATGCTTGGCGAAGTTGGCTGTTCTCCTTCTCTACAGTGGTTAGCTTTGTTTCTAATGTGCTTATTTTTTTCTCCTGGACAGCAGTTTGCTGCCTCAGTTGCTCATTTTCTTGTATGATGTCTCGTGATTCATAGTCTTCTAACAGGGCATTCAATTGCTTGGAAAGATTTTGTTCTGCTTCTGTTAGTTGTTTTATTTTTTGTAATAATGGATCCATATTACAGCCCTCCGTTGAGTTTGGTGTGTGTAGGACTGACAAGATGTAGATTTCTTCAAGTGCGATTTTGATGTATGGTTTTATTATATTAGGCTCTGTTAGTGGATAATGTTGATTTTGGATATACGTTGATTTTGCGAAAGGAGCGAGACTCCTCGAAAATGCTCACACATTTTCTTCGTGCGTGGGCCATTTCGAGGAAGCATCTCAAAGTCCTGCGGGAAAAGCAACGGCTGAAGACCCCGCAGGGACGAGGAGGCTGAAGCGTTGCCCGCGGAAAGCGAGCTCCTGTAG
>JAJOJL010000067.1 GCA_021208645.1 Bacillus sp. (in: firmicutes) | reverse complement strand
TACTTGTGAGAAATGTGGAGGACAAATGTATCCAGAGTATTATAAAGGCATACATGGCATAGAGTATCAAATTTCGGATAAACTCTAGCCAAAAAAGGACCGGGCGGTTTTTGCCCGGTTTTTCTTATTTAGCATTTTTGATTACTCCGGACTATAAAGAGATACCACTCTTAAAAAACTGTTATACAATAGTATATTTTTATAGGCAGATACTAATAATTCATACTAAGTCGACACCTGATAAATATATATATATGAAACAATGAGGTTTTTTCACGATTTAGAAGTATTACCAAAGCTTGACATTAGAAACTATGAAGCATACAATTAGAAAGAATACTGTATTACCTTAATCATACTCAATCTGTATTTAATCTGTACTGGATGTACGAAATTATGAAAACTGACAAACAAAAAAATGAAAACTGAGTTTCAACGAGAAATAGCATGAGGAGGTGAGTCAATCTTGGAACCATTGGCCATTCAAATCCTCATTTTGCTATTCACTGCAGTAATCGTGTTTTTTTATTGGATACTTCGTTCGCAAATCCATCGCCGAAGCCAAAATCTCTAGTGCAGAGTATTTGGCTAAACAAACGATAGAAGACGCGAAGCGTGAAGCGGATGCAAGCAAGAAAGAAGCCATCCTAGAAGCGAAGGACGAAGCCCATAAGCTTCGTATGGAAGCGGAACGGGAAGTCCGTGATCGCCGTAACGAAATTTCGAAACAAGAAAACCGATTAGTTCAAAAAGAAGAGATTTTGGATCGCAAAAGTGAAACGTTAGACAAAAAAGAAGAATCTCTTGAAAAGAGAGAATTGGAATTGTCCAAACGTCAACAACAAATCGACGAGATGAATAGCAAAGTCGAGGAAATGTATCAACAACAACTACAAGAATTAGAGCGTATTTCCGGCTTTACAAAAGATGAAGCACGGGAAATCATAATGAAAACAGTTGATGATGAGTTAACACATGAAAAAGCAGTATTAATTAAGGATGCTGTAACGAAGGCAAAGGAAGAGGCTGATAAGAAAGCGAAAGAAATCTTATCCATTTCCATTCAACGTTGCGCAGCGGACCATGTAGCAGAAACTACCGTATCCGTTGTTAACCTGCCAAATGATGAAATGAAAGGGCGTATTATCGGTAGAGAAGGCCGTAATATTCGCGCTTTAGAAACGTTAACTGGTATTGATTTAATCATCGATGATACACCAGAAGCCGTCATTTTATCTGGGTTTGACCCAATTAGGAGAGAAATTGCAAAAACGACATTAGAGAAGCTTGTACAGGATGGAAGGATTCATCCAGCCCGAATTGAAGAAACAGTGGACAAGTCTCGCCGTGAAGTGGATGAATTAATCCGTGAATATGGTGAACAAACTACGTTTGAAATGGGTATACATGGATTGCACCCTGACCTGATAAAAATTCTCGGTCGTCTCAAATTCCGTACGAGTTATGGACAGAATGTTCTAAAGCACTCAATGGAAGTAGCATATCTCAGTGGCCTAATGGCTGCCGAAATTGGAGAGGACGTTCAATTAGCAAGAAGAGCAGGATTATTGCATGACATTGGAAAAGCAATCGACCACGAAGTGGAAGGAAGCCACGTTGAAATCGGCGTTGAGCTTGCGACCAAATATAAAGAACATCCGGTTGTAATAAACAGTATTGCATCACATCACGGAGATACTGAAGCAACTTCCGTTATCGCAACTATTGTGGCAGCAGCTGATGCCTTATCAGCAGCAAGACCTGGTGCCAGAAGAGAGACACTTGAAACGTATATAAAGCGTTTAGAAAAACTAGAGGAAATTTCTGAGTCTTTCGAAGGTGTTGAAAAGACATACGCCATTCAAGCGGGACGCGAAGTTCGAATTATGGTAAAGCCTGACTTTATTACAGATGAAGATTCCTATCGATTAGCTCGTGATATAACAAAGAAAATTGAAGACGAGCTCGATTATCCAGGCCACATTAAAGTGACAGTGATACGTGAGACAAGAGCAGTTGAGTATGCGAAATAAAGTGGCGTGTTTATGCCACTTTATTTTTATACATAGTGATTTAAGCACCAAATGCATCATTATTACACATAAATGTTATAATAAAAAGACTTTAAAAGTGAAATTACCGAAATTTTCGGAAAATAGAAGTCTGAAGGTTTTATGGTGAAAGCCTTCGAAAATTTCTGTAGACAACATAGAATCTAAATTTACAAAGTACTGTTGTTAATTTTAAAGAGGAGTTTTCAGATGAAGCTATTATTTATTGGTGACGTCGTCGGTTCACCAGGACGAAAAGTCTTAAAGGATTATTTACCGAGGTTGAAGAGGAAGTATCGCCCAGATGTAACCATTGTAAACGGGGAGAATGCTGCCAGTGGAAAAGGCATAACAGAGAAAGTGTACCATGAAATTCGTGAAGCAGGGGCAGATGTTATTACTTTAGGGAATCACGCATGGGATAAAAAAGATATTTTTGATTTTATTGATAAAAGCAACGGACATGATCCGACCTGCCAACTTCCCTGAAGGAACTCCTGGCGTTGGTTATATAATGAAAAAAGTGGGTAATCAAAAACTAGCGGTCATAAATGGGCAAGGTCGTGCTTTTATGAATCCTATTGACTGTCCGTTTCGTACAATAGAAAACATAGTGGAAGAAGTGAGACAAAAAACACCATTTATTTTTGTGGATTTTCATGCTGAGGCAACGAGTGAAAAGCAGGCAATGGGATGGTATTTAGACGGGAGAGCTTCTGCTGTTGTTGGTACCCATACCCATGTACAAACAGCCGATGAACGAATTTTGCCAAGGGGAACTGCTTATATAACGGATGTTGGGATGACAGGTCCTTATGACGGTATTTTAGGAGTGGAGAAGGAAGCGGTTATTCATAAGTTTTTGACAAGTCTCCCAGTGAGATTTGAAGTCTCGTCAGGTAGGGAACAAATAAATGGAGTTTTCATTACCCTAAACAATAAATCGGGAAATGCAGAGTCTATTCAAAGAATTTCCATTAACGATGATCGCCCATTCTTTGATTAAAGCGTAGCCTGGGGGAAGGGAATCTTGTAGCCTAAATCAACTGCACCTTTTTAGATTCCGTACATGATGGTGGTTGCAAAGCCATGGTTGTTTTGAACAAACACGTTGCCTTTCCCTAGGTACTGAATGAACATGCTTTAAAACTTTTAACACGAATAAATGCAGAGCAAATGAATATATACAAAGAGAGAAGTTTTTTCGCTGATTGCAATAACATATAAGTAGATTTTAAGATAGAGAAATAAATCTACTAGATATGTCTTCATATACCACCAATTCATCCTAAAAGGAGGGTCTGAAGTGGAAGTATTAAAAGTTTCAGCAAAATCTAATCCTAATTCTGTTGCCGGTGCTTTGGCTGGAGTAATTCGAGAAAGAGGCGCAGCTGAGATTCAAGCAATAGGGGCAGGTGCCCTTAATCAATCGATTAAGGCGATTGCCATTGCACGAGGATTCGTAGCACCTAGTGGTATCGATCTCATTTGTATTCCTGCATTTACAGACATTCAAATTGACGGAGAAGAACGAACAGCAATTAAACTAATTATTGAGCCTCGATAATATATTTTTTCCCTGCTTAACCACACTAATTCGTTAAGCAGGTTTTTTGTGCCCAAAATAGTTAACAGATAATGTATAAGAAATAATTTGTTATTTAAAGAAAATTAACGTAAAAACGTTGATAAATTAGGTTTTTTCAAGGACATTACAAACCTTTACAAAATAGAATGAATATTCATGTTTAAGTAATTGTGAAAGTTATGTTACAATATAAAAAGATTGTACAGATTTAGGGAGTGAAAACGCTTTCTACCATATATAATCTATTAAATTGCGGTTTTGCTTCGTAGTCTGATTAACGAAGCCTGTAATATGGAGTCGATGAAAGTTGAGGTGTTTCTTGGGAACGTCTTAAAAAGGGTATGCCGAGGATCACGGTACATAATTATTTATGTAAGGGAATGTGCTCACATTCACAAAAGAAGTACAAATAGTTTTCATTGTCAGATTAAAAGGGGTGTAGGAATATGATCAATCAACTTTCATGGAAAGTTGGAGGGCAGCAAGGTGAAGGTATCGAAAGTACCGGAGAAATTTTTTCAATGACGTTAAGTCGACTGGGATATTATTTATATGGATATCGCCATTTTTCTTCCAGAATCAAAGGTGGTCATACGAACAATAAAATTCGTGTAAGTACAAAGCCAATGAATTCCATTTCTGATGATTTAGATATTCTTGTGGCGTTTGATCAGGAAACCATCGATCTTAATCACCATGAATTAATTTCAGGGGGAGTAATTATTGGTGACAGCAAGTTTTCACCAAGTTTGCCAGAAGGCTGTACAGCAAAACTTTATGCTGTACCATTTACTGAAATTGCAACAGAATTAGGTACGTCATTGATGAAAAACATGGTTGCCGTTGGTGCATCTGCTGCATTATTAGGGGTAAAAGCAGACGCATTCTATTCTGTTGTGAATCAAATCTTTGCCAAAAAAGGCGAAGCAGTAGTAGAAAAAAATATGGAAGCTATCCGTAAAGGGATGGAATATTTCCAACAGGAAGCACAAGGAAATGCAGGGGATTTACAATTAACTGAAGGAGACGGTAAAAACCGTATGTTCTTGATTGGAAACGATGCCATTGCCCTTGGTGCATTGGCAGGTGGGGCACGATTTATGCCAGCCTACCCAATCACACCGGCTTCTGAAATTATGGAGTATTTAATTAAAAAACTTCCTGAGTATGGTGGAACAGTTATCCAAACAGAGGATGAAATTGCTGCTTGTACAATGGCCATTGGAGGCAATTACGCTGGTGTAAGAAGTTTAACAGCTTCTGCAGGACCAGGGCTTTCTTTAATGATGGAAGCAATCGGTTTAAGTGGTATTACTGAAACGCCATTAGTCATTGTTGATACACAGCGTGGAGGTCCAAGTACTGGATTACCAACGAAACAAGAACAATCGGACTTGTTTGCCATGATTTACGGAACTCACGGGGAAATTCCAAAAGTAGTCATTACACCTTCTAGCGTGGAAGAGTGTTTCTACGATGCTGCTGAAGCATTCAATATTGCCGAGGAATACCAAGTACCAGTAATTTTAGTAACGGATTTAGCCCTTTCCCTTGGGAAACAAACGGTTGAACCGTTAGATTTTAATAAAGTTGAAATTCGCAGAGGGAAATTAGACCCGAATGCAGATTTGCCTGAGATAGATGGAAAAGAGTACTTCAGGCGTTATGAAGTGACAGAGGACGGTGTTTCTCCACGTGTTATTCCTGGTATGAAAAACGGAATTCATCACGTTACAGGAGTAGAGCATAATGAACAAGGGAAGCCGTCAGAAAGTCCAACAAATCGTATCGCTCAAATGGATAAGCGTATGCGTAAGCTTGATAAGCTCACAGAAGTGTTCCCTAACCCGGTGTTAAAAGATGAGCGTCATGATGAAGCAGACCTATTAATTCTTGGGGTTAATTCTACTGGAGGGACAATTCAAGAAGCGATGCCTAAGCTTGAAGCAGATGGCTTAAAAGTGAATCACGGTCAGATCCGTCTGGTACATCCGTTCCCGACGGAAGAAGTAAGAGCTATGATGGATAAGGCGAAAAAACGTCGTTGTTGTAGAAAACAACGCTACTGGTCAATTAGCTCAATTAGTGAAGATGAATCTATGTGACAGTAGAATAAAATCAATCTTAAAATATGATGGAAACCCATTCTTGCCATCTGAAATTCACAACCAATGCAAGGAGCTGTTCTAATATGGCGACATTCAAAGACTTTAGAAATAATGTGAAACCAAACTGGTGCCCTGGGTGCGGAGACTTTTCCGTACAAGCAGCCATTCAACGTGCAGCAGCAAATGTTGGTGTTGAACCGGAAGAACTAGCGGTTATCTCTGGTATTGGATGTTCTGGAAGAATTTCTGGTTATATTAATTCCTATGGCTTCCACGGCATTCACGGAAGGTCTTTACCAATAGCTCAAGGGGTAAAAATGGCCAACCGCAATTTGACTGTTATTGCATCTGGTGGAGATGGAGATGGATTCGCCATTGGTATGGGACATACAATTCATGCTATTCGCCGAAATATTGATGTTACGTATATCGTAATGGATAACCAAATATACGGATTAACGAAGGGGCAAACTTCACCTCGAAGTGAAATGGGATTCAAAACAAAAAGTACTCCAGGAGGGTCTATTGAATCAGCCCTTAATGTAATGGAGCTTGCCATTTCCTCAGGTGGTGCTTTTGTTGCACAAAGTTTCTCCAGCGATTTAAAAGAACTGACATCGTTAATTGAGCAAGGGATTCAGCATAAAGGTTTCTCACTCATCAACGTATTCAGCCCATGCGTAACCTTTAATAAGATCAACACGTATGACTGGTTTAAGGAAAACTTAGTGTCATTATCCAGCATCGAAGGTTATAACGCACAAAATCGCGAGCAAGCCATGAACACATTAATGCAACATAACGGCTTAGTAACAGGTTTGATTTATCAAAACAAGGAAAAGCCTGCTTATGAAAGTTTAGTTCAAGGCTTTAAGGAAGAGCCATTGGCAAAACAAGATTTAAATCTAAATCAAGAGCAGTTCGATAAATTAATGGCTGAGTTCATGTAATCAGTCCTAAAAGATAAAAAATTGGCTTAAAAGAGGGTAACTTCTTTTAAGCTCTTTTTTAATACAATGTTTTTATATTTAGGCTAATTTGAAAAAGAAAAACTACTTTTTGCAAAAAAAATTGTCTGGGAGAATCAAGTGTTTTTCACCGGTGGACAGTGCTGTTTACGAGTACACTATCCCGTGATAAAATGTTCATATGTGTAATTAAACAAAGGCATTAAAAATATATTAAAACATTTTATACAAGGGTGGGATTCCTCATGGAAAAGAAAACAATGAGAGCGATTGTTAAAGATAAATGTGCACCAGGTGCAGTTTTAACAGAAGTACCGATTCCGGAAATTGGTGATCAAGAAGTATTGATTCAAGTGAAAGCTACTTCGATTTGTGGAACCGATGTTCATATTTACAATTGGGATGAATGGTCCCAAAGTCGTGTAAAGCCACCTTATGTTTTTGGTCATGAATTTGCAGGAATTGTTGTGAAAAAAGGGAAGTATGTAAACAATGTAGAAGTAGGAGATCATGTATCGGCAGAAACGCACATCGTTTGTGGCCATTGCCCGCAATGTTTAACAGGTCAAGCCCATATTTGTGCCAACACGCAAATCATTGGTGTAGACCGGGACGGATGCTTTGCTGAATACGTAGCACTTCCTTCGGAAAATATGTGGAAAAACGATCCTGATCTTCCTTTTGATGTTGCCAGTGTTCAAGAGCCGTTTGGTAACGGAGTGCACACTGTTTTAGCAGGGGATGTGGCAGGGAAGTCCGTTGCAGTTATTGGTTGTGGACCAATCGGGATAATGGCAGTAGGTATCGCCAAAGCTGCTGGTGCATCACAAGTGATTGCCTTTGATTTAAATGAGTATCGTTTAGATTTAGCACAAAAAATGGGGGCAACTCGTGTTGTTAACTCTGGAAAAGAAAACCCGTTAGAGGTTGTAAAAGATCTTACAAAGGGAAATGGTGTCGATGTTGTCTGTGAAATGAGTGGACATCCAGTTGCCATGAACCAAGGCTTTAAAATGGTAACAAACGGAGGACGAGTGTCTATTTTAAGTTTACCTGTTAAACCAGTTGAAATTGATGTAACGAATGATATTGTATTTAAAGGAATTACGGTACAAGGAATTACTGGCCGCCGTATGTATGAGACGTGGCAGCAAGTATCTGGCTTATTAAGTTCCGGCCAAGTAGATGTGAAGCCAATGATTACCCATCATTTTCCATTAGAAGAGTTTGAAAAGGGCTTTGAATTAATGAACAAAGGGCTATGTGGAAAAGTAGTATTACATCCATAAATCATAAGGGAGGTTTTTTGATTGAAAGGATTTGAGTATTTAGAAGAAGAATTAAATGAAATGCGTGAGGAAGGTTTATTCCGTACATTAGTTCCACTGGAGTCAGACCAGGCTGCCAAAGTAGTTATTAACGGGAAGGAAGTCATTCAGCTATCCTCGAACAACTATCTTGGGCTAACCAATCATCCGAGAATGAAAGAAGCAGCCATTAAAGCAGTGGAAAAATACGGTGCAGGTACTGGCTCCGTTCGTACCATTGCAGGCACCTTTTCTATGCATGAAGAGTTTGAAAGAAAGCTTGCTGAATTTAAACATACTGAAGCAACACTTGTACTTCAATCTGGTTTTACGGCTAACCAAGCCATCCTTTCTTCTATTTTAACAAAGGAAGATGTTGTTATTTCTGATGAATTAAATCACGCTTCCATTATTGATGGTATTCGTTTAACGAAAGCAGCGCGTAAAATCTACAAGCATGTAGACATGGAAAGCTTAGAGCAAGCGTTAAAAGAGACTGCAGATTTCCGTAAGCGTCTTGTCGTAACAGACGGCGTTTTCTCCATGGACGGAAACATTGCCCCCCTTCCTGAAATCGTGGAGCTTTGTGAAAAATACGATGCATTAGTGATGGTAGATGATGCTCACGCTAGTGGTGTACTTGGACGTAATGGTCGTGGAACGGTTGATCACTTTGACTTAAATGGTCGGGTTCATATTCAAGTAGGTACGTTAAGTAAAGCGATCGGTGTACTTGGCGGTTATATTGCCAGCACACAAGCTGTGAGAGATTATTTAATTCATAAAGGCCGTCCATTCTTATTTAGTACTTCCCATCCACCTGCAGTAACGGCGGCGTGTTCTGAAGCGATCGACATTTTGTTAGACGAGCCGGAGCGCATTGAAAAACTTTGGGAAAATGCGAAGTTCTTGAAAGATGGTTTAAGGGCTCTTGGATTTGAAACAGGTATCAGTGAAACACCAATTACCCCTGTTGTTGTTGGAGACGGGGCTAAAGCACATGCCCTTTCTGATAAACTGTTAGAATATGGGGTATTCGCACAAGGAATCGCCTTCCCTACGGTTCCTAAAGGGGCTGCACGGGTACGTACGATTGTTACAGCGGATCATACGAAAGAGCTGTTACAAGAAGCCCTAGACGCTTTTGAGAAGGCAGGGAAAGAGATAGGGATTATTTAAAAATCTTCGAACAGATTAACGAGAGTTAGTGAAGACCGACACACCTTTCTTGGTGAGTTGGTCTTTTTTACAAGAAAGTATATAATTCTTCGAATTAATGTCTAGCTCCAGGCGCCATAGGCTCGTGAAAATTTCTGCCCGAATAAAAAGCCAAAAGCGCTTTTTATCGGTCAGAGCATTTTCCTTTCGCCTATAGGCGGGCGCCTTGCGCTTTTCTTACGTATTGTTATTTGTATAAACAGATCCAATCACTTTTTAAGCATATTTGTTTAAAAACAATCTTTTATGAGGTAAAATGAATTTTGTGACAACTTTGTGACAATTACATAAAAAGAGCAGTTAAACTAAGAAAAGGATGATGAGAAATGGCAATTACATTTAAGCAAATGGTAGCAGAGGCACGTGAAAATGTACCAGCAGTAACATCTACAGAAGCGCGCGAGAAAATGAAAGAAAACCCAAATACGTTGGTCATTGATGTACAAGACGCAGCTGATGCAGGTGCGTGTGGTTTAATTCCAAGTAGCCTTAATATTTCTTTAGGGATGCTCCCAATTCGTGCTGATTTAGAATTACCAGAGCAGTTAAGAGAACCACAATTAGCGGACAGAAACCGTCCTGTCCTTGTAACTTGCGGTGCTGGAGGTCAGGCAGCACTTGGTGCGTATGTGTTGAAACAAATGGGCTTTACAGATGTAGGTTTTATTGAAGGTGGAACAAAAGCCTGGAAACAAGAAGGTTACGAAGTAGAGTAAGAAAAACCCAAGACAAAATTAAAAGCCAGCGATCATACTTATGTGATCGTTGGCTTTTTTTCGTAGATTCTACAGATGGAAGTGATGTTATTTCTATTCTTACTATGGTTATTGTAAAAATAAGACAAAGTTTATAAAGGATTGTTTGTTTCTCTGTAAGGGTTTATAATGTTTAGTTGTATGTCAACAATACATTATAGTCATAGTTTCCCCTGAATCGGAGGAAATCTTATGGTTTCATTCAGGTTTATCTTGAAAGTAGTATTTTGTTGTTGATATATTTTTTTTCATAATTAACTAGAAAGAGAAAGGAGCTCTATCATGAACGAGGAGCAAAAGAAGCAGCAAACAGAAGCAGTGGAGGACACTTATTCTGCGGACAAAAAATCCGGCCAGGGTAAAGACTTCTCTCAATATTTTCAAACAACGTATATTCCTCCTGATTTAAAGCAAGCGAAAAAGCGAGGAAAGGAAGATGTAGCTGTTCTCTACGATTTTGAGATACCAGAGGACATGAGAGAAATCGGAAAAGGAAAGAAGTTCCTAGTCCGAACTTATGGATGTCAAATGAACGAGCATGATTCGGAAAACATGGCTGGAATCCTATTAAACATGGGGTTTGAAGCCACATCGGATACGAATGATGCGGATGTCATTCTTTTAAACACCTGTGCTATTCGTGAGAACGCAGAAAACAAAGTTTTTGGTGAGATCGGGAACTTAAAGCCAATGAAAAGGGAAAGACCTGAACTCATCGTTGGTGTATGTGGTTGTATGTCCCAAGAAGAGTCAGTAGTTAATAAGATTCTACAAAAGCACCAACATGTGGATTTAATCTTTGGAACCCACAATATTCACCGTTTACCTACCCTTTTAAAGAATGCTATCTTTAATAAGGAGATGGTTGTTGAAGTTTGGTCCAAAGAGGGGGATATCATTGAGAACATGCCCCGTGCTCGAAAAGGCCAAATTCAAGGCTGGGTAAACATTATGTACGGCTGTGATAAATTCTGTACGTACTGTATTGTTCCTTATACACGTGGGAAGGAACGTAGCCGTCGCCCAGAAGACATCATTGAAGAAGTTCGTCACCTGGCACGGAATGGTTATAAGGAAATTACCCTCCTAGGTCAAAATGTGAATGCCTATGGGAAAGATCTAGCTGATATGGATTATGGTCTTGGGGATTTAATGGATGAAATACGAAAAATAGATATTCCAAGAGTCCGCTTTACAACAAGCCATCCAAGAGATTTTGATGACCATTTAATCGAAGTGTTAGCTAAAGGCGGAAACCTTGTTGAGCATATCCACCTTCCAGTCCAAAGCGGGAATAGCGATATTTTAAAGCTGATGGCAAGAAAGTATTCAAGGGAAGAATACGTAACATTAGCTAACAAGATTAAGACAGCAATCCCACATGCATCTTTTACAACGGATATCATTGTTGGTTTCCCAAATGAAACGGAAGAGCAGTTCCAAGATACGTTATCCCTTGTTAAGGAAATGGAATATGACAGTGCCTACACATATGTGTACTCACCTAGGGAAGGGACTCCTGCTGCAAAAATGGAGGATAATGTTCCATTAGAAGTGAAAAAGGATCGTTTGCAACGTTTAAATGCTGTTGTAAATGAAATTTCTGCAGAGAAGAACAAAGCTTACGAAGGTCGAATTGTGGAAGTGCTTGTGGAAGGGGAAAGTAAGAAGAACCCTGATATTCTTGCAGGACGTACTAGAACGAATCGTCTCGTGAACTTTGAAGCCCCTAAATCAAGTATTGGTGAAATTGTTTATGTGAAAATTACAGAAGCTAAATCATGGTCACTCAATGGTCATGTAGTTGAAACGGCAGAGGTGAAATAAAATGTCAACCAAAAATTCAAAGCAAGAAATCGTAGATCAAGCAAAACAGTTAGCAAAAATGATTGCAGAAACAGAAGAAGTGGACTTCTTTAAACGTGCAGAGCTTCAAATCAATGAAAACTTAAGAGTACAAGAAATTATTGCACAAATAAAAGCACTTCAAAAAGAAGCGGTTAATTTGAAGCATTACCAAAAGCATGAGGCTCTTAAAGCTATTGATGAAAAAATAGATGCCTTGCAAGATGAATTGGACGAAATCCCCCTTGTAAGGGAATTTAAGCAATCGCAAATGGATGTGAATAATCTTCTTCAACTTGTTAGTTCAACCATTTCTAACAATGTAACGAATGAAATTATTAAATCCACAGGTGGTGACTTGCTAAAGGGAACAACTACAAAAAGTCCCTTTGGTGATTGTGAAGGTCACGACCACGACCATTAATAATTAATTGATTCAACGATAGAAAAACACCCACGGGATTCCCGTGGGTGTTTTAGTTCTTCGAATATCTCTCATTAAGCATAAAAGCCTAGAGTACTAATAGTATGTATTAGAAGTTATAAAAGCCATAAGCTTTTTATAAGAAAACTATGGTTAATAAAGTTGATTTCAGCGTAAGGCACGACACTCCTGCGGGAAAAGAGGTTAAGGGGAGACACCTCAGGCACGAGCGTTTACTTCACGCAAATGCTTCGAGTTGTCTCGACGTATGCAGCATCGAAGCGATGCTAGCAGAGGCAGAGACAGAACAGCCGAGGAGGCTCCACAACCTCCCGCGGAAAGGGAGTGCCTGTAGCGGAAATCAACTACTTATTTATAGTTTCCTTTTATGGTGGTGGCTGTAAAGCCATGGTTGTTTTGAACAGCCTCTATTCATAGTACGACCCTGCTCATATTATTTTTTTCATAAAAGAAGAATTATTTAGCACATCTCAATCATCATTTTTCATATAACTACATATACATAATTGAACTATTAGAATAATAGACATTTCTATGAAGTGAAAAAAGCACTGGCAGCCTGGTTTCATAAGCTATTCCAGCGTTTCCGGCCAATGTATATGGAACCATTTCTCACTAAACTTCATAGGTTGCAGTAGTCAAAGATTTTTAGTTATCACATTGGTCATTTGTCTTGCATATCATGCAAGTGAAACCGTCTTGATTCCTATGGATTTCGTTTGCTGCGAGTCAATCAATTGTTTGAGGAGGGAAAAGCATGTCACCAGCAGACAGAGAGCTTAACTACAGAGAGATTATCACGAAAGCCGTTTGTGGCAAAGGAAGAAAATTTTCGCAGGCAAGTCACGCAATTTGCCCTAAAGAGAAGCCGACGAGCATTTTAGGGTGCTGGATCATTAATCACAAATATGAGGCATCGAAAAAAGGTGATGCTATCGAAGTGCGTGGGAGATACGATTGCAACATCTGGTATTCCTACAGCAATAATACGAAAACAGATGTATGTACGGAAACCGTAACATACACAGATGTAATTCCACTGGCCATGCAGGACAAAAACGTTCTGTCTGATCAGCTCGAAGTAATTGCAAGAGCTGTTCAACAGCCGAATACGTTAGAGGCTACCATCGCAGCGAATGGAACAGACGTTAACGTACAAGTGGAAAAAGAGTTTCTTGTTGAAGTAATCGGGGAAACAAAAGTTTGTGTATACGTTAATCCAGACGGCATAAGCGACGACTGGGATGAAAAGGTTTGGGATATGGATGTGGAAGATGAAGACTTCGAAGATCTAGATCCAAACTTCCTCATGGGTGATTTAGAAGAATAATAATGCAGGGAAGAAGAACCGTCTTCTTCCTTATTTCTTTTAATGTCTGTGTCAAAACATTTTTTTTAGCTATGACACAGCCATTACTACATAATATCCTAATTAGATTTACAAAAAATAGAAAGGACTTAGAAATCTATGTTGGATAAATTAACACTACATCACATCCCTATTCGGGAAGAACAAGAGAACGCCTTCCAACTCATGGTGGAAGGCTGTCAGTTTGTTCCTGAGAAAATCTTCACCAAACTCCCCCGCGATGAAACTTTCGTCCCATCTGACCTTACTGAAATTAACCGCTTTTATTTAGGACAAGAAATGGTCGATTTAGGAATGACTGCTGCCTACTATTTAAATATTCCCTGTTTTTCCGTCCACCTTCAGCGATTAGGAAAAAACGTATTCGTTGTTTCTGTAAAAAAACAGCAAGGAAAAACAGTTGAGGAAAGGTATCATCCATCTGGAAAAAATACTCTAAAACTCCTTGGAGGAGACTTAGAGGTAATGGCCAAAAAAAAGAAAAGTGAAAGCTTTGTAGCACTGCCACAAATAAATGGGAACAATAAACAAATAGGAACAGACAGGGCGCTGTTAAGGAAAGGTAACCAGTTTTTCCAACCTATTATTGAACTAAGAGCGAAGCCTCAACCTACTGGAGCGAGTTTACAAAAAGAATTCACTAGACTTAAAAAAAGATTGGAAGAGCAGGCAGCAAAGTATGATTTAACGATTGTAGGGGGAGCAAATCCAATAGGAAGATTCTTTCTAGGTGGGCATATTCACATTTCTAATGAACGACCTTCTTACCGGAAAGTTTCTCTCCTTGATAGTTTGATAACTTTACCATTGAGTTGCAAGTTTAATGACGAGAATATTACAAGGAGAAGGGGATACGGCCGACTTGGGGCAGTAAGGATAAATCCATTTAAAGGTTTTGAGTATCGGACTTTACCTAGCTGGTATGCCTTTATTGAGGGTGGAGCACCTTTTTTTTCTTGGCTCGAGACAGTAATGTTTAATGAAACAATACCACCTCTTTCCATTCCAAATGAAGCTCTTCTTGCTTACTATGAGGGAAATTCACAAGTTCTAGTAATAGAGTCCTTGTCCTTATTGAAGTCAGCGAAAAATTATTTATCGCCTGCGGAACTGGAAAGGCTGAAAAATTGGGTCCATTGGCTGGAAATTCCTTGTCCAATAGATTAGCAGAGAGCCTGTCGTATGGTATAATATTTTGTAGAATAATAGAGTCTGTTCAAAACACATGTCTTTACAGACATAACAATGAATAGAAACTATTTTTGGGTGTTGAAAGAAATATAGTTGATTTACGTTTCAGGCACTCGCTTTCCGTGGGCAACGCTTCAGCCTCCTCGTCCCTGCGGGGTCTTCAGCCGTTGCTTTTCCCACAGGAGTCTCGTGCCTTCCACTGTAATCAACTTGTTTTAAACAATAGCTCCTGTATAATAATGTATTTTAACTTTTTGTCAGACTCTAAGCGACGGGAAGCCGTTGCTCTTGGACTTATTAAACAAGAACTACTAGAGATTATTTGGAGGATTACGATGGCAGCAAAACAAACGCCAATGATAGAGCAGTATTTAAAAATCAAGGCACAGTATGAAGATGCCTTTTTATTTTTCCGTTTAGGAGATTTTTATGAATTGTTTTTTGAAGATGCTAAAAAGGCAGCAAAGGAATTGGAAATTACCTTAACCAGTCGTGGAAAAGGGGAAGGTGTTGAGCGAATTCCCATGTGTGGTGTCCTCATCATTCTGCGGAACAGTACATATCCCAATTAATTAAAAAAGGATATAAGGTGGCCATTTGTGAGCAAACAGAGGACCCGCAGCAGGCAAAGGGAGTCGTTAAGAGGGAAGTGGTACAGGTTATTACGCCTGGCACGGTAATGAATGGAAACATCATCGAAGAAAAGGATAATAACTATTTATTGTCCATTACTCCGTTTGCGGCAGGGAAGTATGGGATCGCAGCTGTAGAAATGACTACAGGGGAATTCCTTGTCACTTTAATTAACGGGACTCAAGAGGATGCTATTCATGAAGCGGCCAGATTCCGGCCGAAGGAAGTTGTCATTCCAAGCCACCTCTCCAAAGAAGGACAAGCCATGCTTGAAGAGAGACTTGGTGCCACCGTTTCTATTGAGGATGGATTGGCAGATAGTGACGGAGAATTGGAAGAATTATTGATTGAATTAGATCAACCAGAATTAATGGAAACAGCATGCAGATTAATCCACTATTTATTCCGTACAACAAAACGGAGCCTTGACCATATTCAAAAGGCAGTATATTACCGCTCTCATGATTATATGGGTATCGATGTCCACTCCCGACGAAATTTAGAGTTAATCGAAACATTGAGGGAAAAGAAGAAGGTAGGGTCCCTATTAGGAGTGTTAGATGAAACAGAAACGGCCATGGGCGGCAGATTATTAAAGCAATGGATCGAACGTCCCCTTATATCAAAAAAAACAGATTGAAAACCGACTCCAGCTTGTTGAGACACTGATGGAGCATTTCTTTGAACGGGAAACGTTAAAGGAACAGTTAAATGGTGTTTACGACTTAGAGCGCCTTTCTGGTAAAGTGGCCTTCGGCAATATTAACGCACGGGACATGTTGCAATTAAAACGTTCCCTACAGGCCGTTCCACATATTTTTTCCACCATTAATCAGTTGGGAAATGACTACGCCTCCCAATTAATTAAAGATGTGGATGACTGCCGGGAGCTTGAGGAGATACTGGAAAAAAGTATTAACGAAGACCCGCCATTAACCATTACCGATGGAAATGTTATTAAAGACGGTTATCATCCTGAGTTAGACAGTTACCGTGATGCCATGCGGAACGGGAAAACATGGATTGCTGCCTTAGAACAGAAGGAGAGACAGGAAACGGGCATTAAATCTTTGAAAATCGGTTTCAATAAAGTTTTTGGCTACTATATTGAAGTGACCAAAGCGAACATTCCCCATCTCCCAGAAGGTAGATATGAGCGTAAACAAACCCTTTCCAATGCGGAAAGATATATTACGGAAGAGTTAAAAGTAAAGGAAGCCCTCATTCTCGAAGCAGAAGAGAAAAGTGAGAAGCTAGAATATATCTTGTTCATGGAAATTCGTGAGCAAGTAAAAGCATTCATTCGACCATTGCAGCAACTAGCCAATGTTCTTAGTACCATCGATGTTTTGCAGGGCTTTGCAGAGATTGCTGAGCGGAATCATTACGTAAGGCCATCCCTCTCTGACAATGGGGATGTAACCATCGTGGACGGTCGTCACCCTGTCGTGGAACAGATGATTGATTCGGGAGACTATGTAGCAAATGACATTCATTTAAATACAAGCCGGGAAATGCTTCTGATAACAGGTCCAAACATGGCCGGTAAAAGTACGTATATGCGCCAGCTGGCTTTAGTTGCTATCATGGCCCAAATCGGTTCCTTTGTACCAGCGAGTGAGGCTCACCTTCCCATTTTTGATCAGATATTCACCCGAATTGGTGCTGCGGATGACCTTGCTCAAGGGCAAAGTACCTTTATGGTGGAAATGCTAGAAACAAAGCACGCCGTAACGAAAGCAACGAAAAATAGTTTAATACTACTAGATGAGATTGGGAGGGGAACTTCTACTTATGACGGAATGGCTCTAGCCCAGTCCATTATAGAGTATATCCACCATGAGATTGGGGCGAAAACCCTCTTCTCTACCCACTACCATGAACTGACTGCGTTGGAAAAGCAATTGCCGTTACTGAAAAATGTCCATGTTTCCGCCGTGGAAGAAGATGGAAAAGTAGTGTTTCTTCATAAAGTAATTGACGGTGCAGCAGATCGAAGCTATGGAATATATGTTGCAGAACTAGCCGATTTGCCTAAGCAGTTGATTTCTCGTGCGAAAACAATTTTAGAGGAATTCGAACAAGGAAATGGAAACGGTCACCAACAGCCTGTAGTTAATGGTGCTGTTGAACAAATAAAAGATGCCATAGCCGAAGCTGCCTCCTCCCATGAACAAACGCAGCTAACATTGTTTAGTGAAGAAGGAGAGAGCAAGGAGCTTGCAAAAAATAAAGTAACGGTGAAGGAAAAACAGGTGATTGACAAGCTGAAGACCTTGAATTTACTTCACATCACACCGATTGAAGCCATTCAAGTTCTCGATGAACTGCAACGAAAAATGACAAAAAAGTAACCACTTATAATAGACACTAATCGTAGGGGAAGGAGGCTACTCGTGGGAAAAATTATTCAATTAAGTAACGAATTGTCGAATCAAATTGCTGCAGGTGAAGTGGTGGAACGGCCTGCCTCCGTCGTAAAGGAATTAGTGGAAAATGCCATTGATGCTAACAGTAAGCATATTCGCATTGATATAGAAGAGGGGGGGCTTTCCCTCATTCGAATCCTCGATGATGGGGATGGTTTGGAAGAAGAGGATGTGGAGACAGCCTTTCATCGTCATGCCACCAGTAAAATTCGTGATACAAGTGACTTATTTCGCATTGCCACATTAGGTTTTCGTGGTGAGGCATTGCCCAGTATCGCCTCTGTCAGTAAATTAACATTAAAAACAAGTGATGGGAAAGGGAAGGGCCACGAAATTACGTTAGAAGGGGGGCGGATTACTGGGAAAGGGTCTGCTGCCTCACGGAAAGGTACGGAAATTATCGTTTCCGATTTGTTTTACAATACACCAGCAAGATTAAAGTACTTGCGAACAATTCACACGGAATTAGGGCATATTTCAGATGTAATCAACCGGATGGCATTAGCTCACCCAGAAGTCGCTTTTATCCTTACCCATAATGGAAAAAACCTATTGAAAACGGCAGGAAACGGGGATTTGCTCCGAGTCATTACGTCTATTTACGGTTCTTCTGTTGGAAAAATGATGCTGCCGATTGAAGGAGAGTCGTTAGATTTTACGATTAAAGGATATATTGCAAAACCGGAGGTATATCGCTCCAATCGTTCGTATATGTCTACGATTATTAATGGACGCTATATTAGAAATTATTCGTTAATGCGTGCCATTCAAGAGGGGTATCACACCCTTCTTCCCATTGGTAAACATCCTATCGTAGTCCTTCATGTGGAGATGGACCCTATCCTGATAGATGTTAACGTCCACCCTGCTAAGTTAGAAGTTCGACTCAGTAAGGAACAGCCACTTCAGGAGCTCGTGACGGCTGAAATTAAAAAAAGTTTTTCAACGGACGAGGTTCATTCCGGAAGTGAAAAGGGAAAAGAAAGAAAAGCAGAAATCAGAACAACTTTCTTTTCAGCTACAACATGAGTTGAAAAGGGAAAGGGAGGAAGCAGAAGGGGAAACAGCTATTCCAACAGCTAATGTTGTCTCGACTCAAGGTACTAGTGTTGAGACAGACAAGGAAGAACGGACAAGCTTCGAGCAACATCCTCATGACGAGAGCAACGGAATTCAATTAAATAATAAAGAAAAGCTGGTTATGGAAGGGAACCCTATTTCTCCCTATATACAAGATACTTCCATTTCTAGGGATCGGGAAAAGGAAGCAGCGAATCCTTATGAGGACAATGGAAAGACATCGCTAGCAACATCTGAAAAAGAACTTCCTACAATCTATCCCATTGGGCAACTTCACGGGACGTATATTTTAGGGCAAAATGACCAAGGATTATTTATTATTGACCAACATGCTGCTCAAGAGCGTATTAAATACGAATACTTCCGGGAAAAAGTGAAACAAATAGAGCCTACTTTGCAGGATTTGTTAGTTCCATTAACCTTTGAATTCACTCAAGCTGAGGAAGAACGGATAAAGGAGCGGGGCCATCTTTTTGAAGAAATAGGGATACATTTAGAACCATTTGGCACAAGGACCTACCTCGTTCGCTCTCATCCTACTTGGTTTCCAAAGGGCCAAGAAAAAGAGCTCATTGAAGAGATGATGGAACAATTAAAAGTCAAGGATAGTCTTGATATAGGGAGATTAAGGGAAGAAGCGGCTATTTTAATGTCTTGTAAAGCAGCCATTAAAGCAAACAAATATTTAACAAAGGACGAAATGTTTCGCTTATTGGAAACGTTACGCATGTGTGATGAGCCCTACACTTGCCCCCATGGTAGGCCTGTAGTTATTCATCATTCCACCTATGAGATGGAGAAGATGTTTAAGCGAATTATGAATTAAAGGAAGAAAGAGAGCAGTTATCTATGAAAGACGTTATTATTACAACGTGTGGTCGTCCTAATCAATCAGTTATTCTCAAAGCGGAGCAGCTAGCAGAACGACTCCGAATTTCATATATTAAAAGGGAAAAACAATCTGTCCACTCCCTTATTTCTAATTTCAACGCCGCCGTCATTGTCGTAGAGAAGGACCGGTTAACGGTACAGGCAGGAAATGGTCAGCCTCCATTTTTCTTTCACCCTAATGCTGCCATGTTTCGTGCAAAACGGTTTTTGAAAACAAAGGAAGACCCCCTTGTCCAAGCCTGTCAACTCCAGAGAGAGGACAAGTTTTTAGATGCTACCCTCGGTTTAGGATCTGATGCAATCATTGCCAGTATGGCAACAGGAGTGGAAGGGGAAGTAACTGGAATTGAGTCTTCAGAAATTATTGCCTTTATTGTGGAACAAGGGATGCAAACGTATTCTAGCAATGTTCCCATGATTGATGAGGCATTACGAAGAATTAACGTCCAATGTTCTTCCCATCTCCAATGGCTTCAGGGAAAACCAGCTGACGCTTATGATGTTATTTACTTTGATCCAATGTTTGAAGAAGCTGTGACAGGAGCAATTGGATTTGACGCCATGAGGTCGTTTACGGTAAAATCTTCCTTTACAGGTGAATTAGTGGAGGAAGCGAAGCGAGTGGCTAAAAAACGGGTTGTGTTAAGGATCATTTTCGCAGCAGCCGTTTTACTACTTTTGGTTTTCAGGTGCAAGTGAGACCCTCTGCAACCTATCACTTTGGAACGATAGAAATGGAAGGATCTTGATGGGAATGATTAATTTAGTTGTCATTGTGGGACCCACTGCCGTTGGAAAAACCGCGACGGGAATATCTCTTGCAAAAAAGTTCAATGGTGAAATTATTAGCGGAGACTCTATGCAAGTTTATCGTGGCATGGACATTGGCACAGCGAAGGTAACGAAAGAGGAGATGGACGGGATTCCCCATTATCTCATTGATATAAAGGAGCCGACAGAACCTTTTTCCGTTGCAGAGTTCCAACAGAAGGCAAAGGAATGTATTCAAGAAATCCATGCTAAAGGTAAAGTTCCAATCCTTGTTGGCGGAACAGGTTTGTATATTAACTCAGTCATCTACGATTATGATTTTTCCACTTCGGAAGGAGATGTGGACCTACGCATCCAATTAGAGAATTATGCCAAAGAAAATGGTAATGAAGCACTACATAGGAGACTGAAGGACATAGATCCAATAAGCTACAAGGAGCTACATCCAAATAATGTACGCCGTGTCATACGAGCGCTGGAAGTTTTTCAGTTGACAGGAAAGCCCATTAACGAGAGGGTGAAGCAACCTAGTTCATCGCCGTACAATGATATTGTTATTGGGCTTACGATGGAACGGACAAAACTTTACGAGCGAATCGACCTCCGTGTAGATATTATGATAAAAGAAGGATTATTGGGTGAAGCTGAAGAATTGTATAACAGAGGGGTTCAAGACTGCCAATCTGTCCAAGCAATAGGTTACAAAGAAATTTATGAATACATACGTGGCGAGGTTACAAAAGAGCAAGCCATAGACAATTTAAAAAGAAATTCGAGACGCTATGCCAAGCGCCAACTTACTTGGTTCCGCAATAAAATGGACATTACATGGTTCGACATGACCGAGGAGCGGGAAAAAAAAGCTCGAAAAAATTCATAAATTTGTAGAAGGAAAGCTTATGTAAATAGCGAATATAGATAATAATGTGAGAAGAGGGAGGCCTGCGTGAAGATGAAACAACAGCCAGTTAATATCCAAGATCAGTTTTTAAACCAGTTGAGAAAAGAAAGTATTCCTGTTACGGTATTTTTGTTAAACGGATTCCAACTCCGTGGATACGTAAAGAGCTTTGATAATTTTACTGTAATCTTAGATACAGAAGGAAAGCAGCAATTAGTATACAAGCATGCTATTTCTACGTTCTCTCCTCAACGAAATGTGCAATTGAATCAAGAACAATAAAAAAGAGGGTGGTTCAAAAGGGGTATATTCCCTATTGAACCACCCTCGAAGCATTAAGTAAAGCCGCTCACAACTGCGACGGGAGAAACCATTACCTCTGTTTGAAAACTGCAAATTAAGGACAACCGCTGTTAAGAAATATCCCACCTTCATTAGCCTTCTACTTTTTCTTTTATTACCGCTCCGTACTGATTTTCTAATTTTTCAAGGGGCTGGGTAGATTCTAAAGCTAATTCTTCCTTAAGTTCTTCTTTACTTACCCCATCTAAAAGACGAGAAATAATGTAAGTTTTCCGTAAATGTGCTCCCGTCACATTGCGAAATCCTGCCCGTTTCCCTTCTAGTCGAATCATCTTTTGAATAGAAACCTCCGTCCAGTTTTTCGGAGAATCTTTTTCGTAATCCCAACGGTATGTACCTTTTTGATAGTCAAAGGCGATAAAAAACGGCATGGGATCGTAGCGGTTTGGACGTACTGGTTCAGGGATAGACATATAATACTCAAATAATTTTTTTCGGTCCTCGTCCGTTAGGTATATTACTCGACGCTTTCCTTTGCGGCTTATAAGTTCTAATTCATTGTTGGCAAAATGCACCTGGTTCACCTTTAAGTTTGTTAGTTCTTGTAACGTCAATCCATAATAAAGGACAAGTATAAAAATGACCTCATTTCGTACTTGCATAAGGGGACGATATTTTTTCTGGTTTTCCGTAAGTCCTTGAAGGGAATAGATGGTTGAGAATAATTTAACTCGATTTTTTTCCAGTAAAAAAAGGCAATGGTGTAATTGTATCAATTAATTTTGTCTTTTTTATAAGGGTACCAATATGATTGCTGCCGTCGGTGTCTCCGGCATATTGAAGCCAAAAACGGAGGACGCTTAATATTCTCCGAATGGTATTCGGTGAATATGTACCAACCCCTTTTAAATATAGATAATAAGAAGAGATTTCTTCCTGGGTGGGAAGTTTTATCATTTTATCGTCTTTTCTTGTTTTTTGGAGCCATTCCGTAAATTGAACAAGATCATAGCGGTACCTTTTTATGGTGCTTGGCTGTTTTGCTTCACTTATATGATGGAGATAATCATTGATTACTTTTTGAATAGACATACGATCCCTCCATAATTAGTTGATGATTATAGTTTAATAGCTTTTTGCTAAAAACAAAAGGAAAGGTACTAATTTCATAGGAAAAGATAGTTGTGGCGGGCTTTTGAAGTAGGCTTTTGTCACGAGTTCGATTCATTTGCGTATAGTAGTTGTGAGCAGTGAATTTCCACTATACAATAGAGGATGGTGACCTCGTTGGAACAGGCAGCAAGAATGAGAAAAAGAGGCCAGATTAATGTTGTACTAAAAAAAATCATCTGAGCAAGAAGCTCTCCTCTCCCATCAGGAATCGGACATGTTGACGAAACCTGAGCACAAGGCGTATAAACAAATCCAAACGGAATTGGATGAATATATTGGGTTAACGAATATTAAACAGTTTATGAAGGAAATTTACGCTTGGCTATATTTGAATCAAAAACGTCAAGATGAAGGCTTAAAGGCAGGAAAGCAAGTGTTGCATATGGTGTTTAAAGGGAATCCTGGTACTGGAAAAACTACCGTTGCAAGGTTGATTGCAAAATTGTTTAAGGAAATGGGAGTATTGGAAAAGGGGCATTTAATTGAAGCGGAAAGAGCCGACCTTGTGGGAGAGTATATCGGCCATACGGCTCAAAAGACAAGGGAGCTTGTCCAGAAATCCTTAGGGGGCATTTTATTTGTTGATGAAGCCTATTCATTAGCTAGAGGTGGAGAAAAGGATTTTGGTAAAGAAGCCATCGATACGTTAGTAAAGGCCATGGAAGATCAGCAACATTCGTTTGTTTTAATATTAGCTGGTTATCCTAAGGAAATGGAGAAGTTTTTGAAATTAAATCCAGGACTTCCATCTAGATTTCCCATGAAAGTAACTTTTCCCAACTATACTGTCAAAGAATTGTCGAAAATGGCCCATAAAATGGCAAAGGAAAGGGACTATGAACTGGACCAGCGTGCAGAAACAACGTTGCAGGATATTTTGAGAGTAACAAAGGAAAGGATGATGTTAATTTCAGCAATGGCAGGTTTATCCGCAATTTGTTGGAAAGAGCCATCCGGGCACAAGCAGTAAGGCTGTTAGAAGAAGGAAGCTATGAAAAACGAGATTTAGTAACCATAAAAGGTACAGATTTATCCCATGCCTTTTATCATACAGATGTTTCAATGGAATAGGGGGATTTTATGAAAGCTAATCAAAAAGAAAAAGTTATCCTTGTTGGATTAAGAACTCCTCAATTACTTGAGGAGGATTTTCTTTACCGTATGGAAGAGTTAAGGGCATTGACAAAAACCGCTGGTGGAGAAGTGGTGATGGAACTGACCCAGAATCGTCAGAAACCAGACTCAGGAACCTATATTGGTCGTGGCAAGGTGGAAGAGCTAAAGGCTGTTGTAGAGGAGTTGGAAGGGGGGCTCATTATTTTCAATGATGAGCTGACCCCTTCTCAGTTAAGAAATTTAACGACACAAGTTGAAGTGAAGGTAATTGACAGAACCCAGTTAATTCTAGATATTTTTGCAGGACGAGCCCAATCAAAGGAAGGGAAACTGCAAGTTGAATTGGCACAGCTAAATTACTTACTGCCCCGTCTTCGAGGACAGGGACTTATGCTCTCCCGTTTAGGGGGAGGGATTGGTACCCGTGGTCCAGGGGAGACACAGCTAGAAGTAGACCAACGTCACATTCGAAATCGCATGAACGATATTAAACAGCAATTAGAACAAATCGTATCCCATCGGGAGCGGTATCGAAGCCGGCGAAAAAAGAATCAAGCTTTTCAAATTGCATTGGTTGGTTATACAAATGCAGGGAAATCTACATTACTTCATCAGTTTTCTGAGGCAGAGGTTTATGTGGAAGATCAATTGTTCGCAACCCTTGACCCTACTACGAAAAAAATTAAGCTCCCGTCCGGTATGGAAGTGTTGTTAACGGATACGGTAGGGTTTATTCAGCAATTACCGACAGCATTGATTGCCGCTTTTCGTTCCACGTTAGAGGAAGTGAAAGAGGCAGATTTAATACTGCATGTGGTGGATGCTGCTAACCCTGACTACCCCAACCATGAAAAAACAGTTTATAAACTCTTAAATGATTTACAAGCAGAGAAGATACCATTGTTGACTGTTTATAATAAACGGGACTTACTGACAGAAGATTTTTTCTCATATACTACAGGACCGTCAATCCTAATCACTGCCAAAGATACACAAGATTTGGACAAGCTAAAGAAAAAAATAGAAGGGATCATGGAAGAAATATTCTCCCCCTATATCGTCCATGTAGATGCCCATGAAGGAAAAATGCTTCACCGTATTCAAAGGGAGACCGTTCAAATCGAAAGAAAATTTGATGAAGACAACGAGTGTTATATCGTGAGAGGCTATGCCGCACCTGAATCGGCCATTTACCATGAAATGCAAAAAAAATACAAAAGGAAATAGAAGAGGGAAAAGAAACAAATGACATACAATAGACAGAACTTAGAACAACTTGCATTACAAGTGGAGCAGGATATGCAACCTGCCTTTATGGAGCGGGGAAAAATTAGTGAAGCAAATCAACGGAAGGTGTTAAAAGCATTCCGTGATCATCAAGTGTCTGAATATCATTTCCATGGCTCTACTGGATATGGCTATGATGATATTGGAAGAGAAACACTAGAAAAGATATACGCACAAGTATTTGGTGGAGAAAAGGCCATCGTACGTCCACAAATTGTATCCGGCACCCATGCCATAAGCACCGCTTTGTATGGTTTGCTTCGGCCAGGTGATGAACTCCTATATATAACAGGAAAACCTTACGATACCCTTGAAGAAGTCATCGGTATTCGTAGCAAAGGCAATGGATCCTTAAAGGATTTTGGTATTTCTTATCAATTTACAGCCCTTAAAGAAGGTGCTGTAGACTATATAGAAGTTAGTCGAATGATAAATGAACGAACTAAGGTCATTGGAATTCAACGTTCCAAAGGGTACGATAACCGTCCATCCTTTACAGTAAATGAAATCGGTGAAATGGTACGCTTTATTAAGGAAATAAATCCAAACTTAATCGTATTTGTAGACAATTGTTATGGAGAATTCGTGGAGCTATCTGAACCTGGTGATGTGGGGGCAGATGTTGTAGCAGGCTCCCTAATTAAAAATCCTGGTGGCGGTATTGTTAAAACAGGAGGCTATCTAGTAGGAAAAGGACCTTACATAGACCAATGTGCCATTCGACTAACGGCACCTGGTATTGGTTTAAAGGGTGGTGCTACACTATATAGCCTACTAGAAATGTATCAAGGATTATTTCTTGCACCCCATGTTGTCAATCAAGCCGTTAAGGGAGCCATGTTCACTTCCAAATTTTTATCAGAAGTTGGAATGGTAACATCTCCATCATGGGATTCCATTAGAACTGATTTAATTCAATCTGTTTCGTTCCCGTCAAAAGAAATGATGATCGCATTTTGTCAGGCAATTCAAGGAACGTCACCTGTCGATGCTCATGTTATGCCTTACCCTAGCCCAATGCCAGGCTATGAGGACGATGTGATTATGGCTGCAGGGACATTTATTCAAGGGGCCAGTATTGAATTAACGGCAGATGGGCCAATTCGTCCACCGTATACAGCATATGTTCAAGGTGGTCTCACATACGAGCATGTGAAAATAAGTGTGGTAGATGCTGTTCTTTCTTTGATGGAAAAAGGACTTGTGCAATATTAGAATTAGTTAGCTTGATTGTTTGGTGGTTTAAAAGACGCGCTATTGTCTGGGATGGAGGAAAGCGCGTGTATTAGAGGGTTTAACATACGAGCTTTTGCAAGTAAGAGGAGAAAGGACGTGTATTAGAAGGTTTAACAAACGGCTTTTGCAAGTAAGAGGAGAAAGGACGTGTATTAGAAGGTTTAACAAACGCGCTTTTGCAAGTAAGAGGAAAAATCACGTATATTAGAAGGTCTAAAGCACGCAATTTTACAAGCAAGAGTTAAATGCGCGTATATTAAAAGGCTCAAAAAACGCTTTTTTCCAATTAACAGAAGCGACCTCCTCTTTCGGAAGGTCAAAAGCCCATAACCACACTAATTCCCAATAACTCACAAAATAATTTCCTTTTCAAAAAAGCAAAATTGAGCTATGATTATAGTTGTATTTAGAGACTCGAAATATATTCTCAAAAGAAATATTTTTCGCCTATGTTAGTCTCTGAAGGAAGGCAGGAAAGAAAATGACAAAGTTTGTTGGGGATTGGACCAGTCAATTTAAAGGTTACAATCAAAACGTGCGCCTATTCCTGGTGGGTTCTACTTTTGCTCACATCGGAATGGGTATCTTTATGATTATTTATAACTATTATATACGTGAGCTTGGATTTGACGATCAAATGAATGGCTCCGTTATTGCTATGCAGTCTATCGCTACTGCCCTTTTACTTCTACCTGCAGGAATTTTAAGCGACCGGCTCGGCAGGAAGAAGCTTATTTTGTTTGGAGCCATTTTTGCAGCTACCAGCTTATTCCTACGAGCAACCTTGTCCCTAGATTTTTTATTACTTGGTTCGGCGTTTATGACAGGAATGTTTATGGCATTCATCATGGTTTCTTCGATTCCACTTCTTGCTGAAAACTCAACGGAAAAACAGCGAGTTCACCTGTTCAGCTTTAATTTCGCCATTATAATGGTGGCAAACGTTATTGGAAATATGTTAGGTGGGACTCTAAGTGACTTCTTCCAATATATCGTTGGTTTAACACCATTGTGGAGCATTCGTATTACCCTATTAATTGGTTCGGCATTTTTCTTTGTTGCCCTAATACCGATCTTGAAAATTCGGGAAGAGCGGAAGCTATCAAGTAAAAACGTACAAGATAAGTCTTTTAAGGCCCTTTTTAAAAACCATCGTGCAGGTTTTAAAATCATAGCTCTCTTCGCTGGAGCGCAAATTCTAATTGGTTTTGGATCTGGTTTGGTTATCCCTTATTTAAATCTTTATTTTGTAGATCGATTTGAAATTTCTCACTCATTAGTCGGTATTATCTTATCTGCCGGGCAAGCCATGACGGCCGTGGCCCTCCTAATTGGGCCGGCAGTTGTCAACCGCGTTGGGGAAATTAGGGCAGTTGTTTTTCTACAACTTGCTTCAATTCCCTTCCTGCTCCTAACCGCCTACACGCAAAACTTATATTGGGCTGTCTTTGGATTCCTGTTTCGACAAGCATTAATGAATGCAGGGAATCCTATTCAAATGTCGTTAATGATGCGGATGGTGGACGATTCTATCAAAGGCTTTGCTAATTCAGTAGGTCAGGCGGTATTCATGCTTGGGTGGGCTGTTATGGGACCTGTATCAACAACGATTGTTATGATGCATGGGTCTTATAACGGATATGCAATCGTTTTTACAATCACAAGTATTCTATATTTAATGGGAACCGTTTATTTGTATATTGTATTTAAAAATCGCATACCAAAGCTAAATGATTCAGAAAAGGAAGAATCCGCTGTCTAAAAAAAGGATTTATCCCCTTTAGAGTGGAATAAAGAAAGAAAGGGAATTAAAGGCGGTGTAGCGAATGCACGAACTTCTTTCAACTGTAGCTGAAAAAATAAGGGGATCATCTCATATAAAGGAGCTATTGGCGGAGGCAGACCTTTCTGTCTGTTTCGTTGCTGAAGAAGAACGGTGGTTAATGGTTTTCAGTGAAGGACATGTTAACCTGGATTATCAAGCCAATGGCAATAGCGATGTAGTGGTTGAAGGAGACATGGAGGCATTACGCTTATTGTTAAGAGGCGATGACTTCCTCTTGTCTATGAAAAAAAGAGGCGAGTTAAAAGCTGAAGGTAGCTTAAAAAATTTACTACTGCTGGAATCCATTTTGTATTTAAGCAAAAAAGTTTAACATTATAATTATCTGTGTTTTTCCACAGTATTTTTTTCCTGACAAAAGTCATACTAGATGTGTGAACTTTTCTAGAAGGAGGAAGAGCTGTGAAGGAAAACTACGGATCATCACTATCTGAAGCGTTAGAACATTACAAAATGGGGTTAGGTAATTTCACAAAGCAAATGCCTGATATAGCAGGCAAATATAACGAATTTACGGGAGCTTGTTTTGCAGAAGGACAGCTTTCACAGAAGGAAAAGCAGTTAATTGCCTTGGGAATAAGTTTATATGCTCAGGATGAATACTGCATTATTTATCATATGAAGGGCTGTATTGACCAAGGGTGCACGAAAGAAGAGATTTTAGAAGCAGTTGGAGTGACAGGTGCCTTTGGTGGAGGAGCGGCCATGAGTCAAGCTGTAACGTTAGTGGAAGATTGCCTGCAAGAATTTACAAATGATACATCTCATTAATAAGAGAAATCTATGGAAAAGCCTGAAATCCAGGCTTTTTTCCTTTTTGTAAGGGTGGTCTGTGAGATATCTAGAGGATATAACAGTATTTAAGGGGAATATTAGAGAATGTTTCGTTCACTTTATCTCAACCTAATCAGTCATATCATGTCAGGTTATATAACAACAAATGCTCCTTGGGTAAAGCTCAGGGCCATGTTACCATTATAATTGTGATTCAAAAGGTCAAAATAACCTTAAGAAATTGGAAAGGAAAGTGATTTATTATTTCTAACCAGAGTTATACTGCAGAAATGGAAAAGGCAATGTTTCAATCTCACGGCATAAGTTATGCTGAGTATAATCGAAGCATTGACAACATAATGGAAGTGGAGAAGCAAAGAGAAAAAGACCATAAGCGATCCATCTCCATCGTAGCAGAACACCAACAGAACAAGGGTTAACTTCAATTAAAATATAATTAGAGGCTGGCATGGGCTTGATAGTCCTGCTGGCCTTTTAATTTAATCTAAACGATATTTATTCTCAATTAGACATATAAAACCCCTTCCTATTGAGAATGTGAAGAATTATTTAAGAGAAATGATGGTATCATTAAAAATTGATTTTTTCGATGTGTCAATAGGGTATTTTTCATTAAATGTGGAAATATGATGAATTTTCGAATGGAAAATCTAATTTTATACATAATATGGGGAGTTGAAATGGGAAAATGGAGATTTTAGAAGAGAATAAAATAATATGTACCTTTTCCTTGAACTCATTTTTCATTTAGTATAAGATTAGAATGAGAATAGATTGAGAATGGACGATGTACTGTAATTGCCAAATTCAATCTTAACATAATAACATTATAATATGCAAAATAAAAAATGGAGGTATGAGCTATGACGAAGCCTAGCTTAAAGGTTGAAGATCTTCATGTATCAATTGAAGACAAAGAAATACTAAAAGGGTTTGGAATTGAAGTAAAGGGTGGAGAGATCCATGCGATCATGGGTCCAAACGGTACAGGTAAATCAACGCTTGCTTCTGCCTTAATGGGGCACCCAAAATATGAGGTAACATCTGGAACTGCCACTTTCAATGGAGAAGACTTATTTGAAATGGAAGTAGATGAGCGTGCTAAAGCAGGACTTTTCCTTGCAATGCAATATCCAAGTGAAGTAAGTGGTGTAACGAACGCAGATTTCATTCGTTCTGCAATCAATGCAAACCGTGAAGAGGGTGATGAAATTTCATTAATGAAATTCATCCGTAAAATGGATGAAAAAATGAACACTCTTGATATGGATGATTCTTTCCAACATCGCTACTTAAATGAAGGTTTCTCTGGTGGAGAGAAGAAGCGTAATGAAATCTTACAATTACTTATGCTTGAACCAAAAATTGCTATTTTAGATGAAATCGATTCTGGTTTAGATATTGACGCTTTAAAGGTTGTTTCTCAAGGGATCAATCAAATGAAGAGCGACGATTTTGGCTGCTTAATTATTACTCACTATCAACGTCTATTAAATTATATCACTCCAGATTTTGTACACGTCATGATGCAAGGGCGTATCGTTAAATCAGGTGGTCCTGAATTAGCAGAACGATTAGAAGCAGAAGGCTATGACTGGATCAAAGAAGAATTAGGAATTGAAGACGAAACAGTAGGTCAATAATACAGGCGGTTTTTAACGAGGAGGAATGAAGATGACAGCGGAAACAAAATTTCCAGTGAATCAAACTGATGTAGAAAACCTCTCTAAAGACCGCCAAGAGCCAAAGTGGCTTACAGAGCTAAGAGTTTCGTCTTTAGAGAAGGTTGACAGCTTAGAATTACCGAAGCCAGACAAAACGAAAATCACGAAGTGGAACTTTACACCTGAAAACTTAGATGCACAGGTAGATTCCAGCAATAGTATTGAGGGCTTGTCTGATACGGTAAAGGAACTTGTTGGAGAGAATGTACAAACACTATTGGCACAAAAAAATGGTGTAACGACTTATCATAAGCTCGATGCAGCATTAACAGAAAAGGGTGTTATTTTTACTGACTTCCAAACGGCTGTAAAAGAGCATAGTGATCTAGTTGAAAAGTATTTCATGCAAGATGCAGTTTCACCGAATGAACACAAGCTGACAGCACTGCATGCAGCATTAGTAAATGGCGGTACATTTATTTATGTGCCTAAAAACGTAGAAGTGGAAGTGCCATTACAGGCAGTTTACTCCCAAGAAGGGAACTTTGGTTTATTTAACCATGTTCTTATTGTAGCGGAAGCAAATAGTTCTGTTACGTACATTGAAAACTATGTTACGGAAGGGGACGCAACTGCGACCGTTGCCAATATTGTGGCTGAAGTTTACGTAGCAGACGGGGCTTCTGTTCATTTTGGCGCAGTTGATAATTTCTCCACAGAAGTAACAACATACGTGAACCGTCGTGCCCACGTACCTGGCAGAGATGCACAAGTTTACTGGGCGTTAGGACAAATGAATGACGGTAATACCATTTCAGAAAATACCACTTACCTTGTAGGTGAAGGATCTTACGGAGATACAAAAACTGTCTCTATCGGCCGTGGTAAACAAGTACAAAACTTTACGACAAACGTTATCCATTGGGGTAAAAACTCAGATGGTCAAATCTTGAAGCATGGTGTAATGAGAGAAGAAGCAACATCTATTTTTAACGGTATTTCTAAAATTGAGCACGGTGCTACAAAAGCGAACGGCGAGCAAACAGAACGTGTTTTAATGCTTAGCGAAAAAGCTCGTGGGGATGCTAATCCGATTCTCCTTATTGAAGAAGACGATGTTACAGCAGGTCACGCTGCCTCTGTAGGGAAAATTGATCCTATTCAAATGTTCTATTTAATGAGCCGCGGGTTATCCCGTCGTGAAGCGGAGCGATTAATCATTCATGGATTCTTAGCACCAGTAGTAAACGAACTTCCTATTGAATCAGTGAAAGAGCAACTGATTGAGGTAATAGAAAGGAAAGTATACTAATGAACGTTCAAGAAGTCCGTCAACTGTTCCCAATTTTAAATCAGGAAGTAAACGGTCATCCTCTAGTTTACCTTGATAGTGCGGCAACTTCTCAAAAGCCTATTCAAGTCATTGAAGCGCTGGACGATTACTATCGCCGTTATAACTCTAACGTACACCGAGGGGTCCATACCCTTGGTACGTTAGCAACAGACGGCTACGAAGGGGCCAGAGAAAAGGTTCGTGCCTTTATCAATGCAAAAAGTACAGAGGAAATTGTTTTTACCCGTGGAACAACAACAGCCATCAATCTCGTTGCAGCGAGCTATGGACGGGCAAATGTGGGTCCTGGAGATGAAATTATTATTACTCCAATGGAACACCACAGTAATATCATCCCTTGGCAGCAAGTAGCTAAAGCTACTGGAGCTACGTTGAAATACTTTCCGTTACAAAAAGACGGAACGATTGACCTTAAGGACGTTGAGGCAGAAATTACGGAAAACACAAAAATTGTATCCGTTATGCATGTTTCAAATGCCCTTGGTTCCATTAACCCTGTAAAGGAAATAGCGGCAATTGCCCATAAGCATGGAGCGATCATGATGGTGGACGGTGCCCAAAGTGCGCCACATATGAAGGTAGATGTGCAAGATTTAGACTGCGATTTTTACGCATTCTCTGGCCATAAGATGTGTGCACCAACTGGGATTGGGGTACTATATGGAAAGAAGAAACTGTTAGAAAACATGGAGCCAATTGAATTTGGTGGTGAAATGATTGATTTCGTTGGACTTCAAGAGTCTACCTGGAAGGAACTTCCTTGGAAATTTGAAGGAGGTACACCAATCATTGCCGGTGCCATTGGTTTAGGTGCAGCAATCGATTTTTTAAATGAGATTGGTTTAGACAACATTGAAGCCCATGAGCATAAAATAGTACAGTATGCACTTTCGCGGTTAGCTGAGGTAGATGGCATAGAAATCTATGGACCGAAGCATCGGGCAGGTTTAGTTACCTTTAATTGCACCGATGTCCACCCCCATGACGTAGCAACTGTCCTTGATGCAGAAGGAATTGCCGTACGTGCAGGACACCATTGTGCCCAGCCGTTAATGAAATGGTTGAACGTAACAGCTACGGCAAGAGCGAGCTTCTATATGTATAATACAGAGGAAGACGTGGATGCTTTTGTAAAAGCATTAATAAAAACAAAGGAGTATTTCGGAAATGTCTTTGGGTAATCAACTAGACACATTGTATCGTCAAGTTATTATGGATCACTATAAAAATCCCCGAAACCGTGGTGAGTTGGAGGGGGATTCACTAAACATTAATATGAATAACCCCACATGCGGTGATCGTATTCAACTGCAAATGAAGGTGGAAGATGGGAAAATCGCCGATGCCAAGTTTGTAGGGGAAGGCTGTTCCATCAGCTTGTCATCTGCATCCATGATGACACAAGCAGTCAAGGGGCTGCCAGTTGATGATGCCTTAAAGCTATCTGAAATTTTCTCCGCCATGATGCTTGGGAAGGACTTTGATGAGGGAGATTTTGATCTTGGGGACATTGAGGCCCTTCAAGGTGTTGCGAAATTTCCTGCTAGAATTAAATGTGCCACCCTTGCTTGGAAGGCAATGGAAAAAGGGTTAAAGGAAGACGAAGAGGAAGAATAATTCTAATTTAATAAATGATTTAACTTGGTTTTCACCATGGTTATGTTGTAAATAAACATATAGTCTTTAGTCAATATTAACTTCCCTTTATAGGTATGGCTGAAGGATGATGTTGTTTGAAAGCTGAGTCGCGTGGATATAAATAAGGGAGGGTTTATTTATGGCAAAGAAAATGCCTGAGATCGGTGAATATAAATACGGGTTTTCCGATAAAGATGTCTCCATCTTCCGTTCAAAAAAAGGATTAACGAAGGAGATCGTGGAAGAGATTTCCCGTATGAAAGATGAGCCGCAATGGATGTTGGATTTTCGTTTAAAATCTTTAGAACAATTTTATAAAATGCCGATGCCGCAATGGGGCGGTAATTTAGCAGAATTAAACTTTGATGATATTACGTACTATGTAAAGCCATCAGAGAAGTCAGAGCGCTCTTGGGATGAAGTACCAGAAGAGATCAAGAACACGTTTGATAAACTAGGTATCCCTGAAGCGGAACAAAAATATTTAGCTGGTGTATCTGCTCAGTATGAGTCTGAAGTTGTTTATCACAACATGAAGGAAGACTTAGAAGAGTTAGGTATCGTCTTTAAGGATACAGATACTGCTCTAAGAGAAAATGAGGATATTTTCCGTGAGCATTTTGGAACAGTAATTCCTCCAACAGATAACAAATTTGCTGCGTTAAATTCAGCCGTTTGGTCTGGTGGTTCATTTATCTATGTTCCTAAGGGAATAAAGACAGATCAGCCTTTACAAGCTTACTTCCGTATTAATTCAGAGAACATGGGACAATTTGAGCGTACGTTAATTATTGCTGATGAAGACAGCTCAGTTCATTACGTTGAAGGTTGTACAGCTCCAGTTTATACGACAAACTCTCTTCACAGTGCTGTGGTTGAAATCATCGTTAAAAAGAATGCCTATTGCCGTTACACGACGATCCAAAACTGGGCACCAAACGTATTTAACCTTGTTACGAAGCGTGCCGTTGCAGAAGAAAATGCAACAATGGAGTGGGTAGATGGTAACATTGGATCTAAATTAACCATGAAGTACCCTGCTGTTGTAATGAAAGGCCGTGGCGCACGTGGTAACGTACTTTCTATCGCTATTGCAGGTAAAGGACAGCACCAGGATGCTGGAGCAAAAATGACCCATTTAGCACCAGATTGTTCATCTACTATCGTTTCTAAATCCATTTCAAAACATGGTGGAAAAGTAACGTATCGTGGTATTTGTCACTTTGGCCGCAGATCACAAGGCTCCAAAGCGAATATTGAGTGTGACACGCTCATTATGGATAATCAATCCACTTCGGATACGATTCCATATAATGAGATCCTTAATAACGACATTACCCTTGAGCACGAAGCTACTGTATCGAAGGTTTCTGAGGAGCAATTATTCTACCTCATGAGCCGTGGAATTTCTGAGCAAGAAGCGACAGAAATGATCGTAATGGGCTTCATCGAGCCATTTACAAAAGAGCTTCCAATGGAATATGCGGTGGAAATGAACCGCCTTATCAAGTTCGAGATGGAAGGTTCTATTGGATAACCTATATATATCAAAGGGTTAAGGGGTTTTATAACGTACCAATTTGGTGTCGTGCCAACTTTGTGCCAAGTTGAGACGAAATTACCTTTTAGTGTAGAAGGCGATCTTTTTAAGTTCGTCTTCTTCTATTTTTTCGGTTACATCTAGATAAGTATCCGCTGTTGTTTTGATGGTTTATGCCCTAAGCGATTTGATACATATTTAAGGCTTGCACCTGCTTCAAGTGCCAGAACTGCATGAGTATGTCTAAAGCCATGAGTGCCTTTATAATCAACACCGGCTTTTTTGCAGTAATCTTGCATGGTTTCTCGTATAGTAGAAGGTGTTAAATAATGCCCGTTAAAATTTTGAAAGATAATGCTATCTTCATTTTTGCGGAACCTTGGATTGCCTAAAAGTAATTCATTTTGCTTCATTTTGAACTTCTTTAATTCACGGACTAAATCAGGTTCTATTTTGATTGTGCGATAGGAAGATGAATTTCTTAATGTTGTCAATTTGACATTGTTATTATCATCACGACTAGTTTGTTTGTCTATCGTTATTTTATCGCCATTAATATCTTCCCATCTTAAGGCTAATGCTTCACTTATCCTCAAACCAGTTTTGCTTAAAAAAGAGCATGAGCGTATAATAAAGCTGATAATCAGGGAAGCGCTGATGTTTATAGGTTTCATGAAATCCAAATTAACTG
>JAJOJL010000163.1 GCA_021208645.1 Bacillus sp. (in: firmicutes) | reverse complement strand
AATATTTTTTCAAGTTAATTGAAAAGCGCTTTATAAACTATCTTTACTGCTTAACCAAGCCATAAAGAGAGGTTTTCCTAGGAGAAAAACTTGTTAGGTTTTCTTCTATATTTACATACACCCTAACCCGAATTGTGTATGATTTTTTTTAATATCATTCCATTGCTGACAATGTGACATAACACTTGATTTCTTGCATCGAAGAAAAAGGAGGTAGGTTAAAATGGAAATTAAGAAGAGTTTTTGCGTACAAGAAGGGAAGTTCAATGTTCAGAATATATTAGAGTTAATACAGCTAAATAGTTCCTTCGATTGCGAGGTTAATGTGAAAAAGAACGATAAAACAATCAATGCGAAAAGCATATTAGGAACCATGAATCTGTTCATATATCTAAGGTCTGGAGAAGAATTTACGATTATTCTTAAGGGTAAGGATGCTGAATATGCCGAAGAGAAAATTACCCAACTCATTGAAAAACATATTACCGTGACTTCTTTTCTTTCCTTAGGATAATTAATTACAATGAATATTTTCTGAAGCCAATGAAATGCACAACTCATCTATTCATTGGCTTTTTTTGTTAGAAAAATTCCCTAAATCGCTTAAAGCAAACCGAAAATGAATTAACTATATTTCAATGCTATAGCAACAATATTGAAGAGTGTCCAAACACAGAAACTATCAAAACACCCTCAATACAACAACTTATTGCTATAGCTTCTCTATACTATATGGTCTCCTTAATACTTTCCTAAAGACTTCCTGTCCCTCTTTCTTTCTCGAATGTGCCCATGTATCGTATTGTTTCTCCGATATCCTTCCATCTGAAAGAGCAACCAGATACATATAATGTTCTTGGTCAACTGCCATACTCCTAAGTTCCTTATCTATCTTTTTTTTCAATGGCGATGGCGATGTGGCTCCATTCTTTCCCTTTACTATAGTTAATTTTCTTCTATTTTTGTTCATCCATGAAAAAACAAGGTAAAATACAATAGTAAAAAATAAAAATAACAAAATAAACTCCATAATATCCCTCCACTAGTTGGAATAAGGTAGGCAATTACTAGTTCGACATTATTTGAGATACTCCTCCTTATAAAACTACAGTCCTTTGCATAAATTCTTAAGGTTATTACGACCATCAAACATAGAACTGTCTCCATTACACAAATAAATAGTATATAATCGAATTAACTTACTAGAAGAGGTGAATACATGGAAACAACAGTACTCCCGGCTAAAAACAAAAAACCAAGGCGTTACTTAAAAACTGCCATTATTAGTTTCATCATCCTAATTTTCATACTTATACTATTAATTTTTTCATTGAATCGCTTTGTTAATGATCACAGTGTACCTGTCGTTGACACATTGATAGCAGAGGGGGACCCTAACAGATTGATGGTTATTTTCCCTCACCCAGACGATGAAGTGACGATTGCGGGCTCACTGTATAATCTCAACCAGCAGTTTGAAGATATGGAAATAACACTAGTTTATTTAACAAGGGGAGAAGCAGGACCGACCGGTGGCCTTGTACCGCAAGAAGAACTTGGTGCGAAACGCTCAGAAGAGATCCGCGAAGTTGCTAGAATCCTAGAAGTTGAAAACCTGGAGCTTTTTGATTTCCCTGACAGCGGGTTGATAGACACAGATAAAGAGCTAATTAAGGAAACCGTCCTCCATATGATTAATAAATATCAGCCATCAACGATCATTACTTTTGATGATATTATTGGCCTTTATGGACATATTGACCATAAATTAACGGGAGAATATGTTCGGGAGGTTGTTGTTGAAAATATGACAAACGAGGAATTCCCAGTGAACAGACTCTATTTCACTACCCTCCCACAGCCAATGATTGATGTCGCTCTGCAGATTTCAGAAACGTTCAAAAATCAGTATCCATCAGACCCTGAGGAAGGTTTACCTGTACCAACTGCTGCTATTAAAATGACAGATGCAGCTCGCCAGAAAAATGCGGTCATCCGTGCCCATGAAACACAACTGGAAATCTTGGGTGACGTACAGCCGTTGTATCATATTATCCCACCACGAATCTATTACACCGTCTTTGATCGGGAGTATTATGCATTGGTTGAAGAAAGGTAAGAATCTTTAAATAAAACGAGGTGAATTTTGTGGAAACCAAACGTATTAAATACCATAACGGTAGTTATTCTAGCTTAGAACATATAAGTATTGAAATACCTTTTTTATGTCCTCATTGCGATGTTTCAAATAATCCAGAAAACAATTTTAAATTTATTCAAAAATATAATGATACAGATGGCAGTTTTTTAGGACTAATTCATAAATGTACTGCATGTGAAAAATTATTCTTTACATTACATTTGGTTAAAGGAAAAACAAGTAATTTAATCTGCCAGTATCCTAATACGAAAAACAGAACCTTCCCTCAGTTGTTATGTGAAATGTCTCCTCGATTTGTTGAAATGTATAACCACTCTCAAACAGCGGAGCAATTAAACCATATTGATTTAGCTGGTATGGGATATAGGGCTAGTTTAGAAATATTAATCAAAGATTTCGCATTGTATTTTGAAAAAGATTCTAAAGAAACTATAGCTGACTTATCATTAAACAATGCAATAGGAAAATATTTCAAGAGTGACGAAGGTATCGTATCTGCCGATGTTGTTAGAAAATTGGGTAATGACTATGCACATTGGGAAAAAGAATATGAGCAATTTAACATAGATGTTCTAAAGGGATACCTTGAAATATTCATAACTCAAATTCATTTAAAATTAATGGTTAAACATCCACCTATACCTACAAGAACTCCAATTTAAATTAGTAACCGCCCAAGAGGGCGGTTATTATTTACCAACACATTGTAGCCTAAGAAACCTCATTCCTATCTGCATTCATCACCATATCCACTTTTAAAGCAATAAACTCTGAATTGCCGGCTTCTTCTATAATTGTTAAAAACTAAAGAGCCGTCCATGTTACATTCAAATCAGCTTTGAAAAATCTCATATATAGAGTCAATGTAAATGTTCTAATTAGTTTTGTTAATTCTTCCACTTAAGATTTAAGCATATATGAACATAACATCATTCCCCCTACTAAACTCTCTTTTCCTCACTTGCTGTCAACAACTTCACAAAATGATTTCCTACTTCTTCCGTTGAGGAACTGCCGCCTAAATCAGGCGTCAATAGAGACCTATTTTTTAGCACCTCTTCTATTGTTTTCAACACTCGCTCGCCCCATTTTTTCTCACCAAAAAAGTCAAGCATTTGGCTGACTGACCAAATTGCTGCTAGGGGGTTGGCGATTCCTTTCCCTGCAATATCTGGTGCCGATCCATGGACAGGTTCAAACATGGATGGGAATTTCTTCTCAGGATTTATATTTGCGCCTGTTGCCAATCCTAAGCCACCAGTAATGGCTGCTCCTAAATCCGTTAAAATGTCCCCAAACAAATTGGAGGTGACGACCACTTCGAACCGTTCTGGATCGCTGACAAAATAAAGAGCGGCAGCATCTACTAAATACGAGTATGTTTTAACATCAGGATATTCTTGACCCACTTCTTCAAAAACTTGGTCCCAAAAGACCATGGAGTAATTTAAAGCATTGCCTTTACTGATACTCGTTAGTGTTCGTTTCGACTTCCTTGCCTCCTCATAGGCATAGCGAATAATTCTCTCTGTTCCTTTACGAGAAAACACACCTGTCTGTAAAACTACTTCCTCCGGCTTCCCTTTAAACAACCAGTCACCAGCACCTGCATATTCCCCTTCACTATTCTCTCGAATCACAAGGAAATCTATATTTTCTTTCGTTTTTGATTTCAAAGGTGTTAAAGAATCGTCCAGCAGTTTGATTGGTCGCAAGTTAACATACTGATCAAATTCTTTGCGAATTCTGAGTAACAAGTCCCAAAGCGAAATATGATCGGGCACCCCTGGAAAGCCGACAGCACCTAAATAAATGGCATCAAATTCTCGCAATTGATCTATCCCATCTTCCTCCATCATCTTTCCGTGCTCTAGATAATATTCACATCCCCACGGAAATTCAGTAAATGAAAAGGATAGCTTTTTGTCGATTTTTTCGATGGATTTTAAAACTTTAACCCCTTCTGCAACAACTTCTCGACCAATCCCATCCCCTGGAATTAACGCTATTTTATAGTTTTTCATGTTTCCCCTCCTTAATGTAGGTTCGCTTTTCCTTTGAGACCTCGCTTCGGACACGTCGCTCCTTTTTCCAGCTTCACCTGTCCGTTCCTAACCTCGCTTCAGACACGTCACTTCTTTTTACAGCTCCACCTGTCCGTTCGTACACCTCTTCATTCACCCCAATCACCTATACACAACATTTTTCGCTAGTATAATAGCAGAATCCCTCAACGGTCAATTTATTTTTAAAATTTTTTAAACCTTTGACTTATTCTAACTACTTTGCCATATTAGAAGTAACAACAAAACCACGACAAAAGACACATTATTAAACCTTACTAACAATCCCATAAATCCATCATAATCCTTTGCTGTTCCTATTATGTTTTAAGAAAGGAAGGTGACCCCTTGAGCCAAGAATGTTAATACAGAAAGGAGTTTTGCAAAATGGATCCACAAACTAAGAATGACACTCAAACATGGTTAGAGAAGGACGAGAAATACGTATGGCATGCTATGAGAAAATACAACCCGGAAGCTACAACCATTTTTACAGAAGCAGATGGCGTAGAAGTTACGGACATGAACGGAAACAAATACATTGACGGGTCTGCTGGTCTTTGGTGTGTAAATGTTGGTTACGGTCGAGACCGGTTAGCTGACGCCGCCGCAACCCAGCTTAAAAAAATGCCTTATTATCCTTTAATGCAAAGTCATATTCCTGCCATTGAATTAAGTGAAAAATTAAATGAGTGGCTCGGAGGAGATTATGTAATTTTCTACTCTAATAGTGGATCAGAGGCCAATGAAACGGCCTTTAAGATTGTTCGGCAATATCATCACCAAATGGGGGAATCAACAAGGCATAAATTCATTTCAAGATACCGTTCGTATCACGGCAGTACCATAGCTACGATAGCAGCAGGAGGGCAAAATCAACGGGCTTTCAAGTATGAGCCCCTTGCGACAGGCTTTCTCCATGTGACTCCTCCAGACTGTTATCGAAGTCCTTTCCCTCATGAGCACGGCGAATGCTGTGACCATGCTGCCAATGAAATTGATCGCATCATTACATGGGAAATCAGTGAAACAGTAGGCGCCGTTATAATGGAACCGATTATTTCAGGTGGAGGGATACTCGTTCCCCATGATCATTACATGAAAAAAGTAAAGGATATTTGTGAAAAACACGGTGTTCTGCTTATTTCAGATGAGGTTATTAATGGGTTTGGCCGGACTGGAAAACGTTTTGGATTCATGCATTACGATGTAAAGCCAGATATCGTAACCATGGCAAAGGGAATTACAAGTGGCTATATGCCCCTTGCTGCGACTGCTGTCAAACGGGAAATCTATGAAAAGTTTATGGGAAGTGACGAGTATGATCATTTACGCCACGTCAATACGTATGGTGGAAGTCCAGCAGCCTGTGCGGTCGCATTAGAAAACATAAAGATTATGGAAGAAGAGAAGCTCGTGGAAAAATCTGAGGAGCTAGGAAAATGGCTCCTTGATGAGTTACAAGAATTATCCCATCACCCTAATGTAGGAGATGTAAGGGGTAAAGGGCTTTTAGCAGGAATCGAATTAGTGGAGGATAAGGAAACAAAGGCACCTATCGAAGAAGCCAAAGCCTTTCAAGTGGTCAAGGAATGTAAAGAAAACGGGTTGCTTGTTGGGAAAACAAATGACACCGTTGCTGGACACAACAACATCATTACCTTGTCACCCCCCCTTTCCATTACAAAAGAAGAATTATCAACCGTTGTAAATACATTGAAGCTTGCTATTAACAAACTATAGTTAAGATTAAACCATGAAACTGTTGTAAAAAATTTTACCTGCTAATAGTAAAAGGAGTAGCCTGAGCTACTCCTTCTTTAATTTATTCTTAGTAAATAACTTTTATTAATCACCTTCATCCTCATCTCCATCTGAATCACCAATCTCTATTTCTAGAACGGGGCTATCCTCTTCCCCGTCTTCTTGCTCTCCATCATCTTCCCCCTGGTCAAATACTGGTAGAACATAGAAAGCAATAAAGAACAGAATAATAATGGTAATGGCTGTTATGAAAAAATATTTAATGAAAGTGGCACCTAGCAAACTAGGGTTTTCCTGTTTATGATGATGCACCTTTTCCTCTTTCTTAAATTGATCTGACATAAGCATCCTTCCTCTCCGTTACAATCAAATAGGTTTTCGCCCTTGAATTACCCTGATTAATAACATGGCCACGGCAATGACCAAGAGAATATGCAAGAATCCACCTAGAACTTGTCCTGAAACGAAACCTAATACCCAGAGAACCAACAAGACAATGAATATAGTCCAAAGCAATATCCGACACTCCTTTTTAGTAGATGCGCATACAAATCATTCTTTTCCTATTCTTTAAAAATAGTAAACTGCATTTGTACTATTTTTAAAATACTTGCCTTGGTAAAGCACGTACCCTCGGAAAAAACAATTCAAACATAGTAACTATAAATATAGTACTTTCTATTTATTTAGGTATATATTTAGTAGTAAACTCATCATTACTGGTTTAAAAATCTGGAAATAGTGAATATATTATATATCTCCCAAAAAGTCTATAAAAAATTACATAAGGAGTTGATAGAATGGAGCAACTAAGTAACCATCAATTATTAATGGCATACGAAAAGGCAAGTGAAATTAGAATTAGATGAAGAGTTTTTTAGAGTTGTTGAAGAGGGAAATTGAAAAGAGGCAATTAAATAAAGAGTGTGTTTAAAAAGATAATAAGGTAGAATTCACATCGTCAAAAGAAGCACGGGGTCTATGCTATCCCCATGCTTCTTTACCTTCAGTATACTCTATTAACAAGTTTAACTGGATTTGAAAATGTGCCTATTCTTTCAATATCAATTGTTACTGTGTCACCGTCTTTAATCGGGCCTACACCATCTGGAGTCCCAGTAGCAATTATATCTCCAGGCTCCAATGTCATAACATGAGAAAAAATCTCTAATTGTTCAGCAATACTTACGATCATATCTTTTGTGTTTACTCGTTGACGAATTTCGTCATTAACATATAAAGACATCTCAAGATTTTGGGGGTCTCCTACCTCTTCCGAAGTAACGATACATGGACCAATTGGAGTAAAGGTATCAAATGATTTTCTTAGACATCTTTCTTCTTCCTTTTCTTCACTAGTCTATCTA
>JAJOJL010000121.1 GCA_021208645.1 Bacillus sp. (in: firmicutes) | reverse complement strand
GTCTTCAGCCGTTGCTTTTCCCGCAGGACTTTGAGATGCTTCGTGGGGGAATCCCACGCACGAAGAAAATGTGTAAGCATTTTCGAGGAGTCTCGCTCCTTTCGCAAAATCAACGCATATCCAAAATCAACATTAGCCACTAACAGAGCTAAAAAATAAGCCTAGCAAGATTCTGCTAGGCTCCAGGTGGCATGCCGCTTTCTTCAAAGCGCCGCTCCAAGTTTACGAATTTATTATATTCTTTTACAAATGCCAATTCTACCGTACCAGTAGGACCGTTACGTTGCTTAGCGATAATAATTTCAATAATATCTTTTTTCTCTGATTCTTTATCATAGTAGTCATCGCGGTATAAGAAGGCAACAATATCGGCGTCCTGTTCAATACTTCCAGATTCACGAATGTCGGACATCATCGGCCGCTTATCTTGCCTGGACTCTACTCCACGGGAAAGCTGGGATAAAGCAATAACAGGTACCTGCAATTCACGGGCTAACCCTTTTAAGGAACGGGAAATTTCCGAAACCTCTTGTTGTCTACCTTCTCCAGCACGGGCATCCCCTTGAATAAGCTGTAAGTAGTCAATTAAAATCATACCGAGGCCCCGCTCTTGCTTCAATCGACGGCATTTTGCTCGAATTTCGTTTACTTTAATACCAGGTGTATCGTCAATATATATTCCTGCCTTGGAAAGGCTCCCCATGGCCATGGTCAGCTTTTGCCAATCTTCTTCTTCTAGTTTCCCAGTACGTAATCGTTGGGCATCGATATTACCTTCTGCACAAATCATACGCATTACAAGTTGGTCGGCACCCATCTCCAGACTAAAGATGGCGACATTTTCATCGGTTTTTGTTGCTACACTTTGAGCAATATTTAAGGAAAAGGCCGTTTTCCCTACCGAAGGTCTAGCAGCTACGATGATTAAGTCATTTCGCTGAAAGCCTGCTGTCATTTTATCTAATTCATGGAATCCTGTTGGAATTCCAGTTACTTCACCTGCTGTATGCTGAAGCATTTCTATTTTATCAAAAGCATCTACAAGAACATCCTTTATTTCTACAAAGGCTTTGGAGCTCTTTTTCTGTGAAACTTCTAAAATAGATTTTTCTGCATCATTTAAAATAGCATCCACATCTTCATCAGCAGCAAAACCTTCAGCAGCTATGTTCGTCGCTACGCGAATCAGTCGACGAAGAAGGGATTTCTCTTCTACAATTTGGCTATAATAATCCACATTTGCAGCTGTTGGAACAGCATTCGCTAAGTCACTTAAATAAGATACGCCACCAATTTCATCGAGCCAATTTTTCGTGTATAGTTCCTCTGTGACCGTAACCAAGTCAACTGGTTCATTCTTTTGTGCAATCGTCAGCATTACATCAAAAATTCGTTGATGGGCAGCACGATAAAAGTCTTCGGGAACTAGACGCTCAGAAGCGGTGACGAGAGCCTGTTCATCAATGAAAATAGCTCCCAACACCGCTTGTTCAGCTTCGATATTTTGGGGTGGTGTGCGATCTGCGTATAAATCACTCATAGTCCACTTCCCTCTCTTCTGTCAATCGTATAAAAAACAAAGATTCTTCCTGTAGTAACGTGTTTTATTTTTCTTCAGTAACATGTACCTTTAAGGTTGCCGTTACTTTTGGATGAAGCTTTGCATTAACATTCGTAACCCCAAGGGAACGAATTGGCTCGTCCATTTCAATTTTACGCTTATCAATTTTTTATTTTCATCTTCTTTAATTTTTTCAGCAATTTGTTTGTTGGTAATGGCACCGAACAAACGACCATTTTCTCCAGCCTTTGCCGTAAGTTCAATGGACATATTCTCCAGTTTTTCTTTTAATGCCTCTGCTTCCTGTTTTTCCTCGTCAGCTTTCTTTTGTTCACTTTCCTGCTTCTTTTCCAAGGACTTCATATTTCCGCTATTTGCCTCAATGGCAAGATTGTTTTTTTAAAAGAAAATTTCGTGCATAACCCTCGGCTACATTTTTCACTTCACCTTTTTTCCCTTTTCCTTTTACATCTTGTAAAAAAATTACCTTCATGACGAACTTCCCCCTTTCAAGTATTCATCTATATTTGCTTTTAATAATTCTTCTGCTTCTTCAATATCAATATTTTCTAATTGAGTGGCTGCATTGGTTAAATGTCCTCCACCACCCATTTTTTCCATTATAACCTGAACGTTTACTTCTCCTAAGGAACGTGCGCTTATGCTCACTCTTCCGTCATCTATAATTGAAATAACGAAGGATGCTACAACTCCGTTCATAGTAAGTAATGTATCGGCCGTTTGAGCTATTAGGAGTTGATCAAACGTTTCGTCGATTCCTCCGTTAGCAATGGCGATCCCACCGTCATAAATATAGGCACTTTCAACAAGCTTTGATCTTTTTACGTATTGGCTCAAGTCTTCTTTTAAAAATTGCTGCACGAGTATTGTATCGGCACCTTTACTTTTTAAGTAGGATGCAGCATCAAATGTTCTTGATCCCGTTCGAATGGCAAAGCTTTTCGTATCCACTATAATACCAGATAATAATGCTGTTGACTCTAAAACATTTAATTTGGGATGATTTGGCTGATATTCCAACAGCTCTGTCACGAGCTCTGCAGTGGAGGAAGCATAAGGCTCCATATAGACAAGGACTGCATCTTGAATGAATTCTTCCCCTCGGCGATGATGATCTATAACTATGACTCTATCTGTCCTGTTTAACAGTTTCGGTTCCACTACAAGGGATGGTCTGTGTGTATCCACAACGATAAGCAAAGTATCTTCCGTAGCTTCTTCCATGGCCTCCTGCGGCGTAATAAAGCTGGACCAAAGGGGATCGTGGCCTTGGATTTCCTCTACCAGCTTGTGAACACTTGGATTCATATCCTCTGGGTCCAATACAATAAAGCCTGCCTTCCCATTTGCTTCTGCAATTTTTAGCATCCCAATGGCTGCACCGATGGAATCCATATCAGGATTTTTATGTCCCATAATTAACACTTTATTGCTTTCAAAAATAAAGTCCCGTATGGTATGAGAAATAACTCTTGCTCGGACTCTTGTCCGCTTCTCTACTGCATTAGACTTGCCCCCGTAAAAACGTACTTTACCATTTTTTTGCTTAATGGCAACCTGGTCTCCACCACGGCCTAAAGCTAGATCTAAACTTGACTGGGCTAAACCACCTAATTCTCGCAGAGACGATTCGCCGCTTCCAATACCAAAGCTTAACGTTAAGGCAACTCTTTCCTTTGCCGTTGCCTCTCTCACTTCATCTAAAAGTGTGAACCTGTCTTCCTCTAATGCTTCTAATGCTTCTTCATTAAAAATGGCAATGAACCGGTCCGAGGAGGTTCTTCTTAATAAAATATCATACTCTTGGGACCAGCGGTTTAAGGCTTCTGTCACTCTTGTAAGGAGCTTACTACGTAATTGGTCCTCCATACCTTGAGTGACTTCATCATAATTATCTAAGAAGATAAATCCAATAACTGCTTTATCTCGCTCAAACAGTTCTTTAATTTCCTGTTCTTCTGTTACGTTAAAAAAAATATAAAAGACGCTCATTCCGTTCATGGTGAACACGGAAATTCCGGTCTCCAATTTTCAACAAAAATTCCGTGTCTTCTTTGTCTATATTTTCACTAATAGATTTTTCTATAATATCAATTGGTTTTCCTATACAGTCCTCATTAACAAGATCTAAAATATATGGGTTGGCCCATTGAATTGTCAATCTGTCATTGTAAAGTAATATTCCTATGGGTAGGTTGGTAACAGCTTCTTCTCCAGCCTTGTTAACCCGATAGCTCAATGTAGAAATATAATCTACTAGGTCTTCCTCTAATTTAATTTTTGCGCGAATCATGAAAATAATAACAACGATTAAGATAGCAAAACCAAACAAGCCAACTTTCCAGTTGTATAAAAATAATATTCCTGTATTTATCAGTGAGACAATCAGCAAAGCTATTAAATGATAGCCGTGCCAGAGTCTTAACAGGTATTTAGGCATACATGACAACTCCTAGTTTGCTCTATTGGATTTTATTCGCTTCCTTAACTCAAAACCTAAGTCAATTATACCTAATATTCGGATGAGATGAAGCAAAATGGTAATAGAAAACTTAATATTGTTATTACAATTGGTATTACTCTCGTTCTATTTTTCATGTGGAAAAAGAAGAACACAAAGGACAGACCTTGGATAATCATTACTATCTCAAGTATAGGTGTTAAATTGGAGATGACAATAAACAAGGTTGTTCCTTCTTCTACACCAACAAGTAAAATAATGTAGGTAATTAAATAATACCATATAAAGGCTCTCGGAAACTGCCATTCCCTAAAAGGAGGAAAGGGACTGTATTCATGTTTTAAGTATTTCATGATTTTGGATCCAAGCCATTGTACGATAAATGCGTATGCAACACCTAAAATCATTAAGATGGATGGTGCCGTATAAGTTAATTGATCAATAAATACGTTTACTAATTCTAAAGCTTGTTGATCTTGTTGACCTATGGCTGAAAGCATCTGTTCAGAGGTCTCTAACGATTCTCGAAACATGTCTTGAATTACTTCTACTGGGTTTGTATTTAACAGGACGATACTTCCTATGTAGTTCAAAATAAGGGCCCCAATAAAGCTTAATGATCCCCCTACTAGCACACCAAAGGCATGTTTTTTACGTCTATACAGTTCCCCTATAACTATTCCTCCTACAACAAAACTGATTGTTATAGGTAATGCCAAGGGTGTAATAAGAAAGATTAAAACAAAAGAAATAAGTCCTAATACAGCCCCTGATTTTAAGCCATGCTTATTTGTGTATAAAATGAACGGGATAGGCAGTAGAAAAATACTTAGCAGGCTTATGACTGGAATAAATAATGTGGTAAATACAAGGAGTAAGTATATTCCTAAATACCTTGCTCCTTCTTTTATATGATCTGAACGTTCCATCTAAACTCCCTCGTTTCTTATGTAAAAAGGCCATTGTTGAAGATAATTGTAGCATGAGTTTATTGTAACAACAAAGGTTCTTGTCCAACTATAGGGTAGGAATATTTCCTATGAAATAAACGTAGGTGATATAAGAAAACCCACAGCTATAATGGCTGTGGGTTAATTTCATATTATTCACTAACGTACGGAAGTAAAGCCATTGTACGTGAACGCTTGATAGCGCGAGTTAATTGACGTTGATACTTAGCGGAAGTACCAGTCACACGGCGAGGAAGAATTTTTCCACGCTCGGAAATAAACTTCTTCAACAAATCAGTGTCCTTGTAGTCAATTTTTTCAATCTTGTTAACGGTAAAGTAACATACTTTACGACGTTTTGGACGACCACGACGTGCCATGAGAACCCCTCCTTTACGATTTAATTATATAAACACGTTTTCATTCAAATATTAGAATGGCAGGTCATCATCATTAATGTCGATCGGCTTACCGTCATTGGCAAATGGATCGTCATTTTGTGGTCGTTGGTTTTGGTTCCCTTGTCCGAAACTGCCACCGCCTTGACCTTGTTGACCTTGACCATATCCTGGGTTTGGAGTTTGTTGATAACTACCGCCACCTTGACCTTGACCTTGAGTCGCGCCCTGGCCTTGTCCTTGGTTATAGCCGCCATATTGCTGATTATCGCGATTTCCACCACCAGATGCATTGCGTGGTTCTAAGAACTGAACACTGTCTGCAACAACTTCTGTAACAAAAACACGACGTCCTTCATTGTTGTCGTAACTACGGGTTTGAATGCGACCTTCAACACCGGCCAAGCTTCCTTTTTTCAAATAGTTAGCAACATTCTCAGCTGGCTTTCTCCAAATAACACAGTTAATGAAGTCCGCTTCACGGTCTCCCTGCTGATTGGAAAAAGGTCTGTTCACAGCAATGGTAAACGTTGCAACTGCAACACCACTACCCGTATATCGTAATTCAGGATCTTTCGTTAAGCGACCGACTAATACAACTCGGTTAATCATCCGAACTCCTCCCCGGAATTAAACATTTTCTCTATTTATGTCAATCTTACTCTTCGTCTTTAACAACTAAAGTACGTAAAACGTTCTCGTTGATCTTGATCAAACGATTGAATTCATCAATTGCAGCAGATGGAGCCATTACGTGTAAAAGTACGTAGTAACCTTCTCTGAAGTCATTGATTTCGTAAGCTAAACGACGCTTACCTTTTTCCTCAACGTTTTCCAACTCTGCGCCATTATCCGTTAAAACCTTATTGAAACGTTCTACAACTTCCTTTGTAGCAGCTTCTTCAAGATTTGGACGTACAATGTACATGATTTCGTATTTGCGCATGTTTCGTCACCTCCTTTTGGACTAAGGCTCCCCTTGGTGGGAGGAGCAAGGAGCAAAATATAATTCTGTTATTGCTCGCAATTGAAAATTATATCAGAAACTAGGGCGATATACAAGTTTAACTTGAAAAGAGTTTTGGTATTTGTTGGTCGTAGTAACTTTTTTGGGTGTGTATGGTATGAATTGAGTTGAAAATTGGTCAAATTGGTGCGGGTTATGTTGTGGTCGCAATGGTTACTGGAAAAAACGATGGATTTCGTCCTCTAAATGAGGAATGATTTATTTATTTTATCCAATTTATCCCACTTATTATAACTTTTCTACGTTTGTTTTTCCATATTATTGGTTAATCGTGCGGAATTTGATGAAAATCATGCGGAAAATGGCAAAAATTGTGCCGTTTTTCATAATAATTGAGCCAAAACAAGGAAAAATCGTGCTGTTGAGAATTAATCTAAATAGTAGAGCTCGTAAAACTGCAAAGACAGCTTTCTAGAAAACACAAATTTCCTTTTTAATATAACCATGGAAAAAGCCAACTCACTTTTCCATGAGTTGGCCTTCTCCCTATTTATTACACATTAAATCGGAAATGAATGACATCTCCGTCTTTTACGATATATTCCTTACCTTCCAAGCGAACTTTACCATTTTCCTTTGCCACAGTCATGGAGCCTGCGTCCATTAAGTCGTCATAGGCAACAACTTCTGCACGGATAAAGCCTCTTTCAAAGTCGGTGTGAATGATCCCAGCTGCTTGAGGTGCTTTTGTCCCCTTACGGATAGTCCAAGCCCTTACTTCTTGCTTACCAGCAGTAAAGTACGTTTCTAGGCCTAACAATTTATACGCGGCTTTAATAAGCTGGTCTAAACCAGATTCCTCAATACCTAATTCATTCAGGAATTCTTGCTTTTCTTCTCCATCCAACTCAGAAATTTCCTCTTCAATTTTTGCACTGACAACGATAACTTCAGAGCCTTCCCCTTCTGCAAAATCCATTACCTTTTTTACATAAGGGTTTTCCGATGCATCAAGTAATCCGTCTTCACTTACGTTTGCCACGTATAAAACAGGTTTCATTGTAAGTAAATGAAGGCCTTTCGCAATTTTCATTTGTTCTTTCGTTAGTTCAACGCTTCTAGCAGGCTTTTCTTCTTCAAAAGCAGCGCGAAGCTTGTCTAATACTTCAAACTCCACCATTGCTTCTTTATCTTTTTGCTTGGCCATTTTTTGTACACGGCCAATTCGTTTTTCCACTGATTCTAAGTCAGCGAGGATAAGCTCTAAATTGATAACTTCAATATCGCGAATTGGGTCTACACTTCCAGAAACGTGGGTAATGTTCTCATCTTCAAAGCATCGTACTACGTGAGAGATGGCGTCTACTTGGCGAATGTGGGATAAGAATTTGTTTCCTAGTCCTTCCCCTTTACTCGCCCTTCAACGATACCGGCAATATCAGTAAATTCAAATGCCGTTGGAACCGTTTTATGTGGTTCAACCATGTCCGTTAATTTATCAAGACGGTGATCTGGGACTTCTACGATTCCCACGTTTGGGTCGATAGTGCAGAAAGGATAGTTTGCCGATTCAGCACCTGCTTGTGTAATTGCGTTAAATAACGTTGATTTCCCTACGTTAGGAAGTCCAACAATTCCAGTTGTTAAAGCCATTTGATTAACTCCTTTATAATAAACTATAATAATTTCCTGCTTTTTTCATCCTAAATAATTATAGTGATTATAGGGGAAAAGCGCAAGGTGGTAACTAATAAGAAAGGTGCTAATCAAACGAGGGGACAAATGTGTTTCCGTTGAAGATTAAATATAGAAGACTCCCTTCTATATTAATGGGAGTCTCCTTACAGCGGTAACATTAGATTTTTTTTAATCGCCACGAAGCAATCATAAAGAATGCTTCCTTTCCCCATATCCGATTCTCCAGATGGGGTGAGGAGATTGACGCTGCCGCCATTCCCTTTCCAGCGACCTTCATCAATATTGATGGTGTCTTTCTGTAGACCTTCATCTATTCGAACAATGGCATCTAATTGCCCTCTTTCGTTTCTGATTTGAACCGAATCTCCATCGATGAGATTGTGGCTAATAGCAATCTCTCTCGAAATATCTACTACATTTTTCTCCCCTCCCTGAATCAAAGGATAGTGCTGGGAGTGATTTGATCGTAATGGATGGATAGATAATAATGGTAAGGATATTTCTCCACACCCGTTCCCGTGTCTTCTTTTGAAGTTGGGAGAACGAGATTAACCTCAGGGTCATCCCCTTCCATCTCCGCCTTCAAAGAATAAAATTCATATTTACCTGATGGCGTTTGGAATTTTTTATCTGCCCACGGAACATCTGCAATAGAAAGCTTTGCAAAGCCTACTTCCTTTAATTCTTCTAGAGACCACCCATCAACAGTTAAAGATTGGGTGCCCATTTCCAACCATTCATCAATCGTATAATTAAAAAATTCTCCAAAACCTAATCCTTTTGCTAGTTCCGTCCAAATCCATAAATCAGATTTGGCTTCTCCAGGTGCCTCTACCAACTTTGGACCATAATTGGCAAAACTGTGGTACATGGAAGCGTAATATATATCTTCTTCCTCAAACACGGTCGTTGTGGGTAGGAAATAATCAGCTAATTCAGCAGTATCTGTCATGTATTGGTCAATTACCACGAATGTATCTATCCTATTAAAGGCTTCCAACGTAACATTTGTATTCGGTAACTGTGTTACTGGGTTCCCCCTCGAAACAATGGCAAATTTAATTGGTGGGTCATTGACTTCTAATGTTTTCTCCATTTGGTTCATACGTGTGAACGTGCGGATTTCTGCTTGTTTTTCCCTTAATGCAAGTCTATCCACATTAAAGGATTGACCAACAGGAAGATTGCCATAATTGACTCCTCCCCCTGGAATACCAATGTTTCCTGAAACAGCACCAAGGGCATCAATGAGGCGAATCGTATTTCCACCATTTTATACCGTTGCATACCTAAACCAGCAAAGGTGGTAGTTGGACCATTCACATACAATGTTGCTAACCCATCTATTTCTTCAAGGGATACCCCAGTATCTCTTGCAACCTCCTCCAAAGAAATTGTTTTTATGAAACTCTGTAATGAGTCAAAACCGTATGTGTGCTGTTCAACAAACTGGGCATCGTATTGATGATTATCAAGAATCACTTTTATTATTCCAGCTGCTAATAGACCATCGGTTCCAGGACGTATACAAATATAGTTATCTGCTAAATTTGCAGTTTGGTTTTTCATAGGATCAATGACTGTAATCGTAATACCTTGTTTCTTTGCTTTCTTTAGATAAGTAAACAGATGCATATTCGTTCTAGCGACATTTCTGCCCCAAATAACCACATGATGACTGTTTAAAATATCTTCAGGGGCATGGGAAAAACTGTTCCCAAAATCCCGTAATTGCGCTTCGATTCCTGCACCCCAACATAAACTTCCTGTTACTTGAGTCCATCCTCCAAAGGCACGGAAAAACCTTTCATCTACCGATTTAAGTAAGCCGTTGCTGGAATAATCGTGGCTGTGGAGAACTGCAGTTGGACCATAAGTTCTTTTCACTGCCTCGAGCTTTTCTGCAATTTCCGTTAATGCCGTTTCCCAAGAGACCTCCTGCCACAGTCCATCAACTTTTTTAAGGGGTTTTGTTATTCGGTTTGAGTCGTTGGTTCTTTCTGCCAACATCCTGCCACGAGTACAGATTTTCCCATCTGTTACGGGGTGATTTTTATTTCCATCTACTTTTTTTAACTTTGCCATTTTCTACTTTTACATGAAAACTGCATGCATCCCAGCAATTTAAGGGGCATGCAGAAGTTTTTAAAGTTGTTGATTCCTTACTCATGATTGACTAATACCTTTTTCATTTTTTTTGAAAATTCTCGTCTCGGGAGTATCACACTATGATTGCAGCCACAACATTTAATACGTATATCCATCCCCATCCGAATGATCTCCCAACGATTTTCTCCACAAGGATGTGGTTTTTTCATTTCTACAATATCATGTAGTTGAAATGCATGATCTGCCATAACGATCACTCCCCCCTTCGTAATTAAACTAGATTATACTACACATTATATGGAAAATGCTATTATTCCTATTTTGTATTTACTGTTGTGAATGTGCTGTCGGCGTCAACTATGGTTCATTTTTTTCCATTATGGATACTGTAACTCTAATTCTTTTCCTTTCGGATTCCTATCTAATTAATCATTACGTTGCCGATTCTCCGTCAAACCGGTGGACAATTGGGTAAAGTAGGATAGATGCCAGTAAATATAAATTAAGAACACCGTATAAAGGATAGAGAATATGAACTAATTTTGCAAAACCAATTGTCGTTAATGGGATCATGAATACCATTAAACACATGGCTAATAGCCAGAATGGCATTTTCACATATTCATAGAGTCTTGTACAAAGTCCGAGTATACCTGATGCCGCTGTTGTATATATTGCTACCCAGAGGAGTATGGACATAACAAGGACCATAAAGTACGGATAATTTTTTAAAATAGCAAACAGAGGAATTTCATAAAGCATTACTTCGTTTGCTACTTTAAGGAGCGATTCATTATATAGTAAGGAAATTGCTCCTAATACTGTTGCACTACCTAAACTGGCAATCAGCATTTCTCCTTTATGGTTGACCTTACTTCCAATTGCTGAAATAACAGCAACGATGGGCAAAATGTTTAAAGCGGTAAACGTAAAGGCAGATGGCCAATTATGCTGCATGTTCATGCTTAATTCTAGGGTAAAACCACTTGTCCATTGGAAAACAAAAAGAGTTCCTACTAAGAAGACAATTAGTATTGGGATAATCATTGCATTCATGGTTGTCATTCCGTTTATTCCCCAAATGAACAGTAGTACTAACAAACTGCATATTATTACTACACCATACCAATAAGGAATATGAATGGCCTCTAATGTTGCTCCTCCACCTGCAATCATTATCGTCGTAATTGTAAATAAATACAGGATAATCATTCCATCATATAGCTTTGTTAACCTAGGTCCCATTAATTCCTTTAGTACAGGTAAATAATGCTCTGATTTTTTCTGAAAACTGATTTTCATAATCACATAGGTACAGATAAAAAAAAAGAACGGCAAAAAGTAGAATAGCAAAGGTACTTTCATTCCCAAAAAACTCCCATAATTCCCTGCCTGAAGCATAGCCTGCCCCAATCATCGTTCCAATAATTAAAAACATCCACTTAAGTCCAGATAGCCACATATTTTTCCCCTCTTTTTTTATTTATTTGAAGTATAGATTCTATAAAGTATCCGTATACTGTTACTATTATTTTAGAAATGAGGTTTGTATGATGGATTATGGACAACTTTTTCCTAAAAAGAAAAATAATAATTTTCGTGTTCATATGAAACAGCCTCTTGTCATTAGTGAAATCGCGAAAAAAGTATATTCTTATTTACCGAAGCAAGAGACAAAGGAAATTATACTCATCTGTATTGGAACTGATCGTTCTACAGGCGACAGTCTCGGTCCTCTTGTTGGAACAAAATTGATGGAAAGAAGCTTCAATCATTTTGATATCCACGGTACACTCAATGACCCTGTTCACGCTAAAAATTTAGAAGAAACACTATCAACGATTCAAGGGAAATATGAAGATCCATTTATCATTGGAATTGACGCCTGTTTAGGCCGTGCTTCAAGCGTTGGCTACATGACGGTAGCCGAAGGTCCAGTTAGACCAGGAACAGCAGTCAATAAATCACTTCCTTCCGTTGGAAATATCCACATAACCGGTATCGTTAATGTAAATGGATTTATGGAAACGATGGTTTTGCAAAATACAAGACTTTCATTAGTAATGGAAATGGCCGATATAATTGCGAGGGCTATTTATCGTTCGGCCCGTTGGTATGAAACAAGTCCAGATTGGTTAACTTCTTCTGCAAAAAAGGAGTATTTCCCTGAACAGGGGGATAAATTCAGCAAATAAACGAATAAAGAATGCAAAAAGGGGAAATAAGTTTCAACCCTTTCTGCATCCTTGTTTAGTTGTTTTTATATAACTAGCAATAGCAACTTTATATAGACTACCTTTAAAATGATAGATTCTGACTAATAATTACTAGAATAATACATATGAGTAATGCAGGAAGTAAATTAGCAATTCTAATTCGATGAACCCCTAGTAAGTTCAATCCTATCCCTATAATCATCACTCCACCGACGGCAGTAATTTCGTTAATAATAGAATCTAAATAATGCTCAGGAATAAAATTCACAATAAAAGTTGCGCTTATGGCAATCGTTCCTTGATAGAGCACTACGGGAATAAAAGAGAACATAACTCCAATTCCCATCGTCGCGGCAAATACAATAGCAGAAACACCGTCCAGAATCGATTTTGTGATTAGTACGGAATGATCATGGCGAAGACCACTATCTAAAGCACCGATTATGGCCATTGCCCCAACTACATATAGTAACGTGGCGGCAACGAATCCTTCTGCTATCTTCCCTTCTGTTCTTTGCTTCATTTTCCTCTCTATCCATTTTCCCAACTCGTTTAATTTACCTTCAATGTTCCAACGCTCGCCTAACACCCCTCCAAGGGCGAGGCTAAAAATTACTAGTAATATATTTTCTCCTTTCATGGCCATGGAAAAACCAAGGACTAGTACGGCCAGCCCAATAGCTTTCATCACTGTTTCCTTCATATCATCTGGAAACTTTTTTAAACTTATTCCAAGCCATGCTCCTATTATAATTGCAATACCGTTAATTAACGTACCTAATAAAACCATTGTTTCTATCTCTCCTAACTTAACCCCACTTTAATAGCATTTACAGCATCAATGAAAACATCTACCTCTGCTGCCGTGTTATATATTCCAAAACTTGCGCGAATTAGTCCCGAATTATTTGTTTTTAAATATTCATGGATTAAAGGGGCACAATGAAGTCCTGCCCTCACAGCAATATGAAATTGTTCATCTAGAATCAAAGCCAATTCGTGAGCGTCAATCCCTTCAATCATAAAAGAAACAACCCCTAGCCTTTCTTCACCTAGTTGAGGGCCATACCAATGTAAACCTTCTATTTCATTTATACCGTTTATGAAGCGTTCAGCCAAAGCTCTTTCATGTTCATAAATAGTGGATAGACCGATTTTTGTCACCTCATTCAAACCTTCAAGTAAACCGGCCACCCCTGGAGTGTTTAACGTTCCACTTTCTAATCGATAGGGCCATTCCTCTGGTTGATGAGGTGACTCGGATAAAACTCCTGTTCCACCTGTTATCATCGGTTCTAGTTGCACATTGGGTGCTGCTAGTAACACACCTACCCCCTGTGGTCCCAATAAACCTTTGTGTCCTGGAAAGGCAAGGAGATCAATCCCCATTTCTTTCATTTGAATAGGTAAGACACCGGCAGTCTGTGAGGCATCTACTAAAAAAACAGCTTGATGAGTTTTCAATAGTTCTCCCCACTCAGCAATTGGAGTAATCTCACCAGTTACGTTGGATCCATGAGTTACTGCAACAAGTTTTGTTATTGGTTTTAGTTCTTTTTCCAACTGCTCTGCCGTTATTTTCCCAGTTTTATCAGGAGTTAGGTACGTTATAGTAGCACCCTTGTCCTTAACTAGTTTTTCAAGAGGTCTTCTAATGGAATTATGTTCATAACAAGTCGTAATTATATGATCGCCTTCGTTAATTAATAATCCCTGAATCCCTTGATTCAAAGCACTTGTTGCATTCAAACTGAACACAACCCTCTTAGGAGACTCACACTGAAAGAAATTTGCTATCTTTTGCCTTGCTTCATCTATAACAGCAGCACTACGCCTTGATAGGGCATGTCCACTTCTGCCGGGATTTGCTCCAAATTCATTTACTGCTCTTACCATTGCGTCACCAACAGTAGAAGGCTTTGGAAAACTTGAGGCAGCTTGATCGAAATATATCATTGCTACTCCCCCTATGTAATAGAAACTTTTTTATATAAAGATCTAATAGCGTTTATGTTGATTTTCGCTACAGAAACTCCTGCGCAGCTACGCTTGATCGACTGAGGTGAAGATTGCTCGCTTCCCAGAGACACCAGGCATCGCCTACAACAATCACCAATAACATAGCCTAATATATAGATACAATGAAATTGAACATTGTTCCGTCTGAATACACTATACTCTAATCCCATTCCGTAGAAATTGGTTTTGTAGAGTCCTTCTAATTTACAACAACTGTTGACACCTATATGGTAACGATTTAAATCGTAAAAAAGACCACTTTAGAAGCGGTCTCTTTTACTCTTCTTCCTCTTTTATTAACTGAAGAATTCTATTTAAATCCTCATCAGAAAAGAACTCAATCTCAATCTTACCTTTTTTCTTGCCCTTTTTAATGTGGACATTCGTACCAAAGTATTCCTTTAAGACTGATTCCTTTTCCCTAATAAAAGGCGACGGAGATTTTTTTGTAATTGTTTCACGTGAAACATTTTTATTTAAATTTTGAATAAGCTCCTCTAGTTGCCTTACACTTAATTTTTCATTGATAACTTTCTGGATCGTTGCTGTCAACTTCTCTTTTTGCTTTAATCCTAACAAAGCTCTCCCATGGCCCATGGAAAGTTTTCCTTCGGCAATGGCTTCTTGAGCTAATTGGGGAAGTTGTAGTAAGCGCACATGGTTGGCAATATGCGGTCGACTTTTCCCTAATTTTTTTGAAAGTTCCTCTTGTGTTACTTGAAGATGCTCCATAAGTTTCTGGTATGCTTTGGCTTCTTCCAGCGGGTTTAGGTCTTCCCGCTGTAAATTTTCAATTAAAGCAATTTCCATCATGTCATGATCAGTCATACCTCTAACAACAGCTGGGATTACTTGAAGACCAGCTTCCTTTGCTGCTCGGTAACGACGTTCACCAACAACGATTTCAAAACCTTTAATACTACTTTTTCTAACAATAATCGGTTGTAAAACACCGTGTTGAAGGATAGACATTTTTAGTTCCTCAATTGCCTCTGGTTCAAACACATTCCTTGGTTGATATGGGTTTGGTCTTAATTCCGACAGGGGAATATCCTGTACATTTTCTTCTTTTTCCGCTTCTGGAAAAAAAACATTAATTCCTTTCCCTAATCCTCTAGCCATGATTCATCACTTCCTTTGCTAGATCAATATATACCTCTGCCCCACGTGATTTCGGGTCGTATGTAATGATCGGTTCTCCATGACTAGGTGCTTCGCCGAGGCGGACATTCCTTGGAATAATCGTTTGAAATACTTTTTCCCTAAAGTACTTCTTCACTTCTTCAATCACTTGAATTCCTAAGTTTGTCCGTGCATCTAACATTGTTAAGAGGACTCCCTCTATTTCTAATTCGTGATTCAAGTGTTTTTGAACGAGTCGAACAGTATTCAATAGCTGACTTAATCCTTCTAAAGCATAATATTCACATTGTACAGGGATTAAAACAGAGTCAGAAGCTGTTAAAGAATTAATGGTTAAGAGTCCTAAAGACGGCGGACAGTCAATTATTATATAATCATACTCTTCTTTAACCTGTTCAATGGAACGTTTTAACCTGACTTCTCGAGATATGGTTGGTACTAATTCTATTTCAGCACCTGCCAATTGAATGGTTGAAGGTAGAATATGAAGGTTCTCAACACTTGTTGGAATTACTACCTCACTTGCTTTTTTATCTTCAACTAAAACTGTGTATACACAATGGTCCAGATCGCCTTTATCAATACCAATTCCGCTCGTCGTATTTCCTTGCGGATCAATGTCAATTAGTAATGTCCTTTTGCCTAAAGAAGCAAGACCTGCACTTAAGTTTACAGCTGTCGTGGTCTTACCTACACCACCTTTTTGATTTGCAATGGCTATGACTTTTCCCATTTTGTCACCTACCTTACTGACTTATATAAAGTATATTTTGTTGTATTTACTTGGCTGGCATTGTTACTGGCATGTTTGAACTTTTTTATGGAAAATAGTTTAATAACTGCAAGATAACGTCACATAGCCAATTAAAATAAAATTCATGACTGACTGTTTTTTATTTTATCATGAAAAAGGATGTTTGAATTAAATAGAATATAAAAAAGTTAAAATAATTATCAAATTACTAGTTTAATAGTTAATAAAATACTATATTTAGCTTAATTTACCTAGCTTTTTCCTCGTAAAAAAAATATGAGATTTACACGAAAGAAAACACCATATTCAGTTTTACTGAATGTGGTGTTGTAGTATTTAACATGACTATTTTGACTTCGGTATCCGGATCGTAAATTGGTAATAATCTTCGTGTTCTTCTTCAGAAGTATCTAGCTTCATACCAGTTTGAACTACCATATCAACAGATTTGCGAATAGTATTCATGGCAAGTCGCATATCCCTTGAAACTCCTTTGCGGATTGGTTTTCTTTTCGGTTCCGATGATCCAGCAAGAAGCTTCTTAATTAATTCTTCCGATTGTTTTACATTAAGGTCATCACTAATAATTCGCTCTAACACTTTTTGTTGCTGATCAGGATCTTTTAAACTAATGAGGGCTCTTGCATGGCGCTCTGTAATCTGCCGATTTAAAATTGCATCCTGAACGGATGTTGGTAGGTTTAGGAGCCTTAGCTTATTGGCAATTGTAGATTGACCTTTCCCTAACCGTTGCGCTAAGCTTTCTTGGGTTAAATTATGTAACTCTAAAAGTTTAGCATATGCTACCGCTTCTTCAATTGCCGTTAAACCTTCTCTTTGCAGATTTTCAATTAGAGCAACGGATGCTGTTTGTGAATCGTTATACTCTTTAATAATAGCAGGGATTGTTTCCCAACCTAACTTTTGAACAGCACGCCAGCGCCTTTCTCCTGCGATGATTTCGAATTGATCATCTCGTAATCGAACAACGATAGGTTGAATAATGCCATGGGTTTTTATCGTCTGGGCTAATTCATCAATTTTCTCATCCTGAAAAACCGTTCGAGGCTGAAAACGATTGGGTTTGATTTCATCAACTGGCAACTGATGAACCTTCTCTTCTCCACTAACTTCCAATTCGCTTTCTTCACTTTTTTTCATTCATTCCAAAAAAAACGACTGATTGATTGTTTCATGGTCGCACCACCTTCAGAAAACTAGCTGTTTATATTATTCTATAGGATTGTAAGAAATCCTGCTAGATTATTTTCATTCCCTTATATTATAAACCTTTTTACCTCAAATAAAAATAGATTGCTAAATTGTGAGTTATTTTAGTTTTTATGAGAGTTACATCGGTTATTAATCCTGTCTAGGAAAAGTTCAGTTCTTCTTATTGTATTTATATATTTATATATAGAAAAGGTGAAAACGAAGGTATCTCATCCTATACTAGTGTATTAAAAACGAAAGCAGGAATGTTCACGTGAAACATTCCTGCTCATGATTAGATAATTATACGGGTTTTTCAGTCACCATTTATAAAGGCTGTTTAGTTGGCGTTCCTGGTTTCCGTGGGTACTTTTTCGGTGTTGATTTCACTTTATTGATTTCAACAATCCCTCGCTCGCTTCCTTCTTCAGGAAGTAGAAAGGTATCAACGTTGATGATCTCTCCTCCTAAGATTGAGACGGCTTTTTTGGATTCAGCAACTTCTTCTCTGGCACCGGCACCTTTCATGGCAATGAACTTTCCTCCCACTTTCGCTAATGGTAAACAAAGTTCTGCTAATACAGGTAGTCTTGCCACAGCACGTGCCAACACAAGATCATACTTTTCACGATGATCTTTATTTTGACCAAACTCCTCTGCACGTGAATGGAAAAAGGATACACTAGATAAATTTAACGCTTCTGCCAAGGTGTTTAAGAATGTAATTCGTTTGTTCAATGAATCAACGATCGTTACATCTAATTGGGGAAAGCATATTTTCACAGGAATGCTTGGGAAACCGGCTCCTGCTCCCACGTCCACAATTCTTAATGGTTTACGAAAATCATGGTAAAAGGCCACAGAAATGGAATCATAAAAATGTTTTAAATAGACTTCTTTTTTTTCTGTAATAGCTGTTAAATTCATTTTTTCGTTCCAATCAACTAGTAAAGAGAAGTAAGTATCCAATTGTTTCATTTGTTCGTCTGACAGTTCAATCCCTTTTTCTAAAAGGGAATCACGGAATTGTTGTTCATTCATTCTAGACCTTCCTCTTTAAAAAGTTTTTTCCTACCTATTGCAGAGATGACACTCTTTTTATTTTCCCTTGTTCTAAATAAACAAGTAATATGGATACATCTGAAGGGTTAACACCAGAAACTCGAGATGCTTGCGCAACAGACAACGGCCTTACTTTTGCTAATTTTTGTTTCGCTTCTGTAGCTAAACCGTTAATAGCTGAGTAATCAATGTCTTCAGGTATCTTTTTGTTTTCCATTTTCTTTAAGCGTTCTACCTGCTCTAACTGTTTCGTAATGTACCCTTCATACTTAATTTGAATTTCTACCTGCTCGGCTACATCACTATCTAATTTACCATTGGGAGGTGTGAGTTTTTCTATCAGCTCATAGGTTATTTCAGGCCGTTTCAAAAGGGTTACTGCGTGTGCAGCATCCTTCATAGGTGTTGAGCCTGCTTCCAGTAAAAGCTCCTGACTTCCTCTGTCACTTTGATGATTGTATTTTTTAACCTATCTATTTCTTCTTGAATTTCTTGTTTTTTCGTTAAAAACTTGTCGTAACGTTCTTCGTTAATTAATCCAATGGAATAACCAATTTCCGTTAATCGTAAATCAGCATTATCATGACGAAGTAGTAATCGGTATTCAGCTCTTGATGTCAATAAACGATAGGGTTCATTTGTACCCTTTGTAACTAAATCATCGATTAACACACCAATATAGGCCTGTGAACGATCTAGAATTAATGAATCCTTGTTTTGTACCTTTCTGGCTGCATTAATACCAGCCATTAAGCCTTGTCCTGCTGCTTCTTCATACCCACTCGTTCCATTAATTTGTCCTGCTGTAAAGAGACCTTTCACTTTCTTTGTTTCTAACGACGGCCACAGCTGGGTAGGTACGATGGCATCGTATTCGATGGCATAGCCGGGGCGCATCATACGCACATTTTCAAGACCAGGAACTGATTTTAAAATACTGTGCTGCACGTCTTCCGGAAGGCTCGTCGATAACCCTTGAACATATACTTCCTGCGTGTTTCGACCTTCTGGCTCAAGAAAAATTTGGTGTCTTGGCTTATCACTAAACCTGACAATTTTATCTTCAATAGACGGACAGTACCTTGGACCAGTCCCTTCAATAACACCTGAATACATTGGGGAGCGATGTAAATTACCATTGATAATATCATGAGTCTGATCATTCGTATATGTTAGCCAGCACGGAAGTTGATCCGTAATGTATTTAGTTGTTTCATAAGAAAAAGCACGTGGTACGTCATCACCTGGCTGAATTTCTGTTTTTGAATAGTCAATGGATTGGCTGTTTACCCTTGGGGGGGTTCCCGTTTTAAAACGGACCATTTCAAAGCCTAACTCTTGTAAGTGATAAGATAGATTAATGGAAGGCATTTGGTTATTCGGACCACTTTCATAGGCTAAATCTCCAAGAATAACCTTTCCTCGTAAGTACGTTCCTGTAGTAACTACTACAGCTTTTGCACCATACTGAGCACCTGTTTGTGTAATAACTCCTTTTTACTTCGTCCCCTTCAACAATCAGTTTTTCCACCATACCTTGACGTAAAAGTAAATTATCCGTTTCTTCAATTGTTTTTTTCATTTCGTGCTGATACAAAAATTTATCAGCTTGTGCCCTTAACGCTCGAACCGCTGGGCCTTTTCCTGTATTTAGCATCCTCATTTGTATATGAGTTTTATCGATATTTTTCGCCATTTCTCCGCCTAGAGCGTCAATTTCCCGTACAACAATCCCCTTTGCTGGACCACCTACGGAAGGATTGCACGGCATAAAGGCAACGGCATCTAAATTAAGGGTTAAGATTAACGTATTGGCACCCATTCGAGCAGAGGCTAAACCTGCTTCCACTCCAGCATGTCCTGCACCAATGACGATAACATCAAAATCTCCACCATGATAACTCATGAATCTACCTCCAATAATTCAGGAAGAAGTTACTAAGGTATCGTCGTCTTCATAAAAGCTAAATCGACTACCTTGTATTACTTATCCTTTTTCCACTTCTTATTTTCCTAAGCAAAACTGAGAGAACAATTGATCAATTAAACTCTCGTGAACACTGTCTCCAATTACTTCCCCTAATAACTCCCACGTTTTTGTAATATCGATTTGAACCATATCAACTGGCATTCCCGCTTCTATAGCCATTAAAGCATCATTACTGCAGCATGTGCTTGATTTAATAAGGCTATATGACGTGAATTAGAAACATACGTTAAGTCACTTGCTTCCAATTCTCCTTGGAAAAACAATGTTTTTATGGCTTCTTCTAGTTCATCGACTCCCTCATCCAACACTAAAGACGTTGTAACAATAGGATCTGTACCAGCTAATTCCCTGACTTTATTCATATCAATCTTTTGTTCAAGATCTGTTTTATTGATTATAACAATTCTGTCCCGTTTTTCACTAATTTTAAATAATTCTTCATCTGAACTTGTTATTTCTTCATTATTATTTAATAGAAGTAAAACCAGCTCTGCTTCCGTAACTACCTTTCTTGATCTTTCCACACCAATTTTTTCAACAACATCTTCTGTTTCCCGTATTCCAGCAGTATCAAGGAGCCTTAGAGGGACACCTCTTACGTTAACATACTCTTCTATAACGTCTCTCGTTGTACCAGGTATATCCGTTACAATTGCTTTATTATCATGTACAAGATTATTTAACAAGGAAGATTTGCCTACATTTGGCCTTCCTATAATTACGGTAGATAAACCATCCCGAAGAATTTTACCTTGCTGAGCAGTTTGTAATAGTTTATTAATATCATCTTTTACAAATGATGCCTTCTCCTTCAATAACTCTAGTGTCATTTCTTCCGCATCATATTCTGGATAATCTATATTTACTTCTACATGGGCCACCGTTTCCAATAACGCTTGGCGGAGTCTTTGAATTCGATTGGAAAGCTTCCCTTCTACTTGGGACATGGCTACATTCATTGCCCTATCCGTTTTCGCCCGAATTAAATCCATGACTCCCTCTGCTTGTGACAAATCGATTCTACCGTTTAAAAAGGCCCGTTTCGTAAATTCCCCTGGCTCTGCTAATCTCGCTCCGTGCTTCATAATTAACTGAAGAATTCTGTTAACAGATACGATTCCTCCATGACAATTAATTTCTGCCATATTTTCTTTCGTAAACGTCCTTGGTCCTTTTAAAACAGAAACCATTACTTCCTCGATAATTTGCTCCGTCTCTGGATCAATAATATGACCGTAATTTATCGTGTGACTTTCTACCTCTTCTAATGATTTATTTCCTTTATAGAGTTTATCCGCAATCGTGATTGCATCTTCTCCGCTAATTCTAACAATAGCAATTGCTCCTTCACCCATCGGTGTTGAAATTGCTGTAATTGTATCCAGCTCCATCCTCTCTTCCTCCAATCAAACCAATCTTAATTTATGTATACCCTCTTTTTCTTAAATTCCGTAAAAAATTCAATTTGCCGTTTATATTTATTAGTTCTTCATTACACCATTTTTCCTTTTTTATAACCTTCCTAGATTAATCCACTTCCCAAAACATTAGAATACCACAAATTGGCTTCTTAAAAAAGATATCCACAGCATTTATTCTTCAGCTTAGTCAAATTCCTGTAATTTCATCCACAGGTCATTTCTAGTTTTATTACTCTTTATTTTATCCACAAGTGGATAAATGAATTTACGCCATCCACAGATGGAATTTTACATAGCAAAGATTCTTTCAAATCCACTGAAAGAGAGTAATTTGTAGCAGCTTGGTAACCAACTTAGCCTAAAATTATGCTCAATGTAAACAAAAAAAGAGCAACTCAAATTGTTTGAGTCACTCTTCTACTATTCGTCTTATTAAATTATTTAGGTGCTACGACAATTCTACGGTTTGGTTCTACACCATCAGAATACGTAGTGATTCCTTTGACACTTTGCAATGCAGTATGAATAATTTTTCTTTCATGAGCATTCATTGGCTCAAGTCTAACTTCCCGTTTAGTACGAAGGGCTTTATTACTTAATCGAGCAGCTAAAGTTTCTAAAGCTTCCTTCCTTCTTTCTCGGTAGCCTTCTGCATCCAAATAAATTCTCAAATAATTATCTGACTGACGATTAGCTACTAAACTAACCAAGTATTGAAGAGAATCGAGTGTTTGGCCACGTTTCCCAATTAGAACACCTATGTCAACACCAGTAATATTTAAATAAATACCATCTTGTCTTTCTTCTTTTTCAACGCTGGCAGAAATTCCCATCTTATCGATTGTATCCCTTAAGAAAATGATCGCTTCTTTTATTGGATCTGGTTTTACATGAATCTCCACAACAGCAGGTTTTCCACCTATGATACCGAATAAGCCCTTTTGTGGTTCTTCTAAAACCTTAACTTCTACCTTATCTCTAGTTGTATCAAGCTTCGATAAACCTTGTTCAATGGCTTCGTCAACAGTTTTCCCTGATACAGTAATTTTTCTCACTAGCTTTTCGCTCCCTTAGGCTGTTTTTCTTTACCTACATTTGGTCCAGTAATAAAATACGTTTGGACGATCATAAATATGTTACCGATTACCCAGTAAAGAGCAAGTGCAGATGGGAAGAATGCTGCAAATGCCATAATCATAATCGGCATTAAATAGAGCATCATTTTCATTTGCGGGTTATCAGTAACCATCATCATCTTTTGTTGAATAAAGGTTGTAGCTCCAGCAACTAACGGTAGAATATAAAATGGATCCGCAGCCCCAAGTTCGAACCATAAGAACATTTGTGGTTCAAAATGACCATATTGTACAGGGTCAATATCCGGATTAATTTGTGGTGTACGGATTATGGCATGATAGAAACCGATTAAAATTGGCATCTGAATAAAGATTGGTAAACATCCAGCTAATGGATTCACACCGTGTTTTTGGAATAATGCCATTGTTTCTTGTTGCAGTTTTTGTTGAGTTTGTTGGTCTTTTGCACTGTATTTTTCTCTTAAAGCTTGCATTTCCGGTTGGATTGCTTGCATTGCCTTCGTGCTTTTCGTCTGTTTAATCATTAAAGGTAAGATTAAAATACGAAGTAAAATTGTTACGATAATAATCGCTAACCCATAGCTATTTCCTAAGGCATCAGCAATGGTTGTCATTAACCAAGATAAAGGATAAACAAAGTAAGGATCCCATATCCCTTCACTACCTTCTTTGATCGGTTGATCTATGTTAAAACAACCAGTCAAAAATAACATTACACCTACTAATACTAAAATTAAACCTAATTTTCTTGCCACCTGTTGTCCTCCTAACCTTTCCTACACTTAATATATAAAAACGTCATTCTAGGAAATGACAAAAAAACGGTTTCACTGCTTTGATTTTTTATAGATCGTTTCTCCATCATTTATCTCTGGTACTGGGTCAATTCCCCCAGGATGGAATGGTTGACATTTTGCAATTCTTTTTATGGTTAGCCAAGTTCCCTTCCATATACCAAACCTATTTATCGCTTCTATTCCATAATGAGAGCAAGTGGGATAGAAACGGCAGGTTGGTGGAGTAAACCTGGAAATGTATTTTTGATAAAAACGGATACAGCCGATGAAGAACAATTTCATAATTCTTTCACTCCAAGCTGTCGTTTATTCTTTAATAACGCAGCACGGTTTAATACATGGTTAAATGAGGATTTAATTTGGGTTAAGTCCATCTCTGTAACAGGTTTCCGTGCAATAATAACGAGATCATAATTTTCCTTTATAATAGGCAAAAGATCTTTTAACCCTTCACGCATCAACCGTTTTATCTTGTTCCTTGTTACGGCATTTCCTAGCTTTTTGCTTGACAGAAAGGCCGATACGAACTTTAACCTGATCCTGCTTTATTAAATGATAAACAACAAATTGACGATTAGCTGTAGAGTTGCCTTTTTGGAAAACTAATTGAAACTCTTCATTTTTTTTTCAAGCGATTTTCTTTCTTCACCTGCTACACCTCATTAAGCTTGTCTCATAAGCTCAAATTTCATTATAAAGAAAACTCAGGCGTTAGCCAACCCTTTCCTACTAACTTCCAAGAAAAACAAGCCGTCTATTAATTATTGATCCATTTTAGAACCTATATCTTCTCAATCGAAGGTTGTAGTTAAGTATTCCATTTGAGTTATGAACATTTTTTTCATGTTCTCTAATTTCAGTTATGGAACTATTTCCACTTTCTTATACATTTTAGAGCCATAGCTTAGCCTTCTCTTAAATAAAGGCTCTGTTAGTGTATAATGTTGATTTTCGCTTCAGGAGCTCAAATCAACGTCTATTAATAATTCAACACCAGCTACTAACAGAGCCATTATATAAAAAAAGATTTTTCCAATTGTTAATATAGTCATGAAAAAAGACCACTGAATAATCAGTGGCCAAAGATTATGCTGATAATACTTTTCTACCTTTACGACGACGATTAGCTAATACTTTACGTCCATTTTTAGTGCTCATGCGCGCACGGAAACCGTGAACCTTTTTACGCTTACGGTTATTTGGATTGAATGTTGGTTTACCCATCTATAAACACCTCCTGAGGAAAATATAAATTCTCAAATACCTTAAATTTAAAGTTCATTAAAGACAATATTCAAAATCGAAAATTCTTTGCATATTTATCTTTCGATAAAGACAGTCTTATAAATTATATGAGACACCTATTCTGTTGTCAAGTTTAACTTAAACTATTTTACTATCCCAGTTCTCATTAAAATTATGACATTCCGCAAGATCTCACTACTTTCGGAATCCCTCCGTCTATTGAAGCTTATTTTAATTCGGTTTTCTAATTAAGGTAAATTCCTCCGCTTAATTACCAGATTGGCTGCTTAACCTGGTTACCTACTATAACGCCAGTTTCCCCCTACAACACCAGACAAATATCTCTCCTTTTCGTTCTGACTCTTATACAAAGTTTCTATATACTTTTTTCTACTTCATTTGTGGACAAATTTTTACATTTTTTTCACATCCACACAGGATTTTCGACAGGATTTACACAGGATATTGTAGTGTGGAAAAAAATAAGACACAACCCGTTGAATTATGTGGATAACTCAACTAATCCTTTGTCAGTAAAAGAATTAATTGATATTATTTTCTTGTTTTTTCAAGTGGATAACTTGTGGTAAAATAGAACTTGTCCACAACTGTTAACAACTGTGTGGATATTTATTAAAGGGTTCTGTATAAGTTTGTCCACATACCTGTGTATAATGTGTTATTCCGTTTTTCTTCTTTATTATATATTTTTCCACATTTATCGTCATCAATATTTATGCACAATCATTCATGGTGGTTATACATTCGTTGTACAAAGAAAAAGCCATAGTAAAGTTGGGCTGTTTCTGTTATGATACAGTTTTGTAAGGGAGGGAAAAAAGCTTGGAAAATTTAAATGATCTTTGGGATCAAGCGTTAAAAATGATTGAAGAAAAAGTTAGTAAACCCAGCTTTGATACATGGTTTAAATCAACCAAAGCTGATTCAATTGACCAAAGCACTAATTTAATTACCGTTATAGCACCTAACGAGTTTGCCAGGGATTGGCTAGAAAACCGTTATTTTAAAATTATTACGGAAACGCTGCATGAACTTACTGGTGCAGAGTTAGAAGCACGTTTTATTCTCCCAAAGGAAGATAAAAAGGATGACTATGACCTTCCTGAAAAAACTAAGGTAGCAATACCTTCAGAAAATGTTCACCAGGAAGATATTCCTAAACATATGCTCAATCCAAAATATACATTCGATACTTTTGTCATTGGTAGTGGTAACCGTTTTGCCCATGCTGCATCTTTGGCTGTGGCTGAAGCACCAGCAAAGGCTTATAATCCCCTTTTTATTTATGGAGGAGTCGGTCTGGGAAAAACTCACTTAATGCATGCAATCGGTCATTATGTAATAGATCATAATCCAGGAGCCAAAGTTGTTTATTTGTCTTCTGAGAAATTTACAAACGAGTTTATTAACTCCATTAGAGATAATAAAGCTGTAAATTTCCGAAATAAATATCGAAATGTGGACGTACTTCTTATTGATGATATTCAATTTTTAGCTGGAAAAGAACAAACTCAAGAGGAATTTTTCCATACATTTAATGCGTTGCATGAAGAAAGAAAACAAATTGTTATTTCCAGCGACAGGCCACCAAAAGAAATTCCAACTTTAGAGGACAGACTCCGTTCCCGCTTTGAATGGGGATTAATTACGGACATTACTCCACCTGATTTGGAAACAAGGATTGCCATTTTACGTAAAAAGGCTAAGGCGGAGAATTTAGATATTCCTAACGAGGTTATGCTTTACATTGCCAACCAAATCGACACGAATATTCGTGAATTAGAGGGAGCTTTAATTCGAGTTGTTGCTTATTCCTCTTTAATAAATCAAGATATGAATGCTGATTTAGCAGCAGTGGCATTAAAAGATATTATTCCAAATTCGAAACCAAAGACCATTACTATACAAGATGTGCAAAAGAAGGTTGCGGAAACTTTTCAAATTCGGGTGGATGAGTTAAAGGCAAAAAAGAGAACGAAAAACGTTGCTTATCCAAGGCAAATAGCCATGTATTTATCTAGAGAACTTACAGACAATTCACTCCCTAAAATCGGAAATGAATTTGGTGGTAGGGACCACACGACGGTTATTCATGCCCATGAAAAGATATCTAGATTATTTACGACTGACACTGATTTACAAAAACAAATTCAGGAAATTAAAGATCAATTGAAATCTTGACCTGTTGATAATGTGAATAAACACTAGTTATTTTTCCACAGCTTGTCCACATGTGGAAAGTTTCTGTCTGTAAGGTTTTAACTATGGTTATCCACATGTTAACAAGCTCTATTACTATTACGACTAATTCTTTTATAAAAAAAAATAAATAAATATAACTAGAATTTTTTACGGATACGTGAATTTTGTGATCAATATAAGAAAGCGGGGACTAAGAGAAATGAAGTTTATTATTCATCGTGATCAATTTGTACAAAGCGTCCAACATGTTTCTAAAGCCATTTCATCAAGAACAACGATTCCAGTGTTAACAGGTATAAAAATTGAAGCATCTTTTGAAGGAGTTACGTTAACGGGAAGTGACTCAGATATTTCCATTGAATCTTTCATTCCTAAAGAAGACGAAGATTTGCAGTTAGTGGAAATCCAAACGCCAGGTAGCATTGTCTTACCTGCAAAAGTTTTTGCGGAAATCGTAAAAAAATTACCGGAAAATACGATTGAAGTATCTGTTTCTGAACAATACACAACAATGTTAAAATCAGGGTCATCGGTTTTTAACCTAAATGGGTTAGATCCTGAAGAATATCCCCGCCTTCCTGAAATTGAAGAAGAAAATGTGTTTAAATTACCAACTGATTTATTAAAAAATATTATCCGACAAACTGTCTTTGCTGTCTCTACGGTAGAAACTAGACCGATTTTGACAGGGGTTAACTGGACTATTGATGAAGGAAATTTAACTTGTACAGCAACAGATAGTCACCGATTAGCTATGCGATATGCAAAGGTTGAAACCAACACGAACGACCTATCTTTCTCAAATGTTGTTATTCCTGGAAAAAGCTTAAATGAATTAAGTAAAATTTTAGATGATCAAGATGAGTGGATCGATATTATTGTTACGGAAAACCAGATTTTATTTAAGGCTAAAAATTTGTTGTTTTTCTCAAGACTGCTCGATGGAAATTATCCAGCGACTAAAAATATGATTCCAACTCAATCGAAAACAAGTGTCACTTTAGATACGAAAAAATTCCTTCAAGCGATTGAACGAGCGCTTCTTCTATCAAGGGATGGGAAAAATAATGTAGTCAACTTAAAAACCTTAGACAATGGCAATATGGAAATTACTTCTATTACACCAGAGGTAGGTAAAGTAACAGAGGATGTAAATTGCCTAGAATTTATTGGAGAAGAGTTACGTATTTCCTTTAACGGTAAGAATATTATTGATGCATTAAGGGTTATTGACTCTACTGAAATAAAAATTGATTTCACTGGAGCCATGAGTCCATTTGTTCTTAAGCCTGTTGAGAATGATAATATGCTTCACCTCTTCTCTCCAGTAAGAACATATTAATTCACGGGGATAGGCACGGATAAATAACGAAACCTGTGAAAAAGTCTATCAATTTGTTTACAATGGCTTCGCGCGTTGCGCGCTTGATATGAGAAACCCGCTCATATCAAGCTTTCAAGAACGTGCAACGGCTCAGCTCATTGTATTTGAGACTTATGAAAAGGGAAAAGCACCCTTTTCACATGTCTCATAAATAATTAATGCTGCCAAAGCAATTCGGGAAGGTTTTGTTTTGGCAGCTTTTCATTTTTTGAACTATATAAAGTGGGTGACTCAAACATCCATGGCTTTACAGACACTACCAAGTACGAAAACTAAAAATGGTTAGTTGCTTTACGCTACAATCAACTTTTTTAACCATAGTTTCTGTACATATGGTTTGTTTTTTCCCTTTTTAGTCACCTTTAAATTAATCATCCATAGAGTTAGGTTCCAGTTAATATTTCTCGGCTATTGGCGTAAATGGCAAAGTTTTAGTACAATATAGGTTGAGGTATTTTACGAAGAAAGCGAGAGTGACCCCTTTGGAACAAAAGGTTGTTATTAACGACGAATTTATCACTTTAGGACAGTTACTTAAAGAGGTTGGTGTGATCAGTACGGGTGGACAAGCGAAATTTTATTTGCAAGATAATTCTGTCCTTCTGAATGATGAGGAAGAAAATCGCCGTGGTAAAAAGCTGTATCCAGGTGATGTGATCCAAATCAACAGTTTCGGAACAGTTTTTATCCATAAGGAATGAATAGGATGAGTATTTCCTTTGTTTATTGAGCAAATTTCCATTCGAGACTACCGAAATTATGAACATTTAACTTTGGAGTTTGAAAACAAAGTGAATGTAATAATCGGTGAAAATGCGCAGGGAAAAACCAATCTCATGGAAGCTATCTATGTACTGGCGATGGCCAGATCGCACCGCACCCCTAAAGATAAAGAGTTGATTCGTTGGGATCAATCATTTGCAAAAGTGGAAGGTCATCTTAAAAATAGGAACGGCCCCATAACTATGGAAGTGGTATTTTCCCAAAAAGGAAAGAAAGTTAAATTAAATAAACTAGAAAAAAAACGACTTAGCGATTATATCGGTACGTGCAATATTGTTATGTTTGCACCGGAGGATTTAAACCTAGTCAAGGGAAGTCCACAAGTGAGAAGGCGTTTTTTAGACATGGAGATGGGCCAGATTCATTCTGTTTATTTATACTATTTATCTCAATACCATAAGATTTTGAAACAGCGAAATCAATGGTTGAAGGATGTATTAACGGAGCGAAAGAAGGCAGACACAACAATGCTGGATGTCATGACAGACCAGTTGATTGATTCTGCATGTCATGTTCTGGAAAAACGGTTTGCCTTTGTAAAAAAAACTGCAGATGTGGGCGCAGCCTATTCACAAGCAAATTAGCAGAGGGAAAGAGACCCTTGAAGTCAAGTACATCCCATCTATCAATGTATCAGAAGAGATGGATTTGTCGACAATGAGAGTAGTGATTGAAGAAGAGTTTCAACGATTAAGAGAAAGAGAATTAAAGAGGGGAACTACATTGGCAGGACCCCATCGAGATGATCTACAATTTTTTGTGAATGGCAGAGATATTCAAGTTTTTGGCTCTCAAGGCCAACAGCGAACAACGGCTTTATCCATAAAGTTAGCTGAAATAGAATTAATCTATGAGAAGGTTGGAGAATACCCCATTTTATTATTAGATGATGTTCTCTCAGAACTAGATGATTACCGTCAGTCCCATTTACTAAATACCATCAAGGGAAGGTTCAAACGTTTGTTACGACGACAAGTGTGGATGGAATCAATCACCGCACACTTCAGGAAGCACAGATTTACCAAGTACAAGATGGAAAAATAGAGGTTAGTTGAGGTGACGGTTTAATGTTTATTCATTTAGGTGGCGATATGGTTATCCGTTCCAATAGAATTATTGGTATTTTAGATTACCAAAGTAAAGGCTTATCTGAGGACAATGAAAAATTCCTCTCTACAAATTCAGAAGGAAAAAAGGTCGTTTATATTTCGGAAGATAATCCTAAATCAATTATTATTACGGAGCATGAAATATACTTATCTCCCATTTCCTCTCACACATTAAAACGAAGAGCTGAAACAGTAACGGTGTTGGAAGAGGAAGAATTTATGTAAGGAAATTAATTGACTATTTTAAATTACTTGTTTGGGGAGAAATGGTCGATCATTTTTCCCAGTATTTTTGTTTTAGCTCTTATAAAACGATGATGGTTTTTCGGCTACAGAACATAGAGTATTGATATGATTAAATTCGAAAGCTTGCAGCAGGACTGCAAAGAAAAGTGCAGGTGAAGAAAGTGACTATCGAACAACAACAATCTTATGATGAAAGTCAAATTCAAGTATTAGAAGGTCTAGAAGCCGTACGAAAGCGACCTGGTATGTATATTGGGTCAACAAGCGTTCGAGGGTTACACCATTTGGTTTGGGAAATTGTGGATAATAGTATCGATGAAGCCATGGGTGGCTATTGTGATACCATTCACGTCACGATTGAAGAAGATAATAGTATTACTGTAGAAGATAATGGCCGTGGTATCCCTGTTGGTATTCATGAAAAAATGGGACGACCGGCTGTTGAAGTTATTATGACAGTCCTTCATGCAGGCGGAAAATTTGGTGGTGGAGGCTATAAGGTTTCTGGAGGACTCCATGGGGTAGGGGCTTCTGTTGTTAATGCCCTGTCCGATTATTTAGAGGTAAATGTCCACCTAGATGGAAAAATTCATTACCAGAAGTTTGAACGAGGGGTTCCAGTTGCTGACTTAAAAGTAGTTGGTGAAACGGAAAAACGTGGTACTATTATCCACTTTAAGCCTGACAGTGAGATTTTTACAGAAACAACGGAATTCGAATATGACATACTGGCAAATCGTTTGCGAGAGTTAGCATTCTTAAACCGAGGATTGCGCATCTTTATAATCGACAAACGGGGAGAAGGTAAAACTGCTGAATATCATTATGAAGGTGGAATCTCCTCCTTTGTAGAGCATTTAAACCGGACGAAAGAAGCAATCCATGAACCCCCTGTATTTATAGAGAGTGAAAAAGAAGGTATTTCCGTTGAAGTTGCCATGCAATATAACGACGGATTTGCCAGCAATATCTATTCTTTTGCCAATAATATTAATACCCATGAAGGTGGGACTCATGAGTCAGGTTTTAAAACAGCCTTAACAAGGGTCATTAATGACTATGCGAGAAAAAATGGCTTGTTTAAAGAAGCAGATCCTAACCTCATTGGAGACGATGTTCGGGAAGGGTTAACGGCGATTATCTCCGTTAAAATACCTGATCCTCAATTTGAAGGACAAACGAAGACAAAGCTTGGGAATAGTGAAGCCCGTACCATTACAGATTCCCTGTTTTCGGAGCATATGGCCAAGTTTATGGCTGAAAACCCAAATGTGGCCAGAAAAATTGTAGAAAAGGGAATCATGGCCTCTAGAGCAAGAGATGCGGCCAAGAAGGCAAGAGAATTAACACGACGAAAATCTGCCTTAGAAGTAAGTTCCTTACCAGGAAAATTAGCTGATTGCTCGTCCAAGGACGCTTCCATCAGTGAATTGTATATCGTTGAGGGTGACTCTGCTGGCGGATCAGCAAAACAAGGCCGTGATAGGCATTTCCAGGCGATTTTACCTTTACGGGGGAAAATCATTAACGTGGAAAAAGCCAGATTAGATAAAATTTTAGGAAATAATGAGGTACGTGCCATCATTACAGCATTAGGAACAGGCGTTGGTGGAGATTTTGATATTTCAAAAGCAAGATACCATAAAATAATTATCATGACTGATGCCGACGTGGATGGTGCTCATATCCGTACATTACTATTAACGTTCTTCTACCGCTATATGCGTCCGTTAATCGAGGAAGGTTATATCTATATTGCCCAACCACCGTTGTTTAAGGTTCAACAAGGAAAGCAAATCCAATACGCTTACAACGAAAAGGAAATGGAGCGGATTATGAAGGAACTTCCTGCTAATCCAAAGCCAGGGATTCAACGATATAAAGGTTTAGGAGAAATGAATCCGACTCAGTTGTGGGAAACAACGATGGATCCAGAGACGCGAACAACGCTTCAAGTTGCATTAGCCGATGCCATGATTGCCGATGAAACGTTTGAAACATTAATGGGTGATAAAGTAGAACCACGAAGAGATTTTATTCAGGCGAACGCTCAATATGTGAAAAATTTAGACATATAAAGCCTTATTAAGAACCAACTACCATGCAGTGAAAGACCTGCATGGTTGCTATACGTTAATATAAAGTAAAAATAAACTCTCCACTGTTTGTATAGGTGAACGGAGGTACAATGAATGTCTGAACAAGATCAGCCAAGAGTAAAGGAAATAAATATTAGCCAGGAAATGAAAACGTCCTTTATGGACTATGCAATGAGTGTTATCGTCAGCCGTGCACTTCCTGATGTCAGGGATGGATTAAAGCCAGTGCACCGACGTATTTTATATGCCATGAATGAACTAGGTATGACCTCTGATAAGGCCTATAAAAAATCAGCACGTATCGTAGGTGAAGTAATTGGTAAGTATCACCCCCATGGGGATTCTGCTGTTTACGAAACGATGGTACGTATGGCTCAAGATTTTAGCTATCGTTATATGCTTGTTGATGGTCATGGTAACTTCGGTTCTGTCGATGGTGATGCAGCAGCAGCGATGCGTTATACGGAAGCAAGAATGTCTAAAATATCTATGGAGCTTGTAAGAGATATTAATAAAGACACGATTGATTATAAGGAAAACTATGATGGATCCGAGACGGAACCTATTGTTCTTCCAGCACGTTTTCCCAACTTACTAGTCAATGGAACATCAGGAATTGCCGTAGGGATGGCAACAAATATACCACCCCATCAACTGGGGGAAGTAATTGATGGTGTTTTAGCACTAAGTCAAGATCCAAACTTAACAAGCTCTGAGCTTATGGAATATATTCCAGGACCCGATTTCCCTACAGGAGCGGAAATCGTCGGTATTTCCGGTATTCGTCGAGCTTATGAAACTGGTAAAGGTTCTATTACAATCCGTGCAAAAGCTGAAATTCAAGATAATAATGGTAAACCTCGAATTATTGTCAATGAAATTCCGTACCAGGTCAATAAAGCAAGATTAATTGAAAAAATTGCTGAATTGGTTAGGGAGAAGAAGTTAGATGGTATCACGGATTTAAGGGATGAATCAGACCGTAATGGTTTACGTATTGTAATTGAGCTCAGAAGAGATGTAAATGCCAACGTACTACTAAATAATTTATATAAGCAAACAGCATTGCAAACAAGTTTTGGTATTAATATGCTTGCCCTTGTAAATGGACAGCCAAAAATCATGTCCTTAAAGGAAGTACTATATCATTATTTAGAGCACCAACGTGAAGTTATCCGACGTCGTACGGCCTTTGAATTGAAAAAAGCAGAGGCTAGGGCTCATATTTTAGAAGGATTACGAATTGCTCTTGATCATATCGATGAAATCATTGCTTTGATCCGTGGCTCTCAAACAACGGAGATTGCCCGTCAAGGCTTGATGGAACAATTTAGTTTAAGCCACGACCAAGCACAAGCCATCTTAGATATGAGGCTGCAACGCTTAACAGGCTTGGAGCGGGACAAGATCGAAACAGAGTATCAAGAGTTAGTGGAGAGAATTAAAGAGCTGAAAGCTATTTTAGCGGATGACGAGAAAGTCCTTGAAATTATCCGTGAAGAGCTTGAGGAAATCAAAGAACGTTTTAATGATGAAAGAAGAACGACAATTACTATTGGAGAAGACAGCTTAGAGGATGAAGATCTAATCCCTCGCCAAAACGTCGTTATTACCCTTTCTCACAATGGGTATATTAAGCGAATTCCCCTTTCCACATATCGCAGTCAGAAACGTGGAGGTCGTGGTGTTCAAGGGATGGGAACCCATGATGATGATTTCGTGCAGCATTTATTCATTACAAACTCCCACGATCATCTCTTGTTCTTCTCTAATAAAGGGAAAGTTTATCGTTTGAAAGGCTATGAAATTCCATCATTTAGCCGTACTGCTAAGGGAATTCCGATTATTAACCTCCTACAAATTGAAAAGGATGAGTATATAAGTACGGTTATTCCAGTAGAAGAGTTTGATGAGGAACGATATCTCTTCTTTATGACGAAGTTTGGAGTTATCAAACGTACACAACTAGTGGCCTTTTCTAATATCCGTCGTGGTGGGTTATTTGCCATCAACCTTCGTGAAGGAGATGAACTCCATGGAGTCCGCTTAACTGATGGAACCAAGGAAATCATTGCAGGTACACGTAAAGGAATGTCTATCCGTTTCCATGAAGAGGATGTCCGTTTAATGGGAAGAACAGCTACTGGTGTTAAAGGAGTAACCTTACAAAAAGATGACGAAGTAGTTGGAATGGATATTATCGAAGAGGACCAGCATGTATTAATTGTAACGGAAAAAGGTTTTGGTAAACGTACGCCTGTTGAAGATTACAGAGTACAAACCCGTGGTGGTAAAGGAATTAAAACTTGTAATATTACGGAGAAAAACGGTGATTTAGTATCTCTTAAGGTTGTGGCAGATGATCACGACTTAATGATAATAACTAATTCAGGCGTTATTATTCGAATGCATGTGAATGAAATTTCTATTACAAGCCGAAACACTCAAGGGGTAAAACTAATTAGGGTAGCTGAAGAGGAAAATGAAAAGGTTTCGACAGTAGCCAGAGTCAATATTGATGAAGACGATGAAGTATTGGCAGATGAAGAGACTGTTGAAGGAGAAGCTCCTTCCGATTCAGACGCAGAAGAAGCTGATCTAACAGAAGAAATTGAAGAAACGGAAGAAGATGGAGATGTAAATCAATAATCTCTTAATAGTAACCAGTTGGAGAGCAACTAACTTTCCAACTGGTTATTTTTTTTTGTGATTATTAGCTAAAAAAATCTTGGTTTATGTACATCATATATTATAGATGCAACTAGTTTCAGCAGAGAGCATGTAATGTTTAATAAGAATTAAATTAATAAAGGATAAGTTGTCCAAAAGATGTTTAAATACTAGGAAAATGAGGTATTGTACAAAATACGATACTAAAAAATATAAAAATGTTTTTTAGTATTGACTATTAGAATAGAAAATTATATACTAGTTTTTGTCGCCAAAACGGCGGTGAAAAAAACTCAAAAAAAGTTGTTGACTAGTGAATCACTTTGATGTTATGATATAAAAGTTGTCACTTCAAACAACAACTGAAACATTATGACCTTTGAAAACTAAACAAAAAGCCAAGCGAAGTGGGATATAGAAGTCGTTTCGACGACCTATCGAATATCCCGTCAATGAAATACAATTAGCCAAACTTTGGCTTGAAGCTAGAAATCAAACACTTTATTGGAGAGTTTGATCCTGGCTCAGGACGAACGCTGGCGGCGTGCCTAATACATGCAAGTCGAGCGGACTTCAACATAGCTTGCTATGGAGAAGTTAGCGGCGGACGGGTGAGTAACACGTGGG
>JAJOJL010000097.1 GCA_021208645.1 Bacillus sp. (in: firmicutes) | reverse complement strand
CACATTTAAGATAAAAATATAAGCAAAAGCGCATGGATGGATCTCCTATGAAACCATGTGCTTTTTTTATGTTTACTTGATGTTTCATTGCAAAAAAATGTTATAAAGACAAAGTATATGCCGAACGTTTTGTCGGGGGAGAATGTTGAAACAAATATAGCTGAAACCTTTCTCAATTAAATTCGTAGATTAGGCAGATAGGGGGTAAAAAAATGAGTGTAGGAAAGAAAAAGAAAGTTGATAAAGTGGTAATTACGATTGTTGTAGGTTTATTGACATTAATTATTTTGCCTTTTATATTACCAAACCCGGCATTACAGCAATTAAATGAGCTAGAAGAAAATGTTATAGAACCACATTTAAATACTATTTTAGACGACTATGAAATCGTAAGAATTAATGTGGATAGATATCAAGATACAGAAGACACTCGTACATATGAAGTAATTGTCAATTTTGATATTGAGCCAATCACCGTCGGTAACGAAACCATCGATTATGAAACAGCAAGGTATATATTAGTCATTAAAGATGGCGAAGAAGTTATTTCTACAACCCGTAGATAAGGGTAGCAAAGAAGAAACTAGGATGGTGTATTTCGATTAAAAAAACGCCGAAGGGAACTAACCCTTCGGCGTTTTTTTTGAATATTAATGACCGTGTCCATCCTCATCGTGCACTTGAACTGTTTTTAATACATGTTCATGGATATGCTCATCTTCTAAATGAATAATGATGTAATGTTCTCCTGCTTTGTCAAAGCTGTGTGTTAACGTATAAAGTCCAGCTTCAGTTTCTTCCCCATCGATCCATTGATGAACGTGGTCATCTTCATGCCATATTTCAAAGCGGACTCGTCCGTCTGTCCATGTTTCTCCCTGCCACTCTACTGCAACAGAAATTTCCACTTCTTCGTTAAGAGGTACTACCTCCTCTGTGTTCCACGTTAACGTTAAATCACCATGTTGATGATGATGGTCATGGTCGTGATGACCGTGTTCATGGTCTTCTTCCGTACCTTCCACTTCTTCTGGAACATCTCCCACTGCAATTTCACCAAGTGGCATGCGGTGCATTCCTCTCGCCGTCACATGGGGCTGAACGAAATAAAGGTTTTCCTCTGAAAATACGTACGTAATTTCATATAACCCATCTTCATCCGTAAGGATAGCCTCAATCATTTCACTGTTTTCTTTTTGGTTGCGTTGCCAAATTTCAAAAACAACTTCGTCAGCATCATTAACTTTCTCCTCACCTTGCGTGACTAAGGCTTGGATTACCACATCCGTATCAGGGTCTGCTGTCTCCGGTACAATTAGTTCTACTTCAAGGGGCTCCAAATTTAACGGTGGAGCTGACCCTTGTGGTGAATCGTTACCCGAACCACAAGCTGTAATAATTAAAGCCAACGCCAACAATACGATAATTAATAGTTTATTTTTCATAATTTCCTCACTCCTATGATACATTCAAGCCCATTGTACACTAGTAGACTTAAATAAAGCAATAAGTAAACTTCATTTGTGAAAAAAAGGTTGGCTCCAGCTATATTTTTAGTTCATCATGGGGCAACCAGTTCTACCTTAATTCTGTCAGGATCCTCAAAGAACACCGCATAGTAATCTGGACCACCTGCATAGGGATGCCTGTCTTCGTAAAGAATCGTGACCCCCATGTTCCTCAACTTCTCTGTCATCTCATCAATATGCTCCCTCGACTCCCCATAAAAAGCCAAATGGTTTAAACCAACTCTCGAGCGGTGATACTCCGGTGTCTGAAACCGCTCTTCTACTTGTACAAACACAAGGTATGTATCGTTTAGCTTCCAACTCACGCCTTTATCCCATTGTTGAAATCGCTCGTAGCCTAATTCTTCCTCAAGAAGCCACTCCCAAAACTTTACAGACTCCCGTAAATTTGAAACGTAAATCTCGATATGATGCAATATGCCAGCTTTCATAACTACAACTCCCTAAATATAATTTTTACTTAACCAAAACGATAATAAATCCGTCTTTTTATTATACCTTCATCTCCATTAAAATAAAGGGAGAAGAATAGATGGAGGCGAATAATCCATGACAAAATCAAATGTTGAAAAACAGTTTGGCAAAAATGCCAATGCCTATGTGCAAAGTGAAATCCACCGCCTAGGGAAAGATTTGCAAAAGCTGATCGACATGACAGAGATGACTGGAAAAGAAAAACTTCTTGATGTGGCAACTGGCGGAGGACACACAGCCAACGCCTTTGCCCCCCATGTACATGAAGTTGTTGCATTGGATTTGACAAAAGAGATGTTAAACGAAGCAGAGAAATTCATTCAGTCTAATGGCCATAAAAATGTCCAATTCGTATTAGGAAATGCAGAAAAACTCCCTTTTCCTGATAATTCATTTTCCATTGTCACTTGTCGAATAGCACCTCACCACTTCCCAAACATTGATACCTTCGTTCAGGAAGTTGCCCGAGTGCTCATTCCAAATGGCCAGTTTTTGCTCGATGATAATATTGCTCCAGAGGAGGATGAGCTTGATGACTTTTATAATACGGTGGAAAAAAAGCGTGATTACAGTCATCACCGGGCTTGGAAAAAAACAGAATGGATGAAGCTTCTTGAAAAGCATCAGCTATTTGTACATGAAATGCACCGATTTGTGAAGACATTCCGTTTTGATCCATGGACTGAAAGAATGCAATTAAGCAAGGTGGAAAAGCTCGAATTAGCTAAATATATGGGGAATGCGTCAGATAAGGTAAAACAGCATTTTCATGTTGTAGAGCAAGCTGACAGCATCGAGTCTTTCCAAGGAGAAGCTGCCCTCATAAAGGCAGTAAAAAGGAATAAAAATAGCAATGGCTCCAGAGGACTAGTCCTTTACCTCATGGAGCCATCCATCATTTAACCTTTGAAAATATGCATGTATCCCTTAACTCTTTCCCATCGCAAGACATGGCATCATTTTTTAAAACAGCATCCAGGTGATAGCCTGCTCGTTTAGCTACTGCGCTACTATTTGAGTTTTTCGCATCACAGCGAATTTCCACCCGCCTTGCTCCAAGGTCTTCAAAGGCAAATTGTGTTATTCGGTTTACCGCTTCCGTTACATAACCTTGTTTTTGAAAACGACTGTCGACCCAATAACCAATCTCAAACTTAGGCACATCCCAATCGATGCGGTGAAGGCCTGAACACCCGATAAATTCTCCTGTCTCCTTATGAAACAGATGGAGCCTTAAATCTTCCCTTTTCAAGAAGCTTATCTGGGCTTCTCTTATATTGATTTCCGTCTCTTCCTCTGTTTGTTTTCCATCTGCCCACGGCATCCAAGGCTTCAACTCAGCAAGGGACGCTTGGATCGCATTATATACGGTCTTCCCATCCCCTGGCATGGGCATGCGGAGAAGCAGTCGTTCTGAAGTAAATTCATGTGGAAATTCTTTTAAAATTGGTTTCATTTAAACTCGCCTCCAAAATGGTACGACATAATTGCTAAATTCGCTTTGAATCTGTCCTTCCTTCGATTACAATTATGTTAACATAATTATCCAAATAAGAGTCGATTATTTTTTACGAGTCTTGAAAGGTGGTTCCTATGGATATTGCCATATGGGCAGTAATTGCCATTTTATTTATTGTGAGCTTTGTGGGATTGATTTTCCCGTTAATACCAGGAATATTATTAATTTGGATTGGATTCCTTCTTTACGTGTTCGCCCTTGGCGGTAGTCTTTCCATCTGGTTTTGGATTGGGATGGTGCTTTTGACGGTGCTTGTTTTTGTGGCCGATATAATTGCTAACAGCTATTTCGTCAAGCGGTACGGCGGCTCCAAATGGGGAGAGCGGATGGCCATAGTCGGTGTCATTGTGGGTGCATTTATCGTACCACCCTTTGGGATTATCATCGTCCCGTTCATTGCCGTAACAGTGACAGAGTTTATTCAACATAAAGATTTGGAGTTGTCTTTAAAAATCGGAGTTGCTTCCTTAGTCGCCTTTTTAAGTAGCACCTTTGCGAAGCTGATTATTCAAGTAATTATGATTGGATGGTTCCTTATTGTAGCCATCTAATTTTTTTCCGAAAATCATATTGGTCATCGTAAATATTGAGGTGGAATGTTTCATCATCTATTTTTAGTGTAATAGTGTCCTTGTCTTCCCAGGATACTAAAGTTTGGGTGCCGTCACCATACCAAAAGACCACTCGTGTAAAGGTTTCCGCCGTAACTTCCCCAATAAAACTGTAATCTGCGTGAAAAAACGGTCCCCCACGGTAATAGATGGCTAACGTTTTTTTATCATCGGGGGGAGGGATATCATCTAGTTTCTCTAGATTGCTCGTATCTACCTCATCTATGGTGTACATATAGGGGGAAAGTACTGGATTATCAATAAACTTAGTCCCCCGAAGAAGATTCCAAGGAACCACAGGATTGCCAAAGTTTTTACGATTTTCATAAAGAGCATCACCCCAGTGACTGTTTTTTTGCGGAAAATACCGTAAAAATAAAGCAAGTGATAAAGGCGACAGTGGTGACAGTGAACGCGATCATAAGCCCGAATGCTGCCATAAACATGTCGTCACCTTCAAAAGCAGGCTCCAAGGTCGCATACTGGTAAATGAAAAACAGCGTTATTCCAAGGTAAAAACTGCTTCCTGTAAGTCCAGCCAAGAACCTGCCTGCCTTTGATCCTTCCCAGGCGCGATTAAAGGCCGACCAAGCGTAAATACTTGCCATTACGCCACCGACCATGAGGAATAAATGGAGGAAAGGAATGGGAATGTACATGAGTACAAACAGCAGACCAATCACTCCAGAAAACAGAAGGGCATTAATCAGGAATAAGAGGCCGCCTGCTTTCCAATAGTTTGTGGATCTATTTCGTTTTTGGAGCCAATGAAGATGGGAGTCCTTAATTGGACATCCATAAATAAACTTATTTTTCAAAAACATGACAACGACCATGGCAATCATACCTACAAACAGAAATAAAATCATAACATCACAGCCTTTCTTTTTTACCTAGAATTACTATGTAGTGGTTGATAAAAGTTAGGGGGCTTATATCCCCCTAATGGCCCCAAGTCTGTGGCCAAGTTGGACAATTGGATAAAAAGACATGGTTACAACAATACAAAGGAACAGAAACATAGATGACTGTAGCAAAAATCCAAACCATTGCTGTGTCCAGCCAAAGTAAATGCCTGCTATTACCACGATCATAAAAATATAATTAGGGACGATGGCTGCTGCAACACTCTTATCAAATCGTTTCTTTTTATAAAATCCATTGGAGAGGCCGTAAAGATAACCTGCGCCTAGCCATGCGGCCGTATAAAGAAACAGGATTTGCCATTTAAAGTCGACCATGGTTGACCATATAGGCTGAAAACTTTCGTACCCCCTGCCAGCATATAAGAGTGTGAGAATCATCCCTAGCAACAATATGCTGCAATTGAGAAAGCTTAGTATTTTTCCATTCGGTGAAATTCGGTTTCGACTTTCGTTGGTTAGTTGGAAAGTGACTGCCACTTCCTCAGGGGAAGGCATTTGCTTTATGGCTTCTTTTAAAGCATCCTGCTCTTTCCTACCGCTGAGCATGAGTTCATATGTTTTCTCATGTAGGTGGACCTCATACTCCCTGACAATTTCTTCTGCATTCCCTATTTGAGAGTTTTGTAGGGTTGCTTTTAATTTCGTTATATATGCATTGGATTCGGTGGTCATCATACGGGATCTCTCCCAAGAACGTTGTTGACCATTTTAACAAACACGTTCCATTCTTCATTTTTTTGCTGAAGAACGGCACGTCCTTCTTCTGTTAGCTTGTAGTATTTGCGATCTGGACCCTTTGTTTGCGGTCTCCAGACAGATGTAATGTAACCTTTTTTTTCAAGTTTGTGAAGAGCAGGGTATAACGTGCCCTCTTTGACTTCTAGTTGATTGTTGGAACGCCTTACCATTTCCTTCGAAAGCTGGTACCCATACATTTCTGATTCACTAAGAATATTCATGATCATGAGCGAGGTGCTTCCTTTTACTAATTCACGGTCAAAACCCACAGGCTGTTCACCTACCTAGAAATTCTATGTTGTTACTTGTAGTAAATTTACCATATTCTTCTTTTTAATACAATTGTTTTTGGAAAAGTCAGTCCTTTTTTCAATGAAAATTGGAGTGGAAAAGGAATGGATTTTATTTGAAAGAGGTGAGGATATGTTTGATGCTGCCACCTCACGTATTTTGTTATAGCTAGTTAAAATTGGCAAATGACAGCTAAAGTTTTTCTAGATCATTCCATATTCCTTCTGCAACCTTGAAGCATTCATTAGCATCATACTCAATGCAAAAATAATTTTCAAAGACTGCTTTAATTGTTTTGGACAACTGAAAGATGTTGTCAATGTCCTTTAGTTCTTTTACTATTTCTTTTACTTCAATGTCGTATTCATCTTCAGGTGCTCCCATGGATAATAATTTCTCCGGGTCCCAGTCGTCCACATGTTTTTTCACGATCGTGTAAATTTGCTGCATAGCTATCCCCTTTACTATGACGGATTTGAACGGTCTTTTTCTTATCTTACGCCAATTAATTCATAATAATGATAGTTGTAGTTTGATCAATTAAGTGCGTTTTCAGGAAATGCAGAAAATAAACAGAATACCTTTCTAGAAATTCCCTATTACGGTACTCTTGAATCCTCGTTTTTTATAAAACTGTCAGGATAACATTTTCTGCTTAACTGTCGAAATACGCCCTGACAATTCCGCTCTTTGCCCTTGAATTCATCACGAAGTGTCGGGTAGAGTCCCTCAATTCCGCACTTCTCCCTGATAATCAACACGAAGTGTCGAGTAGAGGCGTTCAATTCCGCTCTTCATCATAGAAATCAACACGAAGTGCGGGATAGACACCTTCAATTCCGCTCTTCATCCTAGAAAACAACACGAAGTGCGGGATAGACGCCTTTAATTCCGCTCTTCATCATAGAAAACGCCACGAGGAGTAGTGTAGTGGTGTTCCATCCCGCTCTTCACCCAGAAAATCACCTCAAAGATTTGCAAAAATACACAAGACGAAAATTCGGAGGGACTGAAAAAGTGGTGCTTTTCCACTTTTTCAGTCCCTCTAAGCAATGCGCGAAGCCGTTGCAATCTTTTGAAAGCCTACTATGAGTGGGTTTTTCATAGTAGGCGCGCAACGAGCGGAGCCATTGCAATTTAACTTTTCGAGTTTTTCAGCAGTCTCAATATTCGTCTTGTGTATCTACAAACTATCATTTACAAAAAACAAACACTCTACGCTTTTGGAATTACTGGCAGCACAATATGAGACGGATACTCTTCAGTATGATATACCGTTTGATGAGCTACCTTCATTTCGGATGTCTGCCCAAGCTCTTCCCCCGTATTTAAGTTTCGATCATACTTCGGAAACGCACTGGACGCGATCTCCACGCGGATGCGATGACCCTTTTTAAATACATGAGAGGTATTCCAGCAATCCACTTCAAATGGGTAAACTGTTCCTGGCTCCATCAATACTTGTTTTTCCATACCTTCCCTAAATCTTGCCCTTACCATGCCATCCGTCAACCGTTGGGCAAAGCCACTTGGCCGTACATCAAGAAGCTTCACCATAAAGTCAGTATCCACAGCACTGGATGAGGCATAGATCAAGGCTTTTACAGGTCCTGTCACTTCCACATCTTCTTCTAATGGGGGCGTCGTGTAAACAAGGACGTCATCTCGGCGCTCCACGGCAGCATAATCATCAGGTCCACCAATTTGTGCTGAAACCATATCAGTAATAAATGGCACTGGGTTACTAGGGTCGTAGTCGTATTCATCCGCAGCTGCCCCTGTAGCCACTGTCTCACCATCAGCACCAGGCTCAGTAACGGACAGTCTTCCATCGCCAAACCGGCTATTTGCTTTCCCACCACTATTAAGGTAAAACTTTGTCCATTCCGTTCGAGCTAATGGCCACTCAGATTCCTTCCGCCACTTGTTTTCCCCCATCACAAACATATCGACATCGGGCTCGTCCATGACGCCGTTATCTATCCCCTTCAACCAATAATCAAACCAGCGACGCTGATAGCCAAGTAAATCAATCATGGAATCTGCTCCGAAATCTAAATCTCCTAACTTCGTAGAACGGTTAATTTGATGAGGCCATGGGCCCATGAGCATCTTTTGATTCTTTCTTGCATGTTCCGTGGCCCCATTACTCGTCATCCCCATAAAATTCAACGGGGTGCCGATTTGCTCATCATCATACCAGCCCGATACATGAAGGGCCGGGACATCAATTTGGTCAAACTTGTCCTGATAGCAAATATGTTTCCACCAGTCATCTAATGTTGTGTGCTTCACTTCTTCACGCCATTGCTCCGAAACAATTCCAACTTCCTCATCCATCGTTGCCAACGGCAAGTGATTGTACACCTTCTCCCACTCCACCGCATCAATATTTTGCATGACTCTTCCACTTGTCATGAAAACCCAGCACATATGCATTGGGGTTGGCAGTCCCGTCGGCCATTCCACAAACGGATCCGATGGGGTGACAGTAGAAATCATCGCCTTTAAATGTGGTGGCTTCGTCAAGGCAGTCAACCACTGGATACGCCCTAAGTACGATCCGCCCATCGTTCCAACAGAACCAGTACACCAAGGTTGCTCCGCTACCCATTCAATGGCATCGTAGCCATCAATGCCGTCATTCCGGTACGGGACAAACTCACCTTCAGAATCACCACGACCGCGAACGTCCATATAAACGACTGCATAACCGTGTTTTGCATAATATGTACCTGTTTCAAAGATTACTTGAGACGTTTTTAAGTAAGGTGTTCTCACAACAATTGCCGGGTATTCCCCTTCTGCGTTGGGGCGATAGACATCCGCTGACAAGGTAATGCCGTCCCTCATGGGTACTCTTATATTCCGTAAAACTATAGTTTCTGCCATCAATAAACCACTCCTTTGTTTTTAAAAATCACTATTATTCCCTCTAACTATTTCGAGATGCCAACTATTTTTTCCTGTATTTGAGTAGTTAAAAATTAAAAGGCTACCGAGAAGGGAGATTCTCCCTACTCAGCAGCCCTGTGAACAATCGACCAAGCTACATATGTGACTTCATTTCCTTTTCACTCAACATTTCTTTCCCTGTTATGGCAGGTTCTATTCGGAACCATATATTTAAATCGTTAATAATACTAGCTAGATAAACGATTTCATTATTTAACTGGATCATTTTCTTTTCATCGTTTTCCACCAGCATGTTCCTCGTTTTTACCTTCACTTCTTTTTCCAACTCTTTTATTCGATCAGGTATTTTTGAGCGCTGTTTTTCCCAATAGGAAAGAATCTTCGTTTGCTCTTGAAGGGTGAATTTTTCCCATGGTTCATTTAAATCTGGTAAGGCAATGCCTAAACGTTTATCCTCTTGAAATAACTCTGTCATATCCTTCACTAGTCAAATCCTCCGTTTATCAATTCTCTTTAAACCTTATTAAAGCTCTCGTGAGCGTTGTTGTATATTCGTGACCCGCCACATCCCATCTATTTTTTCCACAAAGAAGGTGAGTTGATCTTCCCTTTCTGCTTCTTCCCGCGGATAAAAATCAGGGTAATATGTAACCTGGAGAAGGTGATGGGATCGATCATAAACTTGTTTCATAAAATGGTAGGTGGCCTTATATTGAAACTGTCCTTTGTGGTCAACATTCAAAAATTTGTGATCATCAGATTGGAAAACCTCCTTCACGACGTTCCAATCTGTTCCTTCGCATATATGTATATATGGGGAACTATCTTTGTAGTCTTCCCACTCTTCCTCTGTGAGAAAAACGGAACTGCATTCCTTTCCATCCGTCGCGTCTGCAATAAGCTGGTTGATGGCTTCTGCAGGCTCATAAAAACTAGCTGTAATATAAACTCTTTCTATTAAAGATAGGAACCGTATATGATCAGCATTAAAGAGACTCCATAAAAAAAAGCCCCGGAAATAATAGAAGAATTTATCTATAGCATCTCCTTCAAAGCTAGCAAATTTTTTAACGTGCCGCAAGATGGCACGAAGGAAAACATAGAATAATACAGCTAAAACAACTAAACCGAGGTACATGAAGACGATCGTAATCACTCCTTTCCTAGGCCGTCTCTTTATTTACACTACTATTTTTGTTCTCTTTCCTCTTCTAATCTCTTTATTTTCTCTTCTAAATCCGAAATTTTCCCAGTCATAAATAGAATTTCTTCCTTTATCTCTTTCACCAGCTTTTCCAGCACATATCCGACAACAATGAAGGTTCCGCCGACACCAATAAACGTATACCTATTAGCGATATATTTCATATCACCCAAATGCATGCCATAGCCACCAAAGGGAGTCGGTAGCAGACCGTACACAATGAAGAAAAAACCTGCGATAACCATGATTGCACTAAATTTTTTAATTTTCCCCAAAGTCCCCCACTCCTCGTTTGATCGAGTTAGATACTTTTTGAAGACGCTCTATCTAACATCGTAACACATTTTTCTGAAAAATCGTTCTAATCCCCCTTAAAATTCACACCTCCTGCCAGTTCGTTAGACTGACGTTTCATAATCAATCGTTGCCCCAATGGACTGAAGGGTAATTCCCAACACTTGTATCCATGGCCCTATAACCCTTAGTTGCTCGCCCTCTTCTTCTTTGGAAGCTAAAATAAAAACGACACCGATGGATTGGAGGATGTTACCAATGGATTGAATGATATTACCTGCAATTCGTAACGTATGGGCTCCAATATTTTGTTTGCCGATGGCCGAAATATTTGCACCTAAGGCTTGCAATGAAGAACCAATTAGCTCGATTTGTTTACTTTCTAGTTCTTCTCCCTGTAGCTGAACACCTGCTGCAACAGACGTGGCGGCAGCTCCTGTTGCCTGAATCCAGTTACCCACTTCAACAAATGTTTCTTCTTTTTCACCAACGGCCTGCAGGGCGTTCCCCGTCCCTTGAATACCTCTGCCAATAATCCTTAGCTTATTATTTAAGACTCGATTGCCAGTTAATCTTTCTGTATGGCCGATGGCAGCAAGGGTGACCCCAATCCAGGAGACCCATTGCCCGATTAATTGCATTAGCTGGTTCGTCATACTAATCTTCCTTTTTAGAAAAAACATTTAGAATCCGTCAAACACTACTCTCGGAAAAACAAATTAGCCCCTTTCCATTTCTTCGTCCGTAAAGTCCTCCGTAGCCCCTACAGCCTGTAACGTGGTTCCAATGGACTGGAGCCATCCACCCAAAACAGCAAGCTGCTGCGCTGTCGTGTCCTCTTTAGAGGATAAATCTTGTAGCACCCCTATTGCTTCGATTAACGCACCTCCAGATTGGACGATGCCCCCAATAACCCGCTTAGGATTCTCTCTTTTTATTGCTACTAAATAAGCGCCAATCATCTGCAAGGAGTTTCCAATAACAGCAATTTGTTTATTTTCTATTTCTTCCATTGTTTTATCATCACTTATTTGTCTCTGTTTTAATCCAATCGCTTCACGAATTTCCTTTTCTAATTCATTTGGAAGTTCCCTGGCCCCTACAGATGAAACAGCAGCAGCACCTATCCCAATCAGCCAATTCCCAACCTCTGCAATTGGTTCTTCTGTCTCTGCAACGGCTTGTAAGGATGCTCCGGCAGCTTGTACGCCCTTTCCTACTGTCCATAGCTGTTGTCCGGCAAACCGTCTACCTGCCAACTGTTTCGTTTGTCCTATAGCACCGAGGGTAGCACCTGTAGCAGCAATCCAACTTCCTATTACATCAACTAAATTTGTAGACATACCCATCCAACCCTATGCTATAAATTAACTTCCTCTTTTACTTTTGTATGCAAACAATTATGGACCTGTCTGTACTTTATAGGAAAAAAGGCACACGTTGGAAGAGGGTACTGAAAAAGTGGTGCTTTTCCACTTTTTCAGTGCCTCTAAGCAATGCGCGAAGCCGTTGCAATCTTTTGAAAGCCTACTATGAGTGGGTTTTTCATAGTAGGCGCGCAACGAGCGGAGCCATTGCAATTTAACTTTTCTAGTTTTTCAGCAGCCTCCGTTGGAAATGCTTGTTGTTAATGTGAAAACTATGTTTCTCCATCTGGGTCGTTTGATTCGTTTGGTTCACCTACTAAATGCATAAGCCCAGGAGTAACAGAAATAGCTTGGAGAATCGTTCCAATTCCTTGCACCCATTTGCCAAAGCTCCTTAACTGATTCCCACGCTCCTCGTTGGAGAGCATCACATTCAATACCCCAGTCCCTTCAATAATCGCCCCAAAAGACTGAATTAGGTTACCGAAGGCTTTTGCTGGGTTGTCGTCAAGTCTTGCAATCATTGTTACGTAAGAACCAAAGGCTTGTAATGCATCACTGATAATCTCCAACTGATTGTTTATCTGCTCATCCACATAAATCTCTCGATAGGCAAGGACAGCATTGGCTGAAGAGGCAATGCCTTGCAGCCGGTTTCCGGCTACTGCTAGACCATCTGCCGGTGTCGTCTCAGCAATGATAAAGTTCCCGACCCCTTGAACAGCATCGCCAATAACCCTCAGCCTCTTCCCATCGGTGCTATCTTGTATTTCAATACTGACACCTAAAGCAGCTAGATTGGCTCCAATTGCTTCTATCCAATTCCCTAATATATATAAACGATTAGACATAACCAGTCAGCCACCCATATGGTTTCGTTAAATTATTCTTGTTTTTTCAAAAACGAAGCCTTCCTTACTAACCTATGCTCAAAATGTATCTCTGTTTAAATAATTCCTCGTTGCGCCAATGGCCTGATAGGCCGTACCGATGGATTGGAGCCATCCACCAATGGTTTCAATAAGCTGGCCACGCTGTTCGTCTGATACTAACGAAATATAAACACCTATCCCTTCCATTGCTGCACCGATAGATTGGATAACGTTGCCTAAAACGAGCCTAGGTGCGTCATCTAATCTGCCGATAGACGCCAGCATGGAACCTGCAGATTGCAATGAATCCCCAATGATTTCTAGTTTACCTGCATCTTCCGTTGTAGTGGTATTGTGAAGCATTTTATATTCGGCCAGGGAATTAGCAGAAGTACCAGCAGCTTGGAGCCAGTTGCCAACATTTACTCCTGTGTCCTCTTCGTTTGCAAGTGCTTGAAATGCATTTCCTATCCCTTGTACGGCATTTCCAAAGGAACCAATTTGTAATCCAAGGTCCATATTTCCTGCTAATTGTTCTGTTTCCCCGATTGCTGCTATCGTTGCCCCAATATGTTCTACCCAGTTACCAATAAGATCTAACGTGTCGTTATCCATGCGAAATCACACCTATGGAGAAATTAGCTTCGCTATTATTTATTTATGCAAAAATAACTTTTCCGGAATGGATATTAAGGCGAAAGCATTAAAGATAGGCATGATTAAATAAAAAATGAACCAATAGGCATTTTCCATCATTAGTTTTGGCTCTGTTAGTGGATAATGTTGATTTTGGATATGCGTTGATTTTGCGAAAGGAGCGAGACTCCTCGAAAATGCTAACGCATTTTCTTCGTGCGTGGGATTCCCCCACGAAGCACCACAAAGTCCTGCGGGAAAAGCAACGGCTGAAGACCCCGCAGGGACGAGGAGGCTGAAGCGTTGCCCGCGGAAAGCGAGCTCCTGTAGCAAAAATCAACAACAAAGACTAACAGAGCCTTAGTTTTAATTAACAGCATTCTTCCCATCGATATAACCGGCGCCATAAATGTTCGCATCCCTGTCCCTCCATAAGTCTGCACCATTCATTAACCTTGCCTTTACCTCATCTGGTGAGAGGTGGGGATTATACTCGAGCATTAACACAACAATCCCTGCACAGATAGGCGTCGCCATGGACGTTCCTGATAAAGCAATATACGACCCTGCCACACGATCTCCATACTGCAGCAGGAGATCGACTTGAATTGTTTCTTCATTTTGCAGCGATAATGTTTTTTTACCACGTTATCCATTTCGTTATAAGCCTCATCATAACAACTACTATCCATCTCAACAATGACAGACAGTTTCTTGCTGCTTTTTATCATTCCTTCAAGAAACTTATGAAGGAAGCATGGGGTCCACTTAAATGGTTTATATAAGTGAAGCATAGAATCTCGTAGATTCTTGTCTAGTTTATTGGAATGTGCCCTTATCATCTTCGTCATAGAAAATCCGAACATAGGGATTCTACTCCTTTCGTATTTTTTCATCGGATTATTCTATGATTTGCCATATTAATAGAAACGGTAATCGACCAAGCCTAAAGGGCATTTATACAGAAAACGAAAAAAAAAGTTATTTGCCTTACTTTTCGGTATAGAAGATACTTGATCAGCTTCCTTGGACTTATGATTTTATTTAAAATCGTAATTAAAAATCACAAAAAAACGGCCTTTCAACAAAGGCCATTTTCATTATTTTAGATTATTAATCTAGTAAACTTTTTATCTCTTTCGATAAGCCCGCCGTTCTGCATACGATAAGCATTTATAGCAGACTTTTATGGCATTGCCCTTGTCATCGATATACGCTGTAGGACTAACTAATTTCCCTTTACAAATAGCGCATTTTTGCCTAAACCAACGAAACATAGTAACACTCTCCGTTCTATTTTCTGAAAGGCTCTTTTCGTAAACTTTGTTGCTATTTTAAAAAGGTCTGGTGGAGCGGAAGGCGGCGACTCCAGCGACGAGCGTTGCTTCATGAAATTGCTGCGAGTTGTCTCGACGGACTGGACATCGGAGCTATACTAGCAGAGGAAGAGACAGGATCAATAGACGAAGACACCGCAGGGCGATTTTCCCGAGGAGGCTGAGGCATTGCCCGCGGAAAGCGTCCGCCTGTAGCGTAACCAAGCCCAAAATATTGCTCAAAAACAACAATCTATGCGAAAAGAGCCTTCTAAAAAGATATTATTAGTTTATGATACATTACCCTCATTGTTAAACATTCATGCCTTTTAAAAACAGTTAAAAAAATTTAAAAAAGATGCAGAAATATCTGAAAGGTTATGTTATATTACTTTCATAAAGTTTTAAAATTTTAAAGCGTTAAAGGAGGGAATTACATGAGTGACTTAAGTAGCAATCGCGAACAATGGAATTCACGGCTAGGTTTTATCCTAGCAGCAATGGGCTCTGCCGTTGGCCTAGGGAATATTTGGAGATTTTCCTATGTAACAGGTGACAATGGAGGGGCGGCATTTCTATTAATTTATGTATTATGTATTTTACTTATTGGTATTCCGATTCTAATGGCCGAGTTTACCATCGGTCGGAGATCACAAAGTGATGTTGTTGGAGCATTTACAAAGCTGGCACCAGGTAAGCCTTGGGTAGTAGCAGGAATTATGGGCGTTGCATCTGCATTTATTATTTTATCTTTCTATGCCGTAGTTGCCGGTTGGTCTGTCTTTTACTTTGTGCAATATTTAATTGGGAATTTAAATACCGCCCCTGATGATGGTGGTTATTATGGATTTTTCGTTGGCTTCATTTCCAACTCTGTTCAACCATTGTTCTGGCAGTTCCTATTTATGGCCATGACAGTTGGCGTTGTATTTGTAGGGATTAAAAAAGGAATTGAAAAAGCCAATAAGATTTTAATGCCTTTACTGGCTATATTAGTTATTGTTCTTGCTGGATATAGCTTTACATTAGGAGGCACGCAAGAAGCATTGCGCTTTTTATTCAGCCCAGATTGGAGTGCATTGTTGGATCCAAAGGTATACTTAGCAGCGTTGGGGCAGGCATTTTTCTCCTTAAGTCTTGGGATGGGTGCGCTGATTACGTACGGAAGTTACTTGAAAAAAGAGCATAAGCTTCCAGGTGCGGCGGTCAGTGTTGCCGGTTTAGATACGTTATTTGCCATCATTGCCGGTTTAATGATCTTCCCTGCGGTGTTTGCATTTGGTATTGACCCATCTTCTGGGGCTGGCCTGGCATTCATAACATTGCCTGGAATATTTGGAGAAATTGCATTTGGTCAAGTGTACGGGCTATTGTTCTTCTTCCTCCTGTCAGCAGCCGCCTTATCTTCTGCTGTATCCTTACTGGAAGTAGCCGTAGCTTATTTTATACGTAAATTTGAATGGTCCAGAAAGAAAGCGTCTTTAATCATTGGTGGTATCATTTTCCTTTTAGGTATTCCTGCTTCATTAGGAAATGGCGTATGGTCCCATATCTCCTTCTTCGGTCAGCCAGATATTATTGACAGTATGGATTTCATCGCCTCAAATATCTTCCTTCCCCTTGGAGGAATGATCATTGCCTTATTCATTGGCTGGGGATGGAAAAAAGCAGATGCTCTCAACCATTCTGATTTTGGTGATACATTCACAGGTAACGCTTGGATTTTTGTATTACGATTCGTCGCACCAATATTAATTCTTATCGTTTTCATTGCAGGCTTAGTATAAATCCAGGATTCGTCTTTACAGACACCATCATGAATAGAAACTATAATCGTGTATTGATTGCAGCTATGCTTATTGATTCGGGGGAGTCCCCAAAGGAGTGAATTTCTCCTTTGGGAACTCCCTCTTTTTTGCCACAAAAATCAAAAAGACAACTTTTTCTACATTCTTGAATAGGATAAAAGTAGGATAAATAGTAAATTAATTTCAAAAATTATCATAATTTGTATTCCATAATGCATAAAACTGTAATATGTTTAAATTAGGAATTAATTGTAGGAGGGACACAGCTATGGATGGAGTTATGCAGATCTTGCTATTAAATTTTCTATTTCTACTTTTCTTTCTATTATTCATTCCAATTCTTATTGATCAAACACCTCTGAACGGGACCTGGAAAAGGTGGATTAAAGTTTTTTCCTACAGTTTAGCAATCATTAGCTGTATCGCCTTTCCTATCGAAGCAAAACAGGGATTAATTTTCGATTTAAGGTATGTGGCCACCATTATAGGCAGTATATATGGTGGGGTACCTGCTGCTATCGTATTGTGGTTAGTCAATATATCCTACCGGTCTTTTTTTTGGTGGTGACGGTGTACAAGTAACATTCGTAATTGCCACCTTACATATGTTGTTCTTTATTTTTGTATATCCAAGATGGAAGTTACTATCCCATAATGATAAAGTACTGTCGGGTATTGCGATGGCTGCCATATCAATCATCTTTACAACAGCCTATATTACTTTCTTTTACCTAGACACAACTCCTTGGTTTGCTGGAATATCTTTGTTTTTGTTGCAAATTACTGCAGTGGCCATCATTATCTATTTTCAAGAATTAATGAAGGAAATGCTTTTTATGAAGCGCGAAATGATTCATGGGGAGAAAATGGAGATGGTAAATCACTTAGCTTCCTCTATCTCCCATGAAGTAAGAAATCCCTTAACTGTTGTTAAAGGATTTTTACAACTAATGAAGGACACAAATCTATCTGAGAAAAAAAGAAAAGAATTCTTAAATATTTCTATTGATGAAATTGATCGTGCCAATAAAATTATTGGCGAATATTTAGCTTTTGCTAAGCCTGCTCAGGAGCAGCAAACATATCTCAATATAAAAGACGAATTAGATAAAACTGTTGAAGTTATTACCCCCCTTGCAAATATGAATTCAGTAACTGTGGAGATTGAAGAAATAGATAGCAGTCTCTGGGTACTAGGTGAAAAACAATTGCTGCAGCAGTGCCTGTTAAATATTACGAAAAATTGTGTGGAAGCGATGCCTTCTGGTGGGGCATTGTCCTTAAAGCAAAAAAAAGAAAAAAATCGACTGTCTTTAACGATTGCCGACACAGGTGTAGGTATGACAGAAGAACAGTTAAAAAGAATAGGTGAGCCGTACTTCTCTACAAAAGGAGAAAATGGGACAGGACTGGGAATGATGACTTCCTTTCGGATTATCCACTCCATGAGCGGATCCATCAAAATTACTAGTGAACTAAATAGAGGCTCACAGTTCAAGATACGCATTCCCCTTGTAAATGAAAAACGCATTAATAAACGAAAAAATAAAACAGACAAAGAGGCGTAAGAAAGGGAAACTTCTTCCTTTACTTACGCCTTTTCCATATCAATTCTAGTTTCTCATAATAATATAAATTAAATAGAGAATATAGGCCAACGATAAAACGAATCCCTCTCGTTTAGAAACTTTACATTGTGTAAGGGCAAAAATAAATAAGACGATCGTAAATAGTAACATGGATGTGACATCAAAAAATAGTTTATCATTCACAGGTAATGGCGCAATACTAGATGCAATCCCTAATACAAACAGGATATTAAAAATACTGCTACCAACAATATTTCCTAATGCGATATCACTATGGTTTTTCATAGCAGCCGTAATGGAGGTAATTAATTCCGGTAACGATGTCCCAATAGCAACAATGGTTAATCCAACAAGTGCTTCACTCATTCCAAATAGCAAGGCAATCGTAACACTGCTATCAACGACGAAATGACCGCCAAAAATAATCGCTACTAAACCTCCGATTGTCATGACCGTATTCATTGTCCACGTGCCTGTACCCTCCGGCACCATTTCTTCTCCCAATCCTTTGTCCTTACTGTTTCTCGCTGCTTCGTAAATGTAGTACATAAAAATAGTAAAGAACAGTAATAAAATGAGGCCGTCTCCCCTTGTAATGGCATTCGCATCCGCTCCTTGCAGAATCACATCACTCATAAAGACAACCAAAGCGATGCTCGCTAAAAAAGTAAAGGGAATTTCTTTACGTATCGTGTCATTTTCCACCTTTAAAGGGGAGATAATTGCTGTTAAACCTACAACTAATGACATGTTAAGTATATTACTCCCTACAAGGTTACCTAACGTCAAATCGGAATTCCCTTCTAATGCGGCAATGATACTGACCGTTCCTTCTGGTGAACTCGTACCAAATGCAACGATGGTTAATCCAACTAATAGGGGAGGAATTTGGAGTTTCCTTGCAATCTTCGAGGAGCCCTCCACAAAAAAATCTGCTCCTTTAATAAGTAAAACGAAACCGATTATTAATAAAATATAGGTCATTTTCCACAAACACCAGCCTTCACCCTGAAGTCACTTATTATTGTGTGTGTTAATTGAAAAAATAACCAAAGGCTAATGGCTGTTTTTCTTGATTATTAGAAACAACATATTTATTTTTATGAAGTAGGAAAAAGAGAAGGCTGACTTCATTAGGAAGCCAGCCCTTATTTTTTACCCAATCGTTTTGTTTAACTCACCAATGTTACGGTTGATGATTTTCTTTCTATCCAGTCTAATGGTAGTTTTTATGATTCTGCTTCTACCTTTGGCAATTAAGGAATCTAGTTCTTGCTTGTAAAGTTTGGCATATCCAGGAGAAACTGCTTGGTTTAGACAATATTTTAATTCGTTAAACCGCTTGTATTCTTCCTCCGTAAGTCCAATTTGATTCCAATTTTTAGCATTTCACCATTACGTTCTCTCCTCTTTCACAATAATAATCAATAATCGCGATATGTTTTTTGAACAAGCTATACCGTAGCTTAGTTAAATGAAAAAAAGCTGGAACAAATCTCCAACGTGTTTATAAATATATGCAGTCTCTACGTGGAATATACAAAAAAGTATGGGTCACCCCCATACTTTTTTTGCAGAAATAGAAAGATTAAAGCTTACGATTTTAATTCTTCCCATTATTTACTTTCATTCTCTGTTCTTCCATGAGAAATTCCCTAAATATGTTGATTGCTTCCATGGGGTTTTTATTTATTAACTGCAAGTATCTTTCCTTACGGTAATCGTACAAATGAGTACTTTCCCTCATTCGATTAACCATATAATGGTACCCTAACTTAAAGACTCGTTTGCTTTGAAAACTGGATTCCTTAAACAAGGCGAGGCCAAGTGCTCCAACAACACCGTAAACTATTAACATAGTGATTTCCTGTGCCCAATTTGTATGAAAGAATAAAAAGTATAAATTTATAACTGAAAATAAAATTAAACTTGCCGAAGCAAAGCTGTAAATGGAATATTTTCGAACGATCGGTGCTGTTAACTTTTTCAATTCTTCAAATTCTTTTTTTATAAAATTTTGGGGTATCATTGTTTGTCGCAAATGGGTTCATATATACCACTCCTTAAAGACAGAATTTTCGATTAATTATAATTATAAGTATAGTTTCATTGTATGACAGATTAAAAGGATTTTATTCAATCTTGCCCTTGGTTTTTATACGTGTTTAATTTAATATGGTTACATTATAATTTAAACTTTTCCTTTGTTTTTGTAAAATAAAATGCTCATAAATGTGGTGACTAATATTTCCTTGGTAAAAGTGAGTTTCATCGTTTAATATAATAGGATGTGCAAGGAGTAATATTGGGTACCTTTTGATGTATGTGAAAGATAAGGATTATTTTAGAATCGTGGTAAAGGAGCATTTCAGCATGACGTGGGAAATCTTAAATGTGATTGGCACCGTAGCTTTCGCCTTAAGCGGTGTCCTTGTTGCCTTAGAAGAAAAATATGATTTAATGGGTGCTTACGTATTAGGGTTTGCCGCAGCCTTTGGTGGAGGTGCCATTCGAAATTTACTCATCGGCTTACCTGTATCAGCCTTATGGGCCCAGGGAACGCTGTTCACCATTGCTATGATCGTCATGACCATCGCCTTTTTCTTGCCCCGTTTTTGGCTTTCCTATTGGAAGAAATGGGGCGTTTTATTCGATGCAATTGGGTTAGCTGCCTTCTCTATTCAAGGCGCTCTGTTTGCAGTTTCCATGGGGCATCCTTTAAGTGCCGTAATTGCAGCATCTGTTTTAACGGGTACTGGTGGTGGAATGATCCGCGATGTCCTTGCTGGGAGAAAACCGTTAGTATTAAGAAAAGAAATTTATATTGTCTGGGCTGCGCTTGGTGGGCTGTTAATCGGGTTAGGCTGGGTACAATCAACAGGAACAATTATTGTTTTGTTTACGGCTATCATCGTGCTGCGGATGTTGTCTGTACATTATCAATGGATGTTGCCAGTTAACCCTACTTCTTCTACTTCAGCGTAAGTTTCGCTGAACAAAAAAACGTCCTTGAAAAGTTATTCTTACTCTTCAAGGACTTTTTTTATGAAAGCTTATTCTACTACAAATTCAAAATTTCCTGTTAACTTAACATCCTTACCTACTAAGACTCCACCTGTTTCTAATGGTGCGTTCCATGTTAAGCCGTAAGCTTCCCGATTAATTTTTCCTGTTACTTCAAATCCAGCCACAGTGCTTCCGTCCATTGGGTTTTTTGACGTACCATTAAATTCAACGCTGAATGTTTCTTTATTCGTTACGTCTTTAATTGTAACTAGGGCAGTCATTTCGTACTCATCATCAGAAACCTTTTTGATAGACTCACTTTTCAGTTTAATATTTTGATAGTTTTCCACATCAAAGAAGTCTCCTGAACGTAAATGGCCATCACGGTCTTCATTGTTTGTATTAATGGAAGCTGCATCAATTGTTACTTCCACTGACAGGTTTTCCAGGTTGTTAATATCTCCTTCAACATCTACCGCAAAATTCTTAAACTCACCTTTTGCCTTTGCTACCATCATATGTTTTACAGAAAACTCCACGCCGCTGTGTACCGTGTCCAAATTAAATTTTGTCATTTTCATTTCCTCCTAAAAGTTGATTCGGCTCTCTCAGCCTCTTACAGATATTTTATTTGTTACTTACTTTATGTAATTAACTTTAATATAAATATTATAATACGTCAAGTATTTTATTATAAAAAAGTTAGTTATTTTTCTTTGGAAAATTTTTTTATTGACACGTCATGCAGGTTTCACGCTCCATCTGTCACCTCAGGCCTTCGCTAGTGACACGTCAGTCGGTTTTCCTGATCCATCTGTCACCTCCAGCCTCCTACTCATACCATCATAAACAGACCTAGTCTGTTCAATATGTTAAAAACAGATCTTTTTGAACGGACGAAAAAAGACAACCTTCCTTAGGTTGCCTTTAATCAAATTAATCCTAATTTACTCCTTGCTTCAGATCATTCACAATTCGCTCAGGGTGACTGTATACATTTAGCCTGTTGCCTCGTACAAATCCAACGGCAGTAATGCCTAAGTCTTCCGCAAGTTCAATCGCTAATGTAGTCGGTGCCGATTTCGATAAAATAATACCAACACCTATTTTCGATGCCTTTAATAATACTTCAGAGGAGATTCTCCCACTAAAAACCAGCACCTTATCCCTCAAAGATAAATTGTTTTTCAAGCAATAACCATAAATTTTGTCTAACGCATTGTGGCGGCCAATATCTGAACGAGACATGAGTATCCCGTCCTTTGTGGCGAGGGCCGTATTATGCAAGCCCCCTGTCAGGTGAAATTCCTCTGATTCTTCTTGCATCGCTTTCATTAACTGGATAGATTCTTGAACAGATAAGGTCATTTTTGTTTGAATCGTTTTCGCCGTCCTCACATCATGCTGAAAATAAAACTGCCTGCTCTTCCCACAGCATGAGCCAATAAACCGTTTCGTCACAAATGAATTACTGGCAATTTGCTTATTTTTCAATTGCACATAAGCGAACCCTTTCTCTTCATCAATGGCTAGGGATTCCACATCATCAAGGAAGCGGATGATACCGTCAGAAGCTAGGAAGCCAATGACAAGTTCTTCTATATTTGTTGGCGTGCAGACCATTGTTGCGAACTCTTCTCCGTTAACGTAAATTGTCAACGGGTACTCCGTTGCGATAGTGTCCTCTACCTCAAACAACTCCCCATACTCATATTTTGTGATGGATTGCGTTCTTCTCACATCGTCCTTCATTGACTCCGCTCCTTTATCTAACCCCATTCTAATCACAATGACTAATTAGCTTACTTCTGTCTCTAAATCTTCAATTTTCCGCTCAAGGTATTTCGTATCTTTCCGTGCATTAAACTTATCTGCCTTTTCAATTTTCACACCGATACTGTAATCAGGTATACCAGCGTATTTTTCATAACGGCCCTTCGGCAACAAGAAGTTTCCTTCTGGGAAGTGGACACCTACATTTCCACGGGACATGGCTGCAAATCTGGCACTTCCTTGGAAAACACCATGATGGTTGTACGCTACAATCCCTTCCCCTTCTTGAATGCTAAGTTCCCTAGCATCTTCTTCATTAATTAGCACATCATAACGTTCAGCACCGTTAAATGGATCCTTTTCGCTATATACCATGGAGTTGAACTGCTTCCCACGTCTTGTCGTAATATAGAAGTCTCCAGGCTTTTTATTTAAATCAGGAATTTCAACAGGAATTAAATTCCCTTTCCCATCTGGTGTTGGACAAACGCCGTCTTCACATAACCAGGCACCGCCCCATTGGAAGACATCCCCTTGCTTTTTCAAATGCTGCACCCCTTCATAGCTTGGATTCGCTTTAGCAATTTCTGCGCGAATAGCATCTGCATCTGCAAAATCCACTAAATGAGCTGTTTCTGGTTTCACACGATTGGCTAAGTCCATGTATATTTTCCACTCTGCACGGGCCTCTTCGACTTGGTTGCGATTCCCTTCAATTTCCGGTGAGAAATACACCATTCGCTCGGTGGAAGTGGATGTTCCGCCACCTTCCTGCTCATAGCGGGTTTTGGCAGGTAAAACAATGACTGCTTCCTTCGCATCTACTAATGTGGATGTATTTAAAATAATATCTTGGTGGACACGAATATCCAGCTCCGATAATGCTTTTTCCACAAACACAGGATCTGGCATCGTTTCTAAGAAGTTACCACCCGATAAATAGTAGAGTTTAATTTTTCGCTCATGGTCTTCTGGAAGGACGATGTTTTCTAACGTGACACCGACAATATCCCCTTGCCATTTTGGCAATTCAAAACCCCATAGTTTTTCCAAACGCGGGATGTTATCGCCTTTGAAATCACCGCCAGGAAGTACAAATGGATCAGCCCCCATTTCCCCACTTCCTTGCACGGAAGAATGACCTCGGAAAGGCATTAAACCTGCATGTTTCCGCCCTAAGAAGCCTCGCAATAATGCTAGGTTCGCTACCTGTGAGATGTTATCGGTGGCAAATTGATGCATCGTTAGCCCTAATGCCCAGGCAAAAACCGCATTTTTGCTGTTCGCCAACAGCTCTGCTAACTCTATGATTCTCTCTTTTGTTACCCCAGATGACGTAACAATTGCATCCCAACTTTGCTCCACCACTTTCCCTTTCAATTCCTCATAACCATTTACGTGTTCGTTGACAAAGTCATGGTTAATAGCAGAACCGTGCTCACGCTCTTCCATCTCAAACCAGCGCTTCATAATACCGTGCATAAAGGCAATGTCGCCACCAATGTTCACTTGGTAGAAGTCATCTGCAATCTTAGTACCAAATAAAGCTGATTCTGGAACAGACGGCACCCAATATTTATCCATGGACGGCTCACGGTACGGGTTAACGACAATAATTTTCGTCCCCTTTTTCTTTGCTTCCAGCATATATTTTGTGGAAACTGGTGACGCATTAGAAGCTACACTTCCCCAAAATAATAGGACATCGGTTCCAATCCAGTCTTGATAATTTACGGTGGAAGCTCCTACTCCAATGGAGCGCTTTAATGCCGTTTTACTCGGAGAATGGCAGATGCGCGATGCATTGTCGATATTGTTCGTTCCTAGAAAACGAGTCACTTTCCCTGCCACATAATACGATTCATTGGTAATTCCCCGGGAAGTTAAATAGAACGCGTACTGTTTCGGATCTAACTTCTTCATTTTCTCAGCAATCATATCCATTGCATCATCCCAAGTAATCCGTGAAAACTTGTTTTCTCCCTTTCTACGAATCATGGGATAAGGAATACGTCCCAGCTTACGAAGTTCGGTACTGGAGTATTCTTTTAGTTCGCTAATATCGGAATGAAGGATTTCCTCTTTAATTGCTGGCATCGTATTGAGTCGAAGAACATTAAATCTTGTTGTACATACATGCGGTCCTGTCAATGTTTGGTCATATAATCCAGACACCCCTAAGGCACAGCCATCACAAACACCTTTCGTAATAATATTTTTCGCGTAATTTAAATTATCTTTGTTTTCCCAAATCGTTTTAAACGACTCACGAATATGTTTCGGTTTTATTTTCCCGAGGCCGAATGGTATGGGACTTACCCAATGCTCCGGTGCTGGCAATTTCGATTTCTTCATCGGTCCTTGATGTTTAGTTTTCCCCATGCTTCATCACCCTTTCTATTTTTTCTCCTCTGATCTTCCAGAGCCAAATTTCTTTTCTAGGTTTTCGTCAAAAACGAAGATGGACATGCCAAAGTCTTTTTCAATATCAATATCTACGAACAAGTCTACGTATTTTGCTCCCAATAACTCTTCCATTTCCGTCGGGTAATTCTTACGATAAATATCCTTGACCATCTCGGTCCTTGCCGCTTTTAACATCTGTTTCCCGTCTTCTGCTGTAGCAATGAATTTTTCGACGGGAGATAAATTCCCTTCCATTTCACAGATGGCCCAATTGCGACAGAAGGTCGTACGGATTTGACTAGGTCCCTTCCCCATATGTCGTTTTCGAAAGCTCCTCACAAGATTACTAAACTCTGCTTCGTATTTGTTCATGACAGCCATGCCTCGCTTTATCTATAATTGAAAGTTGTTCGTTTTAAGCTATTTGTTGACTCTCTCTTTCAGCATTAGCTTTCTCCAGTTTCCGAATATCGATTCGAATGAGGAGGGATACGACTAACGCGATTGCAAATAACCCAGCAAAGAAGATTAAGCTGTTTGAATAGCTTCCTGTCGTGTCATACATCCAAGCCGCAAATAATGGACCAACTAATCCGGCAGCTGCCCATGCTGTTAAAATATAGCCGTGGATGGCGCCAAGTTGTTTTGTTCCAAACATGTCACCGATGTAGGCTGGAATCGATGCAAATCCGCCTCCGTAGCATGTGTACACAATCATGAGCATTATTTGGAATGGTAAAGCGGCCGTTGTAAATGGTAGTAAGGCAAATAATATAATTTGAATCACAAAAAATATCGTATACGTATTTGGACGACCAATGTAATCGGAAATGGATGCCCAGCCTAGTCGGCCAACACCGTTAAAAATACTAAGAATACCAACTAGCGCCGCGGCCTGTGCTGCAGTTAACCCAACTGTTTCTTGTGCTAACGGGCTCGTCGCCGATAAAATTGCGATCCCGCACGTTACGTTAATAAATAACATAATCCATAAATAATAAAATCTTCTCGTTTTAATGGCTTCATTGGCCATAAGCTGGGAGAGATCTTTCTTCACCTTTACTTTGCCTGCATTCACTTTTTCTTGGAAGCCCTCTGGCATCCAGCCTGCTGGCGGTCGCTCCAGGTACAGAGAGGACAAGGTCATGACCACGAAGTACACGGCTCCAAGAATATAAAATGTGTTAGCAATTCCTACAGATGTAATTAAATTGTTCATAACGGGGCTGGCAATTGCTGCTGCAAACCCAAAGCCCATAATTGCAAGTCCTGTGGCTAATCCACGGCGGTCAGGGAACCATTTAATTAATGTTGAAACTGGGGCAATATAGCCGACTCCCAGTCCGATACCTGCCAAAACACCAAAGGATAAATACAGCATCGGTAATGAACCAATGCTTACGGCAAATCCCGAGGTAAAAACACCGATACCGAAGCAGAAGGAAGCCAACAGACCAGCTCTTCTTGGTCCGTATTTTTCTACAAAGTGGCCTAAAAAGGCTGCTGATAATCCAAGAAATAAAATGGCGATACTAAATGTCAATTGTACTTGGCTAGATGTCCAGCCAAACTCCTCCATTAGTGGATTCGTAAATACACTCCAGGCATAAACAGCTCCTATGGAAATGTGAATACCTATCGCAGATAAAGCAATTAACCAACGATTCTTTATTTTTTGCTCCATAACTTGCATCTCCTTTAGCATTGATAGTAGTTTCATAGATGAGGCCAACAAAAAACCGCCACATAATGATTAAATAAGCCGAATGGCTCTAATCAATGTGACGGTGGCTGTTTACAGGGGCGCTATCTCCAAACCACAATCTAATTTTTTGATAATGATATGTACAATTAAACGGTTCCATTATCATAGTAAAAACGTTTGCAATCGAATGGAGTTTAGTAGATAACAGGGACGCTGTCTCTGGACCAAACTTCTAGTTATCAATTGCTTTTACACTTTTTTCACAAATTGTTCATCGTTTGTTCACAAAATGTTCAATTTTATAGTAATTTATTTTCTTGGCGTGGTCAAGGGTTAATACTATTAGCATAGTGCATAAAAATTAAAAGGTTGTCATTATGGGTTATCTTATGTTGCCAATTTTCCGGTCCTACCTCCGCTTCAGGCACAACACTCCGGTATGACGTCTAAAAGGTACAAGGTAATATTCTTGATGTATAATATAAGAAAATTTAACTTTTATAGAGGTGCAGGTATGATTAATCCTACAAAAAAAGAACTGGCATTTTTAACAAATCAGCTTGTGAATATCGAAAGTATTGTCAACACCGATGGCGAGCGAGAAATGAGTCAGTCGTTCACACACTTATCTCGTCGTTCCCATATTTTCAAACAAACCCTTCTTATCTCATCAAACAAAAAACAATAAATGATCATTTAGATAGATATAATGTCATCGCCTTTGTGAAAGGAACGAAAGTTGTTTCGAATAAAACCGTCGTATTAATGGGCCATATGGATACGGTGGGCATTGATGACTATAACCATTTGAAGGATAAAGCGTGCTATCCGGATCAATTAATGGAGGCACTAAAGACGGAAGAACTGCCGCCTCAAGTGGAGAATGATTTCCAATCTGGAGAGTACTTATTTGGACGAGGCATTCTTGACATGAAGAGCGGTGTGGCTAGCACCTCTCCTTGTTAAAACACTATTCCGAACACCCAGAACAGTTAGCTGGAAACTTGCTAGTAGTCTTTGAATGTGATGAGGAAGACAGCTCCCATGGAATCTTGTCTGCCTTAAAGGAATTAAAAGTGTTGCGGGAAGAGCACCAATTTGAGTATATTGCCGCTATTAACGCTGACTTTGTTTCACCACGATTTGAAGGGGATCAAAACCGCTATATTTATAAAGGAACTGTCGGTAAGCTGCTCCCGTCGTTTTTTTATCACAGGGGCCGAAACCCATGTAGGTTCTTGTTTTGAAGGAATTGATCCTAACTTCATCGCTGCAGAGCTAACAAGGCAGATTAGTTATAATCCTGACTTATGTGATACGGCCCATGGGGAAACAACGGTGCCACCAGTTGCTTTAAAGCAGACAGATTTAAAGCCATCCTACACGGTCCAAACCGCTTTGTCTGCCTTCGTTTACTATAATTTTTTCATCCATTCGTGGTCACCGAAGGATGTGTTAGAGAAACTGAAAGAGCAAGGGGAAATCGCATTCAGAAATGCCCTTCGATTGTTCAAGGAACGATTGGCCGAGTTCAGTGCCTTAACTGGTCAAGAGTACGTTGCACCTACTTGGAAAGAACGGGTCATGACGTATGAGGAAATGGAGCACCTGCTATTGGCAGAACACGGCGATGTCTTCCTGAACCATATGGATGCGTTCAAGGTAGATCTCATGGTAACGGAACCTGATATGGATACGCGCATTTTTGCTTGCAAGGTAGTGGAGGAAGCCTGGAAGTGGATGCCAGACCGAAGTCCGGCCATGATTCTTTTTTACTCCTCCCTTTATTCCCCTAGAATTGAGGTGACGGGAAAAAATGAGTTAGAGAAGCAGTTAATTGTTGCATTGGAGGAAGCCGTTGCTGCCGTACAGCCAGAGTACACGCACCCGATAGTCGTAAAGAATTACTTCCCGTACATTTCCGATATGAGCTTTGTGGCCTTAAGTGATGACGAAGAAGGAATTTCCGCCGTTTCCAAGAATAACCCTGGTTGGGGAACAAAACATTACGTAGAATACGAGGATATTAGGGATATTAATGTACCTGTCATCAATATTGGCCCTTACGGCCACGATGCTCATAAGCAATTTGAGCGAATGGAAACAGCTTATTCATTAGAGGTTGTGCCAAAACTGACGAACCTAGTAATTCATCGATTATTAGAAGAAAAATAATAGACACAAATGAGGGCAGACAAGCGCCGATACCGCTTGTCTGCCCTTTGTATTTCTAACTGTCATATCGACTCTAAATTACGTTTTTCTAGCAATGGCTTACATATCCCTTTGACACCAACAAGACCGAGCACAGTCAACATAATCTGCTGTGGTCCGTAATAAGCGTCAGTTGGGTCAAAGAATTCCCCTAATGTATGAACTCCTCCAAATTCACCGCCGCCCCCAAGGGTAACGGCAGGCACGCCTAAGCTTATTGGCACATTGGAATCTGTACTGCTCGGCGAACTTAATGCAGGTTCAAAACCGATGCTTTTTGTTGCAGCAAGGGCTGCTTGAACGATGACAGCATCTGTAGACTGCGTCCCAGCCGGTCGATCCCCTACTTGCACAAGTTCCACCGAAAGTTCTCCGCTTTTCCAACGCTCATTCTCTTCCTTAACAGCTTCATGAATGAGAGACAATACTTCTTCCTCTAAACAGTTCAGTTCCTCCGCACAAGTGGATCGTAAATCAATAACCATATTTGCTTTTGCGGCGATTGTGTTAACGGTTGTACCACCGGCAACGGTTCCAACATTAAACGTTGTTTTTGGGTCATTTGGGGTTTCCACTTGTGAAATTTTCGCAATGGCCCTTCCTAATGCATGAATCGCACTAGGAAGACCGAAGTCACCGAAACTATGCCCACCTGGTCCTGTAAATGTGACGTTATACCTTTTACTGCCTGTTCCTGCATAGATGATTCGCGATGGGGAGCCAGGCTCAATGGAAATAAATCCATCGATCTCATGACCCCGGTTTTCAAATAATGCTTTTACGCCATATAAATCTCCTAAACCCTCTTCTCCCACCGTTGCACCGAATAAAACATTTCCTTCAGTCTTGATATTTTGTTCGTTAAGGGCTTTGAGTAGAGTAAGGACAACCGTTAATCCCCGGCCATCGTCTGATATGCCTGGGGCATACACTTTGCCATCCTTCCATTTTGCTTTCACATCGGTTCCCTCTGGAAAAACCGTATCTAAGTGGGCACATACAACGAGAGTTGGACCATTTCCAGCCCCTCTACGAACACCGAACACATTTCCCACTTCATCTGTTTGAACATCTTCTAATCCCAATTTTTCCAAACGCTTACGAAACTCTTGCCCCCGCACTCCTTCATCAAAAGTAGGCGCTGGTATTTCCGTTAATTCAATTTGGTCTTTTAGGGTGCTTTCATTATTTTCTTTAATTAATTGAAGTGTCCTTGAGATTAATGGTTCGTTTATTAAACTTTTATACAATTTTTCTGTATGACTTGAAATAATAGGTTGTATTTTATTCTCATTATTGTTGTCCATATGTAACTTCTCCTTACTGAATTTTTACTTTTACCCATTAGGGTTGCCTATTTTTTGTGGGGAGATTTATTTTTACAGTTGTCCCAAGTTCCTCCGTGCTTATTATCTCAATTGAACCATTATGAATATCAATGATACGTTTACAGATCATTAATCCTAAATCCTGTTCCTTTTTTCTTTTGTAGAAAAAAAATGGCTCAAACAAACTTTTTTGCCTGTCTTCAGAAATGCCACAACCATCATCTATTATTTCAATAACATAACCGTCCTCATTTTCCTGCCTTAAAATAACAGTAATAATGGCATTCTTATGATTGATGGCCTCCATAGCGTTTTTCAATATATTTATGAGGACTTGCTTTATTTTATTAAGATCACACTCTGCCATAATGGATGCTTCAAACTGCGGTATAATTATAACACTTTGAAGATTTGCTTGTGGTTCCATTATGTTAATTACGTTCTTAACCAATAAATTAATATCCGTTAGTTTCATGTGAAGATTCTCGTCAGGTTTAGCAATGACCATAAACTCATTAACAATTTCGTTAATCCTATTTAATTCATCCATGGTGGTGTTTAAGTAGAGATGTAGTTTTTCATCTTCAACATTTTCTTTCACTAATTGTGTAAACCCCTTAATCGCGGTGAGTGGATTTCGAATTTCATGGGCAATCCCAGCAGCTAATTCTCCTACTACAGAAAGCTTCTCCATTTTTTGAACTTGTATTTCCCTTTCTTTTTCTACTGTAATATCTATGGCGGTACCGAGTACTTCAACTACATCAGAATTAGTTACAATGGGATTTAATGTTGCCAAGTAGTACACTCCACCGAAATGCCCTTCGTAATTAACTATTTCCCCGTTCCAGGCCCTATCGTAAAAAAGAGTTTTTTCCCTTGCCACTTCCTCAGGCAAAAAGTCGAAAACGGTCTTTCCAATAATCATATTAGGATGAATTCCGACTTTTTGAATAAGCTCCCCTTCTATAAAAGTATGAATATACTGATTTTCCATTTTAACAAACTTAAAAATAAAACCGTTTTTTCTCGGTATAAAACTCTTATAATTAATGTCATCTCCTTGCTCTAACATATAACCACCACTTTCGACAGTAGAGTAGATAATATATAAATTCTTTATTAACTTAAAGAATCCCTGTAAAAATAAATATAATATTAGAAAAGAGTTGTTAAAGCGGGAAGTTGATTATTGGTGTTAAAAATAAGCAATACTCTTTAACACAACTTAAAACAAAAAAGGTAAATGATGTTAAAATGAAGATATTAGAAAATTAAAAAAATGGAGGAGAGAGATGAACAAAATCTTTTCAACTAAGTGGATGAAAGGGATCTTGATAATTGGTGCTATTCTTCTATTTTTTTGGTCTGACAGGTTATCGATTCACACCATTGAGTGCTGCCAAAGGGAATCCTTTTATTTCAAGTGATTATGAATTAATCGATGAGTTCCACGGAGAAACGGCTTTTTTATATCTATTTAAAAGTGAAGAAGAGGAAATGTATCGGACAGTTCTTTCGGAAAGGGAAGGTATTTTTTATCGTAGTCCAGTTTCTATCTCTATACCAATGACGTACAACCAGATACGAACAATTGGAGCAATGAGTAGTGCCAATGATAACGGAGAAAGTTTTTCCTTATTAGTTATTGAATCCTTTGATGAGGATGTAGCATATATTGAGGCAGGGCGGGAATTAAAACGGGAAAGGCAAGAAGTGAAGAAGGGAGAGTCCGTGACATTTCTTTTTCCCTATAGTAAACAAATAGATCACCTGAACGCCATTGCTTTTAACGAGGATGGTGAAAAACTTTATTATTACGGCTACCCCAATAATCAAATTTTCCCCAATTATAAGGACTTAAAATGGTATCCTTATACTGGTGAATAAGAAGTATAGTTAGCTCAAAAGCAGAAGGTACTTATGATAGTTATTTTCCGACTTTAAACTTTGCGAAGCAGACTATAAATAAGCCCCCAAACAGGAATTCTCCCTTTGGGGGCTTTCTCAATACTTACAATGTACAACATGAATCTTAAAAAGTTGGTAAGTTGTCTAAATTATTCTCTTCGATACCGTCTGCATCGCTGCGGAGATGTTCATCTCCGTCTCGTCCACGGAAAACATTGACGTGCTCAATTTCACCGTTCTTTGCCATTTGTTGTGCCTGCTTATAATCCACTACCTGACCTGACGATAACTGAAGCTCCACGATATCTCCTTCGTTGTTCTTCCTTACAGCAGTGATTTTTTCTGCCATCCTATCGCCTCCTTCATACCTAGTTTGTTCCAGAAAGCTAAAAAAAATGTATATATATAAAGTAATTAGGTAATAGCTCCGATCGTTGCTCGTTGACAGGAGAAACCCACTCCTGTCAGCTCTTAAAAGATTGCGACGGCTACGCTCATTACTTCGAGTCTGTAAAAAAAAAGCCCCAAAAACGACCTTTTTGTACAGACTCACATATTTTTCACAGAACGACTCCTAGATACAAAAGGATTATCCTTGATCCAAAACCGCCATGGATAGTCCCTGGCTTCACCGCTGTTATCGATACCGATGCGGGGACCAGATAAAACCTCAGGAGCCATTTCACCATCTCCAATATATAATGGTGGCTTAAAAATCGGCAGACCATAATCTTCTTTTACAATTCCCAAAGCTTTTGTAAGCTTTCCCGGACCATTAGTGAGTTCCCTAATTTTTTTGTCATGGCCTCGCCGCTCGTACATAAGGTCTAAACCTTTGTATGGTTCTATGGCTCGAATCAATATTGCCTCAGGACTTCCTTCCCCACCACTCACAACATTAACGAGACAATGGGTATGCATTACATACGTATACACATAGCCTGAAGGTCCGAACATAACCTCCGTTCGTTTCGTCCGCCGGTTGCCATAACTGTGGGCAGCCTTATCATGAGGACCCATATACGCTTCCGTCTCCACAATCCAGCCAGCAGCAATCCCTTCGTCTGTCTCTTTTACGAGTAGTTTTCCTAAAAGCGCTTGTGCTAGCTCCAAGGTTGTTTGTTGAAAAAAAGTTTGAGGTAGGGGCTGAATGACCATATATTATTCACCTAATTTGCTTATTTTTGAAACTGTACATCATGAAGCTTGGCAAAGAGGCCACCATTACGAAGTAGTTCCTCGTGTGTTCCCTCTTCTGAAATCCCCTCTTCTGTCACTACAACGATTTTATCTGCGTTTCGAATGGTTGCTAATCGATGGGCGATAACGAGGGTGGTCCTGTTTTTCGCCAACTCGCCTAATGCCTGTTGGATAATAAGCTCGGTTTCCGTATCCAATGCAGACGTAGCTTCGTCTAAGATAAGTATTGGCGGATTTTTTAAAAACATTCTAGCGATGGCAATTCGCTGTTTTTGTCCACCAGAAAGCTTTAAGCCACGCTCACCAATTTGTGTTTCGTATCCTTCTGGGAGAGAATGAATAAAATCCTCTAAGTGGGCACGGCGGGCAGCCTCTGCAATTTCTTGATCCGTTGCACCCAACATTCCGTAAGCAATGTTTTCCTTTAACGTACCTGTAAATAAAAATACATCCTGCTGAACTATACCGATCTGTGAACGGAGAGATTCCTTCGTCATCTCCCGAATATCCATGCCATCGATCAGAATCGCACCATTGTCCACATCGTAAAACCTCGGAATGAGGGAACAGATTGTTGTTTTTCCGGCACCAGATGGTCCTACAAAGGCAACCGTATCACCAGCACGGATATTAAGGTTGATCCCATTTAATACAGGTTTGCTGTTTTCATATTGGAAACTCACATCACGCAATTGAATATCGCCCTGAAGGTATTGTACATCAATAGCATCTGGCTGGTTTTTCACCTCTGGCTCCGTATCTATCATTTCTGTAAACCGCTTAAAGCCAGCCATCCCTTTTGGATACAACTCCATTAACGCACTGATCTTATCGATTGGTTTCAACAACACATTCACGTAAAGAATAAAGGCAACAAGTTCCCCATTGGATAATTGCCCATTAAAGCTTAGCCACGCACCATAGACAAGAACTGCCAAAGTAATGAAGCGAGTCAACATATAAATGCTCGACAAACTGAATGCCATCACACGATACGAGGCGATTTTCGCCTTCCTAAACTTTTTGTTTTCCTTATTAAATCTAGAAATCTCAAACCTCTCATTGGTGAATGACTGGACAACACGAACCCCGGAGACGCTATCTTCCACTCTTGCGTTTACATCGGCAATGTCGCTAAACATCCGCCGCCAAGCTTTGTTCATTTGTAAGTTGCAAAAAACAATCAACCCGATTAAAAGGGGGACAATACATAAAATAACAATCGCCAACTTCACATTGATGGTGAACATAATCCAAAAGGCACCGATGAACGTCATAATGGCAATAAACATATCTTCCGGTCCGTGGTGTGCTAACTCACCAATATCAAACAAGTCATTCGTAAACCGGCTCATAATATGGCCTGTTTTCGTGTTGTCAAAATAACGGAAGGATTGTTTTTGTACATGCTCAAAAAGCTGTTCTCGCATATCTGTCTCAATATTTATTCCAAGCTTATGGCCCCAGTAATGAACCACATACTGGAGAAAAGTGCTTAAGCCGTAGATAACGAAAAGACCTGCTCCTACCCAAAGGATGGTTGTCCAATCCCCGGTCGGCAGCAAGGAATCCACAAACCATTGTACTGCCAGCGGAAAAGCCAATTCTAATATAGCCACAAAGACGGCACTACTGAAATCTGCAGCAAATAATTTTTTATGAGGTATGTAGTAAGCTAAAAAACGTCGAATCAATGATCGCAACTCCTTATGAAAGATACATTATTAGGCAAGCAAAACCATAATAGGATTATAGAGTTATCCTTTCCAGAAAGCAACGAAGTTGTTTACTAGTAATGTAAATCATACTTTTCCATACCTATTTCCGAAAAAAAATTATACTTAAGTATAATAGGTTTTATTTTTTTATTTTGCTACGATGAAGCTAATATGGGATAGGAGGTTTGTGAATATGACAACGGAGACGGATACTAAAAAAGGGGAAACAACAGAGCAGCCTGCAGCAACTAAGAGTAAATCCACAACAGGTTTAGATGAAAACCTAGGCGGTTTATTAGCCTACGCGTTTACTTTTATTTCAGGACTAATTCTCTTTCTTTTAGAAAAAGAAAATGAGTACATTCGCTTTCACGCATTGCAGTCACTCATTGCCTTTGGGGGTTTAATGGTAGGTTTCTTCATTATCTCTCTAATACCAGTAATCGGTTTGATTTTTAGCATTTTGTTTACTCCACTATGGGTAGTTTTATGGATATTCATGATGTACAAAGGCTACAAAGGAGAACGCTATAAACTACCATTCGCAGGGTATATGACAGAGAAACAATTGAATAAAGATGCAGAGTAACTAGAGAGAAGTATAGATAGAAGCTTCATAAATAAAGTATTCCAAAAAGCAAACTTTAAATGAAAGCATAATGTGACTAACAAATTGCAAGATAGTTTGTTGGTCTTTTTGCGTTGTAGAAGCTACTCGAAAGTTAGGGTTTTTACTTTTTGAATAGACTCCTGGTAATAAACATAGTTGTCCCATTTTTAAAGAACCGACAGGTGAGTAGGGGTCACATCCATAAGTCTTTATTTTACTACTTCACCCCTAAGCAAAAAGACACCCCCACCATTGGAATGGGAGCGCCTTGACATACGACTTTATCCTTTAATATCCGTTTTGTTTTTCAAACATCAAATTACATAGCATCCATGGAATTTTTACACAGAATAATAGCTTGAGACCTGTTTTTGACTCCTAGCTTACGATAAATATGCTTCAAATGGACTTTTACTGTAATTAAACTAATGAAAAGCTTTTCTGATATTTCCTGGTTGGAACATCCTTCACACAAATAGTTTAATACTTCCAACTCCCGCTTAGTCAGATCCGCCAATTGGTTACATAACGGTAGCTTATGGGCTTCGTGTTCCGATTCCTGAGACG
>JAJOJL010000138.1 GCA_021208645.1 Bacillus sp. (in: firmicutes) | reverse complement strand
TTTCTTTTGAAGAATTAACAGAAGTTATAACTCCACTTTACCTTTCATTTAATTTAATAACATTGTCATTATTAGTATTTGTTATAATGACGATGAGAAAGCCATGGAAAAAAAGACTTGAAGATACAGAAGAAGATCTCCCTTCGGAAAAGGTTCAAGAAAGCAAAATCGACGGCGATATGGAAGAAGAGAATACTGTAATGGAGGAATCTTCTTCCCTTGAAAGAGAACAACAAGAAAATATGGAGCAGAATGGTGGTACAGAAGGGGAAAAGCATGAGCCAGAAGAAACAAACACAGATAGTGAGAAGAATAATTAAGATTGAATAGTGTCTGAAAAGTTGAAGGTAGTCAAAAGTGGTATATTTCCACTTCTGACTACCTTCGGAAACTTAAACTAGTATGTAAATCGCAAACCTATTTACGATAGAGCTATCCATGCGTTGCCTCTTTTATTAACTCAGAAAAAGTGTCCTTCAGCACAAGAAAAGTGACCCCCTTATGGCTGCTTCCTTCCGGATCTGACCCGTTCACAGGCTTTTCCTTACCAAAGACTTTTTCCTCTACACCAATTCAAGAGGACAGACCATACATAACTAAACCTTCCATAGGAATTCAACCCTGCTATAGCGGATTGCAGGCTACAGGGCACCGCTACCTCCCCATCTATTGCGACTGTTTCTACTACTATCATACAATCAGTTTGAGTAGACGTAAATGTTAATAAGTTGGTATAGGAGCATTCCTGTAATGAAGTTATTTGAGGGTTGAACAAAAAAAGAGCCCCTTGGTATGATACGAGGTGTCCAAAGCTTCGAAGCAAAAAGGACCCTTAATTAATACCCAAGGAGGACTCAACATGAATTATACACAAAACGAAAAAATCAAGCAAATCACACCAAGAACACTAGTTATCGGCATTGATATTGCCAAAGATAAACATGTGGCACGCGCACAAGACGATCGAGGAATTGAATTTGGAAAACGACTGAACTTTGAGAACCGAATACATGGATTTGAGCAATTACTAGAATGGGCCAATCGTCATGCCAAAGAGAACGATAAGGATCATATCATTTTTGGCGCAGAGCCAACAGGTCACTTCTGGAAGAACCTAGCTTATTTCCTTAGGGCAAAGGAATATGACTTTGTTTTAGTCAATCCAATGCATGTTAAGAAAAGTAAAGAGCTTGATGACAACTCTCCAACGAAGAACGATACAAAGGATGCCAGAGTAATCTCACAGCTGATTAAAGATGGTCGATACTCCGTACCTAATCTCGTAGACGGTATATATGCCGAATTAAGGGAAGGCGTCAAATTAAGAGATCAACTCATCCAACAGCTAATGATTACAGAAGGGCGGATCCAGAATATGATTGATCGTTATTTCCCTGAGTTTTTTGATGTGTTTGGTGACTGGGAAGGTAAAGCAGCCATTTGTACATTGAAGCTTTTCCCATTCCCTTCACAGATTGTGGAGATGACACCTGAAGAAGTGCTTCGACAATGGAAGCCGTTCGTTCAACGTGGAGTTGGAATAAAACGAGCTACGAAGCTAGTTGAGACGGCTCGTAAGAGCATCGGTCTAACGATTGGAACTCACTTTGCACAACGGGAGATGAGTAATCTCCTTGACCAATGGGAGCTCTTTAAAAACCAGTTGGAAGAACTAGATCAAGAGCTAGAAGATGTGGTTAGAACGATTCCTGGTGCTAATGAAATGATTGATATTTCCGGTCTAGGAGTGGCTACAGTCACTACCATCATATCCGAAATTGGGGATATAAAGTTGTATAAACACCCTCAACAATTAGTAAATCTAGCAGGACTCTCTTTACGTGAAAATAGTTCTGGTAGATACAAGGGACAATCAAGAATTAGCAAACGAGGGCGAAAGAAGTTACGCAGAGCCTTATATATGGCAATACGGCCACTAGTTGCACATAACCCTACGTTTAAAGCACTGCATCACTATTATACAAAACGAACTGAAAAGCCTTTAAAAAAACAGCAGTCTTTAATTGCCTTGTGCTGCAAATTACTACGTGTTTTATTCGTTATTGGACAGAAACAATGTAACTTTGATGGTACAAAACTATTACAAGGGATACCTCAAGAAAACGCATTACAGGCTGTATAAACACAGTCAACAACTTCAGATACTTTAATTTACTCAAATGACAAACACCAACAGTGCTGAGTCGGAGCATATTTTAACCATTCGGGCTTATGACCCAGTATAGGAGCATATCCGACCTCCACCTCGTGGATACGCAGGACGAAGGAATGTATGGACCCAGATCCGGTGAGACATGGGAGGGTGAGCGGCCGTGAGTTGTGTGGAGAACTAAATGCACGGTTATATTCTCCATTACCAAACATATCCAGTTTGGGCGTTAGGATGGATCTCCTCCTGTAAAAATATTATATCTTTACCAGATATAACAACTATCCAGGGAGTGTCTACTATTTTGGTGTTAATGAAATTTTGAGAATACGGGAGTATTCGGAAGATATTTTAACTTTATAGAGGGAGGGTTAAAATGGAAATAGAGTCTTTGAAGTTCTTCTAGTTGCAGGAAAATAAGTCTTAATGGGAGAAATAGTAAGAATAGCACAGGGTTGCGAGGTCAATTTAACTATATTGTTTAAAAAATTTCTGTATAATGATAACTAGGAGGTCGATATACTAATGTACACATTTAAACAAACACCGTTTACTTCAGTAGAGACAGAAGCTTTATTGTTTGGCGTTTTTCTGGAAAAAGATGGGGCGTACGAAGAGATGAATAAGGCGTTTGATGGAGGGTTACAAGCTTTATACGAATCAAGAGATTTAACTCATGAATCAGGGCGAGTAGTTAAATTACATACGTTCGGCAAGGTAGGCGCAAAGAGAATTTACTTTGTCGGTCTAGGAAAAAGAGAGGAAATCACTAAAGATTCTCTTCGTAAAGCATTTGGGAAGGCATTCAAACAATTAGCTCAGGACTATATTGCAGAAGCATCCATTGCTGTAGACAGTTTAGAATCACTTCCGTTTCCAGACGAGGAAGCTTTTGAAGCAATCGGGGAAGCCCATACAATGGCACCATTCGTATTAAATACTTATCATACAACAAAAAAATCGAAACCTACTATTGAACTGACAGAGTTAAAGGTTGTAGCTGAGAATAAGGACCGTGAAGAAGATATTTTACGTGGTTTAGAGTTAGGTGCTTCATTAGGGGAGGGAGCTAATGTTGCCCGCCGTCTAGTCAATACACCTGCAAATCTCTTGACCGCGTCTGATTTGGCAGAATTCGCTCAAGCAATTGCAGAAAAACATAATTTCCAAATAGAAATTTTAGAAAAGAAGCAAATGGAAGAACTAGGAATGGGTGCATTGTTAGCCGTTAACCAAGGCTCAGAGGAACCACCTAAACTGATTGTCATTCGTTACCAAGGGAAAGATGTTTGGGAAAATCCAATTGCCCTTGTTGGGAAAGGAATTACCTTTGATACGGGCGGCTATTCCCTGAAAGGAAAAGACAATATCGTTGGTATGAAAATGGATATGGGTGGTGCTGCTTCTGTAATCGGTGCAATGGATACGGTTGGCCGATTGCAACCGAAAGCAAATGTCCTTGCTGTCATACCAGCAACGGACAACATGATTAGTGGTAATGCCTTTAAACCAGATGATGTGATTGTTTCCATGAGCGGGAAGACAATTGAAATCCGTAATACAGATGCAGAAGGACGTCTCGTGTTAGCAGATGCAATTACGTATGCTAAAACGAAAGGCGCAGCTAAAATCGTTGATATTGCTACATTAACCGGTGGGGTAATTGTGGCTTTAGGAAATGATGTTACAGGAGTTATGACAAATAATGACGAGTGGTTTGCATCCATTCAAAGCGCAGCAGAGGAAACGGGAGAACTTATTTGGCAGCTTCCGTATTTTGACCACTATAAAAAACAAGTTAGAACAAGTCACATAGCTGATTTAAACAATAGCCCAGGCCGCGCTGCACATGCAATTATGGCCGGTGCATTTGTTGGTGACTTTGCTGAAGATACACCTTGGGTGCATTTGGACATTGCTGGAACAGCCATGGCTAGTGCCGAGCATGATCTAGGGCCGAAGGGACCAACTGGGGTAATGGCACGTACGTTGGCGAAGGTTGTGTTGAAACAGTCATAATTTGAAATATTTAAAGTAGGTGTCCTAAAAGTGGAAATAAATCACTTTTGGGACACCTTTCTTTTCTAATTACTATTTCCCGTTACTTACTGGTTCGTATTCTTTTACAAATTAAGGAATTACTAGTATGCCGCAATCAACCCTTACAACTTCTAGACAGTCAACAACACAGTGGTTAGTTGCAATTAACTCGAGAATTATGCTATCTGTACCTTCAGTAAGAGTAAAGTACATGACCCAATTATTTCTAGTAAATCCTTTCGCCGTCTCCCCATGCAGTTTCAGGAGTACCAACTTGAACTTGTGCATTCTGGTAAGGAAGGTTAATTTGTGTACAAATGCCCATTTTGTGCTTGAAGAATTCAGCAATATTCTTTGGAACAATCAGGAAGGTTAATTTAAAAGAAACTAACGCTACTTACATGTTTCTTCTGTTTACTAGATTTTTTACCTTGAAAAAAAAGGAATAGGAAAGCTAAAATTTTAATAAGACGATTTTTTGCGAAATTTGTTATTAGTTATAATAGATTATCTGTTTTAGGGGAGTCAGGCCTAGTGATACTCTGCAATTCCCATAGATATTTAAGTAAAGAGAGAAAGGAAGAAATCATGTCTTTACCTAATTTGTTACATCATCAAACTTATCTCAATAAAAAGAAAGCTAATCCACCTTGGGTTGTTTTGCTCCACGGAATTGGGGGTAATTCTACTATTTGGTATAAGCAGTTAAAGAAGTTTAAGAGACACTTTCACGTAATCGCCATCGATTTACCTGGACACTATCCAAATGAAAATTTGCAGGAATGGGGAAACGACTACTCCTTAGAGAAATGTGCGGACATGATTATTCAAGTTTTAGACGAGAAGGGCATAAAAAAAGCTCATTTTGTAGGTATTTCTCTCGGCTCTGTTTTAATTCACCAGTTAGTGAAACGTCATAAGGACCGTGTTTACTCCGCAGTGTTAGGTGGGATGATTCTTCGATTTAATATCCTATCTCAAATTCTATTATTCCTTGGACACGGTTTAAAGCGGTTTCTTCCGTATATGTGGCTTTATCAGCTGTTTGCCCATATTATGATGCCGAAGAAGAATCATAAACAAGCAAGGCTAATGTTTATTAACGAAGCGAAGAAAATGTGTAAGAACGAATTTTATAAGTGGTTTAAACTGACTAAGGATGTTCAGGCCACGTCAAAAAATATTGAAGCCTATGAAGTTCCGCGCCTATATATCGGGGAACGAAGATCACTTGTTCATTAAAGTACTAAAAAAATATTTACCAAATGATCCTAATGGTAAGTTGGTCGAACTTAAAGATTGTGGGCATGTGTGTAACTTAGAAAAAAAGCGAAGAGTTTTAATCACCATGTCATTGAGTTTATTGAACAATTTTCTGTAAAAAAAGGGGCATAGCAAACAAGACGTTTCCACCGATTATGGGCAGAAACGTCTTGTTTATTTTGCGTTGTTAAAGGCTGGTATTGATTATCATATGGTTGTAAGTGGAAAGCGAGCTCCTGTAGAGAAAAGTATAAAGCGTCAATAAGGCTTTTAATTTAATTTACCTTTATCTACTAAGAATGACTGGAGGTTATCCCATCCGTATGCCACTTCCTCCAATTCTTTTCCAGCAATAGTTGTTTTTTTATTATAGATTTGTTTTCCACCAAGGCTTTCGAAAAAGCGGCAGGAGGGGTGTTCGTGGAAAGTCCAAAGGCCCATGGTTTGTAACTTATTCGTAACCAGATGCTGTGCAACACTTTCCAGTAATTTTTTTCCAAGGCCTTGCCCTTGAGCGTTAGGATGTACATAAATACCGTAAACTTCACCAATATATCCCAGTCTAAGGCGAGCATCTCTCATGGTACCTCCTAAGGCAAACCCAACAATCTCTCCATCCTTATCCTCCGCGACAAACGTCATCGTTCCACCGGTCAATGCATTTGGAAGGTCTTTATTCCAACGCTTAGCTCTGTTTTCATAGGTGAATTTAGTTAATGTTTCTGAAGGTAGTAAATCTGCATAGGCTGACTGAAAGCAATCTACGTGAACTTGTGCAATTCCTTCAAAGTCGTTGATTGATGCTTTTCTAATATTCATCGTGTCACCTGTCTTTTATGATGTATTTTGTAAAATCCCTTTCTAGAGAATAACATATTCATGTAACAATTTCCTTTAATGGGTATCCCTTTTGCTCAGAATGAGATCCTTATTTAAGTATTGAAGTGTTGATGAGATTATTATGATTCGAGCTAGTGGGATACTTATTTTTCCTTAAATTAGATATTTCCCGTATTTATTTTTAAGGATGGTGTGAAAGAATAAAGTAAAGTATGATTATTGAAATTTTTCATTAGTACAACAATCCATCAAGAGAGCATGGGATGCCAAGTTGCTGTAGTGTCATGTATGCCTCCATGAAACCTGGAGTGGAGTTTTGCTTGCGCCACCAAAGAAAAAAAGAGCCTCGGTAAAAATTAGGTATTATTTATAATGTTGAAAGGGGAAGATTGGATGAGCAGAGACTTAATTGGTGATATGTTAAAGGCAAAAGAAAAAGATGTATTATATGAAAAACCGAAAGGCTTTGGGAAACCTCTCTCAAGGGAAGTCCTAGAAGGGGATGTTTTAGACAGGACTGTGAAAAATGCCGGCTTTTTGCCAGAATGGATAAAACTACAGCAGGAAATTCGTGACCAGCTTAGCAAAGTAGTTTCCTCCATGGAAGGGGACATCTTGGAAGAAAGTATTTCTCAACAAATAGATGAAATCAATCAAAAGGTGAAAAAGTATAATCGTATTTGTCCAACGAAAATGCAAAAAATGTTAATAACTTGGGAACAAGCTGCAGAGCAATTAAAATCATGGAGCTAACAAAAAGGATCCTGTTCATTAAAGATGAACTGGATCCTTTTTATCAAAGGTATTTAATCAACATCAATATAAAACTCAAAGACTAGTTCTTCTTTTTCTCCACTACTGTTTGTAATTTCGATTTCACCAACCCAGTCTCCTGCCATCGTAAAATCAACAAAAGCAATAAAAGAGTCGTCTTCTCTCTTTTCAAAATCAACATACAGTTCTACGCAGTTCATTTCCCTCATTTCAAAAAAACCAGTCACGAAAACATTGTCCAACTCATAGTGATTCTCATCTAGTTGTACAGTGACTGGAACACTTTCTCCTAAAGGAAAACTATCTGGTGTCTCGAAATGTACTTGCCCTTCTGCAGATTGACAAGCTGATAAGAAAATGAAAAGAGTTACTATGAAAAGGAAAGATAACAGAATTTTTTTCATTTTTTATTCCCTCCTGGAAAAATAACACACACAGAAAATTTAGGCATAAGCCTTTACTAATATTAAAGCATTAGTCCCTTTCTGTTTCGGTGATACGAATCACTACCAAGAGAGGAAAAGAAAATTACCCCGATTCTGTTTGCAGCATTCTTAAAACCACTCACTAGCTATAGAGTTATTCTCTGCAATTTCATAGGCAGCATTGGTAATAGCTTTAGCAGGTGTTTCCCCATGGGAACTCCCCTTTATATATTTGTTTTGAAAGGAAACGTCATATTCTCCAGTTTGAGTATAGGTAAAACCAAATTTCTCGAAGCGCTCCACAATCATCATGGCGTGTTCAAGTTTTTCTTCAGGCTGAAAATCATGAATAAATGAATTTTCTTCTTCATTAAACCATGTATTTAAACGGTTCATTTTCCAACCGAGAATTCTGCGAGCAATAATTTCAATTTTGTCCATGTAAATTCTCCTTTTTCTCCATAAAACTGTTATCTAGCATTATTTTAACATAAACAATTCTATGTAACTTCTTTTTAGGTCGGTCCAGTATAAAAATTCTAGTTTTAAATAGGTCAGACATCGTTAAGTGAAAATAGGTTCTCTGTTCGAGATTGCCTATGCACATATTTAGGAGTGGGGATACAGATACTTAAAATTGGATAGTATATTTTCCAGTTCACCATAAGGCAGATTAGTTTTGTTTCTCTACATAACTTGTTACTATATTTGTAATAAACACTACAATACAAAGGGAACAGGTGAGTACCAATTAATGTTCCTTGAGTTGAAAAAAGATGGATAGAAGGGGTTGTAAATATGCTAATTGAAATATGGACAGACTTTGCTTGACCATTTTGCTATATTGGCAAGCGGCGTCTGGAGGATGCCCTAAAGGAAATAGAATCACCGGTCGATGTTGTATACCGTTGTTTTGAATTAGACCCAACTATGGAACGAAATGTAGATCAAAACATTTATGAGAAGCTCTCTGCTAAGTATGGCATGAGTATAAGCCAAGCGAAGGCAAGTGTCGATAATATGGTGCAGATGGCCAAAGATGCTGGTTTGGACTTCCATATGGATACCCTAGTGCTTACGAATACTTTCGATGCCCATCGGGTGACAATGCTTGCCAAAACAAAAGGACTCATGAAAGAAATGACGGAGAGTCTTTTAAAGGCGCATTTCACTGACTCAAAGCATATTGGTGACTGGGAAACGTTAGTGGAATTGGCAGAAGAGGTAGGGTTAGACCCTAAGGAAGTTAATGATATGCTCCTGTCAGACAACATGAGCAAAGAGGTTTTGGCAGATAAGGAAGAGGCTGCAAGACTAAGGATAAATAGTGTCCCATTCTTTCTTGTTAACAAAAAGTATGCCGTAACAGGTGCACAAGCAACAGATGTTTTTGTTGAGACTATAAAGAAAATTATGGAAGAGGACAACGATGTTTCTACTACTAATGGAATGGACTGCAATGATGAAGGATGTGATTTACCGCCTATTAATCGTAAACGTCTTCTATAATGTGTTATTAACTAATTGAGGTGGGGTGTAGACTCATGGCCCCTGCCTTTCGTCTGCCTGATAGGAGAGGTGCACTCCTATCAGGCTTTTTTGCTGGGTATTACATTTAATTAGAATTAGTATCAATAGCATGATTTTAGGTCTTTTCGGCACGATTATTGCTGGTTTCCGCATGAATTTCCTCAAAAACGGCATGATTCTCCATTTCACTGGAAAATTCACAACGGCAATACTGTCATATTTACCTTATTTACAGTAAAATAGTATCCAAAACTAGTGTCGTTAAGGGGTTGATTTTAATGAGCGACAGAATAATAGAGGAAATTCAACAGCTTAACACTCAAAGGTATCCAATTTTAATCCTTTTTTCCGAAACGGATTCTATGGAGGATGTTGTTGAACAAATTCGAACTATACCCATGACCTACGTAAACTTAAACTTAGATTTATCAGAAAAGCTTAAGAGCCTTCCGTCCTCCAAGCGCGGAAGAAAGGTCCCAGGTATCATAAGAGGGATATTACATGAAAAGCGGGAGGAAATAATTTTCATTGAAAGGATGGAATACCTCTTTGACAAGGAGCTTCAACTGGACCCTTTACGCTTATTGGAAAGTTTGTCCGGCAATAAAAAGATAATCATCTGGTGGCCTGGTGAACTGGATGGTAACTGCTTGAAATATGCTGGTGCTGATCATCCTGAATACTACACCAATTATGATTATGGAAAAAACACTTTAATTCTTTAAATTAATCCCCAGGAGTTATCATTAATAAATTTTATAATTGTTGAAAGAAAGTAATCATCGATTCGGAGTGATATATGTGTCTTATAAAGAGCAAATGGAGCTGTTCCAACAGGAAATGGGAAATGATGGACCTGTTGTATGTTTAGGTAAAACTTTTATAAATGATAAGGAAAGAGGAGAATACTTCAAAGAAGAATTGAGGAAAATGCTCCCTGAATTACAAGAGGTGGAAGGTTTTCCTAAAGGTAGTCCAGAAGACATTGTCGCCCTTTCTGATCCGCCATATTATACCGCTTGCCCGAACCCATGGATAGACAGTTTTCTAAACGAATGGGGGGCGGAAGAGGAAGAGGAATACAATAAAACGCCCTTTATTGCCGATGTGAGTGAAGGGAAAAATGATCCCCTCTATAAGATTCCTTCCTACTTTACAAAGGTTCCTCCAAAAGCAATTCTTCGGTATTTGCTCCACTACACGAAGCCTGGCGATGTAGTGTTGGATTCCTTTTGTGGCTCTGGAATGACTGGCCTTGCAGCACAGCTATGCAGTAACGTATCATATATTAAAGATTTAGGATACAGTGTGGATGAAAATAATAATATTCTCGAAAACGGTAGAGTAATAAGTCAGGTAGGTAAGCGGAATGCCATTCTCGTCGACCTTTCACCTGCAGCAGCCTTTACGGCATCTATCATGAACAGTCCATTAACCTTGACTGCCCATCAAAATGAACAGGATCTTGTACGATACATAAACGAAACTATTGGGCCTTTGTACAAAACAAGGGATCAAAACGAAGAGTTAGATTTAGACTATGTTGTTTGGAGTTATTGGGGAGAGTGTGACAGCTGTGGGGATGTATTTCGTCTCTATGATCAAATCATTGATTGGGAAGAAGAGAAAATGAAATCCAGTTATCCTTGTCCATACTGCGAGGCAACGATAGTAGCAGATAAGCAAAAGAAAGCCTTCATCACAGAATATGATGAGATTTTAGGCAGGCCTGTAACGAAAGGGAAGGCTACACCAGTTTTGGTGTCAATAAAAAAAGGTAATAAGGTAGTCAGAAAAGAAGTGGAACCGTTCGACCTTGAGCAGTTAAAAGCAATTCCAGTTCATGAACTCCACTATATCCCAGAAGAACTGCCGTATTTTCATCTCACTCATGAGCGGAATAACCTTATTAAATATTGGGGATTTTCCCATATACACGATTTTTACAGCCTGCGAAATTATTATAGTTATGATAAGCTTGCTTCCCATTTTTTTGAGAAGGAAGACCGGGCTGGATTATTTGCTTTACTGACGATTCTTGAAAATAATGCAACAAAGAGGAACCGATTTTATGTGGATAAACGGAGGCCGAACGGATCACCCATTGGACCATTATCCAACACTCTCTACGTACCAAATTTGTTTGTGGAAACGAATGTGGGGAAGAAGGTTATACAGCGGTTGGAGCAAATGAACAAGCAGCGGAACAACTGGGCAAAAGATTATTCCATTGTAACGAACCAAAGCGCTACGGATTTAAAACAAATACGAGAAAGTAGTGTTGACTTTATTTTTACTGACCCTCCTTTTGGCGGTAACATTAACTACTCTGAACAAAATTATTTAAGTGAGTGGTGGCTGAAGGTACGGACAAATAACAGCAAGGAAGCGATCACAAATACAGCCCAAGGAAAGAATATTACAGAATATCAGGAGTTAATGGAAAAAAGTTTTAAAGAATATTACCGGGTCCTAAAGCCAAATCATTGGATTGTTGTGGAGTTTCATAATTCGTCTAACTTGATTTGGAATTCCATCCAGCAGGCGTTGGAGGGGGCTGGCTTCATTGTTGCTAATATAAGTATTCTTGATAAAAAACATGATACACTCCATCAAGGACATAAATCTGCAGCCGTAAATAAGGATTTGGTCATTTCAGCCTATAAGTCAACGGGAGCAGTTGTCCACTCCATAGGCGAGTCACCGGACACAGACAATGTCTGGCTGTTTGTGGAGAATCACTTGCAGAATTTACCTGTTGTAAAATCGAAAGGGGAGTCGCTGGACCCAGTAATGGAGAGGAAAAACTTTATGCTGTTTGACAGAATGGTTGCTTTCTACGTGCAAAGAGGTCTTCCAGTTCCATTAGGAGCAGCTGAGTTTTACGGAGGACTCAACGAACGCTTTTTTGAACGAGATGATATGTACTTCATACAGGAGCAGGCACTAGAGTATGATAAGAAAAAAAAGACAGTAACGGAAACAGTCCAACTGAATCTTTTTGTAGTAGATGAACGTTCAGCCATTCTCTGGTTGAAAGAAAAACTCTTGAAGAAACCTAAACCGTATAAGGACATTTATCCTGATTTTCTTAAGGCAATAAAATCATGGGATAAGTACGATACCCAGCCGGAGTTACTAGAGCTATTGCAGGAAAACTACCTATTATACGACGGGAAGGAAGATGTGCCGAGTCAAATTCACCAGTATTTAAGTTCTAAAAAGGATTTACGTAATTTAGATAAGAGTGATGCCCGGTTAAAAGAAATGGGGAAAGGCCGTTGGTACGTCCCAGATCCAAATAAACAGGCAGATTTGGAACTGTTGAGGGAAAAGGCCTTACTGCGAGAATTTGAAGGGTATAAAAAAAGAACTTGTAGGAACGAAAAGAAAGCTCAAGCAATTCCGATTAGAAGCGATCCGTGCTGGTTTTAAACGGGCATGGAGCGAAAAGGAATTTGCTACTATTGTACAAGTAGGAGAGCGTCTCCCAGAAAAAGTTTTGTTCGAGGACGACAAACTGCTAATGTATTATGATAACGCATTAATGTATATGGATTAGAGTTTAATATGACAAAAATCGACAAGTGCCTGGCACTTGTCGATTACGTTTAATCCTCGGATTCTGTTGTAAACATATGATTCCCAAATAAGAACCAGGCGAAATAACTGTCTGCTGGGGTTACGATGTACTTCCACAGGCGGATTCACATCCTGAAGCTGATGGTAGTAACTTGAACACCTATTTAATAGCGATGCCAATATATGTTGCAAATTTTCGTGGAATACCGCTTCTACACCACCTCTGTTTTCTGTAACAACTCCGTCGAAATGGTTACTGGCAACGACACGTCGGATGGCAGCGGCACCTGCATGGGCAGTTTCGTATTGATTTTCCACGTTAAAGAAAAAATTGTTCCACGTCAAGAATCCGGAATTGTATAAAAGATTCCGTGATTTAATTACCTAATAAAAGACAATTAGTTTCATATTTTTTCTGCATAAGTTAGCACAAGCATATAGTGTTCAGTGGAAAACATTCCATTTTAAAATAGTAATACTTCTTTTGTGAAGATTATTTATTGTATAATAATATTTGTTGTAAGATATTTAGATGTTTTTCTGGAGTAAATTAAAAGGGGACAACTACGATTATGAAAAATATATTCGTATTACTTGCTAGTTTAGTACTGCTAATGGCTTGTGCGACAGATGAAGGAAACAGTGAGGTACTGTATGTTGCTGCAGCATCAGACCTGTATCATGCCTTAACAGAAATAGGGACAATTTTTACGGAAGAAACAGGAATTCAAGTGGAATTTTCTTTTGGTGCTACTGGTCTTTTAACACAGCAAATCCAAGCAGGTGCACCTTTTGACGTGTTTTTGGCAGCACATGAATCATTCATTGACCGTTTAATAGACAGAAACACTATCATTGAGGAGTCAAAACAGCTATATGCTATCGGGAGGATTGTACTAATGTCCTCTAGTGATGAAGAGGTTGAATTAACAAAAGAGTATTTATTAAGTCCAGAAGTAAGGCATATAACGATTGCTAATCCTGAGCATGCTCCATACGGAAAAGCGGCTATGGAAGCTTTGCAAAACTGGGGAATTTGGGATGAAATTCAGCCTAAAATTGTGTTGGGAGAAAACATAAGGCAAGCCTATCAATACGTAGAGTCTGGGAATGCAGAGGTGGGAATCATTGCATCCGCGTTAACGACTAGGACAGAACTGCAATTTGAATATATTGACCAAATGGATCACGACCCAATTGTACAAGCATTAGGGATACCTGTACAGACAGGGAATAGGGAACAGGCAGATCAGTTTATTCAATTTGTAATAAGTACGACGGGACAAGACATTTTACGACAGTATGGGTTTGACATTCCGTAATGGATAATATATTTACACCTTTGTGGTTATCCCTAAAAATTGCGACAATTGCTACTGCCATAACATTCGTCGTTGGCATCTTTTTATCCTGGTGGTTTGCCTTTAGGAAAAACAGACTAACTAATTTTCTTTCCATTGTTGTAACCATTCCCCTTGTTATTCCGCCTACCGTTTTAGGGTATTATTTATTGATTACTTTGGGTCGAAACAGTTTTCTCGGCCAATGGATCGAAGCACTGACAGGGCAGCCAATTATTTTTACGTGGCGAGCAGCGGTCATTGCCGCAAGCATCGCTGCATTGCCTCTCCTAATTCGGCCGATCCAAGCCTCGTTTGAAACGATCAGTAGGGAAACGATTCAAGCAGCAGAATTAGACGGGGCCAACAAGTTTCAATTGCTTTTTCACATCATTATGCCTTTAGCCTATAAGGGAATTCTGGCCGGGCTTGTGCTCGGGTTTGCCAGGGCAATGGGGGAGTTTGGGGCTACTTTGATGGTTGCCGGGAATATCCCAGGGAGAACACAAACGTTGTCCATTGCTATTTATGATGCTGTTCAGGCTGACCGGATGAATGATGCTAATATGATGGTACTGATTTTAAGCGTAGCAACTATTTTGTTTTTGTATTTAATTCACCGCTGGTTTAAATAACTATCTAACAAAACTGCCTTAGCACTAATATAAACAAGTGCTGGAGGCAGTTTTTTTTATGCATAGGTTTAAGACAAGTTGTTTGCAAAGTAGTTTGAAGTACTCAATAGATTTCCCAATTTTCTTATTACTAGTATATACACCGCTACCATCATCCCTTAAAAGAATAGGATAAAGTATCTTTTACTAGAATGGGAGATGATCATGTGCCCAAACAAAGAAAACAATTGATTATAGGTTTTATACCTGGGGTAAGAAGAACAACTTGTATGAACACCCACAAACAAGTTCATGGACAGCTGATGGATGAAATAAAACAAATTGACGCCCATAAAGTAGTTTAATATTAATGGTTAAACGGAATGAAAAGTACCTAAAATCAATAAGATGTTTTCATGCAAGGTAATTGTTTTAAAAAAGTGTTGACAGTAAAACCCTAGTACTGTAAAGTGTACATTGTGAAAAAATTCAATACCTCGTTAGGTGAGGCTCCTGTGCTGGAGATACGCTGCTGCCCAAAAATGTCCAAAGACGCCAATGGGTCAACAGAAACCATCGACATAAGGTGGTTTTTAATGTAGCTGGACGAATTGTCCTATGCCGCACAGTGCTAAAGCTCTACGAATGGAGGAACAAGTGAAGCATCGACTCTCACTAGGTCTACTTGGTGTATTTTTGATGCTGTCTAATTATGCGTGGTAACCCGCCTTCATTCTGAACTGCACCCTGTCAAGTAGACAGCGGAAATAATAAAAATGATTTAAGCGGCTTTAGCTCTATATTCCATAGGGCTAAGGCCGTTTAATCTTTTTTGATATCTTTCATGATTATAAAAATGGATGTACTCATCTATCGCAGTCGTAAGTTCCTCAAATGTCTTATATTTATGTAAATAATACTTCTCACATTTCAATGTCCCAAAAAAAGATTCCATTGGTCCATTATCAATACACCGACCAACTCGTGACATGCTTTGTGTCATCTCTGCCGTATCTATCTTACGTTTGAACCCTTTAGATGTGTATTGAAATCCACGATCACTATGGATAAGAGGGTGTTCTTCATTCAATAGTACTGTGGCTTGATCAAGTGTCTTGAATACGAGTTGATTATTATTGGAGTGTCCTAGAACATAACTTATAATGGATCCGTCATAAAGATCACGAATCGCACTTAAATAGGCCTTTTTTGATTGACCATACTTAAATTCTGTAACGTCCGTTACCCATTTTTCATTTGGTTTTTCGGCTGTAAATTCACGATTTAATATATTGTCTGCCACATGTTGAGGTGTAGAGCGTTTATATTGCTTCTTCTTGACACGAATGACAGAGCGTAAGCCAGCCACTTTCATCAACCGATAGATTCTTTTATGATTAAGCTTCTCCTCGAACTTTCTATTCATGTGAAGGGTCATTTGACGATAACCAAATATGCCATCAATTTTTTCATGGAGAGTTTTCATCTCTTCGATGATTTCTTTATTCAGTATTTCTTTGGATGTAGGAGTACGATTTATCCACTTATAGTATGCAGATCGTGCAATACCGGCAATTTGACAAAGTAAACTAATGCTTAAATTCTCTTTTTCATGAAGCTCCTGAATAGCGATATACTTATCCTCAAATCGGATTTGGCTTATTTTCGCCTCCTTTCGATCTCCTCTAACTTTTTTAAGAACAAATTCTCCGCACGTAACCGTTCATTTTCTCTTTCTAACCTTTTCATTTGAAGGTTGATTTTCTCCTCTGGAGTTAGCTTAGCTTCTTCTTTCTTATGACCACGTTTATCTTTTAGCGCTTCATCTCCGCCATCTTCGTACTTCTTAACCCATTGATAAACTTGTTGGTAAGAAACATTATAAGTATTAGCTGCTTCTTGATAATCTTTTCCGTTCCCCAAGCAATCAAGTACAATTTCTATTCGTTCTCCCAAGTCGTTTTTCTTCCCTTAGTCATAGAGCTCGTCCTTTCTTTTGACGTATCTTTTAGATCTCTATGACTATTATACTTCTTTATCCAACCTCTGAGGACAGAAGCATCCGATATTTCATACAATCTAGCAACCTCACGTATAGAATACTTCCCAGACAGACAATCTCTAATGGCAGCTAGCTTCAATTCTTTAGAATACTTTTTCCAAGTAGAAGACTCTTTTAGACCTTCCAAACCATACTTATCATACTTGTGTTTCCAGTCCAAAATCGTTGAATGGTGCACGTTATATTTTGACTCAAGATCATATGTTGAATAATGCTCATCTAATTCCTTTAATATCTCGTATTTCTCTTCTGCAGAGTAAGATCTTTTGGACATAACAAATACTCCCCCATAAGCAGCCAGATTTTTATTTTTAATCTGTCTACCTAAAGGGGAGCATATCATTCGTAGAAGGTGGGTTTTTTATTTTTAGAAAAGAAAGCATAAAATTCTTCGAATTTATGTCTAGCTTCAGGCGCCTTGCGCTTTTCTTATCAAATGGAGGTGGTATGGCAATGGACAGTGACCCCTATAGGAATGCTAGTTTCATAGGTGAAAAGCAGTTTATAAAAACGGTGTATTTAAGCAAAATAGGATCCATTCGCCCTACCAGCATTGGGTGGCATTGGATTCCTTAAGGAGGAAATGACAATGGTAAAACTCAATGAAGAATCACGTGAGCGTTATTTCGAGTCGATTTTTAAAGCATTAAAACATAAAAACAAGGAACAATTTTTAGGGCTATTCCTGGAACTTCACCCGACAGACCAAATAGAACTGTTCTTGGCGTTATACAGTGACAAACGACCAATGTTTTATGAATACTTGTCTGCCGGTGAGTTTGCAGAAATTTTCCAAGGATTAGACATTGATGTTCAGAAGGAAGTTATTAAAGAGCTTAACAAAGATTATGCAGCAGACATGTTCAACCATATGCAGTCTGATGATATTGCTGACTTCTTGGGGGAAATTCACGAACCTCATGCAAGAGATATCTTAAATGCAATGGATCAGGAAGAAGCAGAAGAAATTATCGAACTAATGTCCTACCCGGAAGAATCTGCAGGGGCGTTAATGACCAAGGAATTTGTTGCCATTAAAGCAACGTACACTGCTCAAACTGTAATGGACCAACTTCGAAAAGGCGGACCTGGGGCAGAAACGATTTATTATCTATACGTTGTAAACGAAAAAGATAAATTAGTCGGAGTTGTTTCCTTAAGAGATTTAATTGTTGCTCCTTTAGAAGAGACTGTGGAAAACATTATGAGTACGCAAGTAGTTTCTGTGGAAGCCCATACAGACCAAGAAGAGGTTGCCAAACTAATTAGAGATTATGATTTATTGGCTGCGCCAGTTGTTACAAGTACAAATGAGTTAATTGGTATTGTAACTGTAGATGATGTAATGGATGTGGTAGAAGAAGAGACGACGGAAGATTTTGATGACTTTACGGCGTCGAAGGGTGCAACGGATGTCAACATTACTTCTTTCCAAGCAGCAAAGAAACGTTCACCGTGGATTATTATGCTTATGTTCTTTGGGTTAATTACAGCGGGAGTTATTGGAACGTTCGAGGAAACATTAGAAGAAATTGTCCTCCTTGCCGTATTTATTCCATTGATTATGGACTCTGCAGGGAATACAGGTACACAGTCCCTTGCTGTAATGGTTCGTTCTTTAGCTACTGGGTCTTTCGCCAAGAAAGGACTATTGAATACGATCAAAAGGGAATTTGGTACGGGAGTTATGCTAGGATTAATTTGTGCCGTTGTGTTAATGGCCGTTATTCCATTTTTGTATGAGGACGGATTGATCCTTGCATTTATTGTTGGAGTTTCTTTATTCCTTACGTTAAGTGTTGCAACCATTATTGGTGCAGTTGTGCCAGTAGCCATCAACAAGATGAAGCTAGATCCGGCAATTGCATCAGGTCCGTTCATTACAACGGTGAATGATATTTTAGGTTTATTAATTTACTTCTCCATCGCAACTGCTTTATTAGATTACCTGCCAAAATAAGTATGGACGGTGGAAGAGGTTATACAGAAAAAGCACCTTCAATTGTTGATGGTGCTTTTTCTTTGTTTAGATTTGCATTAATGGTGTGAAATATTATATTTTAAACCTATGATAATATTGGTCTGAAACGTGAAAGGACAGGGTTTGATGCATAAAAATATTTTGGCTGTTGCCATTGGTGGTGCATTGGGAACAATAATTCGCTATTTACTTAATATTTATACCTTGTTTGTTGGTTATCCTATCGGTACAATAATTGAAAATTTATTAGGGAGTCTTTTGCTTGGTTTTTTGACCGGTTGGTTTTTGAATAGAAATCCAAGGGAATGGTTGAAAGTAGGTTTAGGAGTCGGGTTTTGTGGCGGCTTCACCACCATGTCAACGTTCGCAGCCGATTCTTTATATTTAGTTACAGAAGTATCCCCTTTGTCGTCCTTTATCTATATAGTTATTTCCTTATTTGGAGGAGTCCTTTTGGCTTTTAGTGGTTTAGTCGTAGGGAGGAGATATTGGAGCAAGGAAAAGTTGGTGGAGAAAGCAGGTGATTCTCAGTGAATCTTCTCCTAGTAGGTATTGGTGGGGCAACTGGAGCGGTAGCCAGATATTTAATAGGTGCTGCTATTATGAAACGGAATCCTCATCCTCCGATACCAGTAGCCATGCTTATTGTAAATATGATTGGGTCGTTTGGTTTAGGGTTGTTTTTTGCAGTTTTATATGGACAAATCCCACTAGCCTCCTATGATGCACCGTTTTTTTTATTAATTGGAATTGGATTTTTTGGGGTCTTTTACTACTTTTTCTACATTTAGTGTGGAAGCGATTCAGCTAGTAGAAATGAATCTGTATAAGAAAGCAATTTTATATGTTTCATTTTCTATTGTTGGAAGCTTAGTTTTATTTATTGTTGGGTTTTCTTTCGCAATGTTTTGGTAAAGGCCATATTAGCGCATTTAATAACACAAAAGAGATAGAGGGTGAATTAATAGGGGGGGTTGCCCTTTTGATTCACCTTTAAGTAACTTATTATGATTAAATTACAGTAATTCAAAATTCTAACGGTCGGTTAAACCCGTAATAAACATCATAATCCCCTAAATAAAAGCCGAGACGTCTTAAGTTGTCCTGTATTTCTTTGACTTGTTCTTTTGAAGGTTTTTCAGGTGTTTGTGGTGTAGGTGCTGGTGTTTTCGTTGCTGGATTATTTGGTGGAGTAGGTACTTTTTTCACTGGTGGATTTTTTAATGCTTCTTTTGTCTTCGATCCCACAATTCCGTCAGCTGTTAGACCATGATCTTGTTGGAATTGGCGAACTGCTTTTTTTGTCTGTTCGTCAAACTGACCAGTAATCTTGATGGAGTATCCTAAATCTTTTAATTGTTTTTGGATATTCATTACTGCTTCTCCCTCGGTACCTAGCTGCAGATTGTGGCTTGTTGCAGGTATACTTTTTTGTTTTCCATCGGTTATATTATAGCCATTTCCTTTTGCAATACTGTCAAAGGAATGAGATGAACTAACAATAAGGACTGGGGTATTTATTTTCACCCGGTCATAAAGCCATCTTACTTCCTCGTCGTACATACGTATACAACCTGCACTGGCATAAGTCCCGATCGAGTCTGGGTTGTTGTTGCCGTGGATAGCATAGGTAGTCCCCCAAGTACCTCTTGCATTTAGTCCAAGCCATCGGTCGCCAAGGGGATTAGTAGGATCACCGCCTGCAATGTTTTCTTTGTAATAAGGTCTGTTTTTGATTTTATTAACAACCATAAAACTTCCCTCTGGTGTTAATTCTGGTGAGCGGCCTGTGGCTACCTTAAAAGTACGAACTAGTTTACTGTTTTCATAGAATGCTAGCTGATTGGTTGACTTATTAATAATAATCAATTGATCATCTGCAGCAGATGTTGTCAAAGGTGAAATAAAAGTCATCAAGACTAACATACATAATGATAGTAGTAGAAATTTCTTCATTGTTTACTACCTCCTCTCTGTATCTGTCACCTATAAGACTCCGATTTTAGAGAAAAGGTTACCAGTTGTTTGTGAATTGGGCTTGATTTTTTTAAAATTATTTTTTATGAGTATCCCTCTAGCTCAGAATTTAGGCATTAAGATGGTAACGTGTTGATGAGATCTACTCGAACTCGCTTTCCGCGGGCAACGCTTCAGCCTCCTCGGGAAAAACACCCTGCGGGGTCTTCAGCCGTTGCTTTTCCCGCAGGACTTTGAGATGCTTCCTCGAAATGGCCCACGCACGAAGAAAATGTGTAAGCATTTTCGAGGAGTCTCGTTCGCTCCGATCTCATCAACACTTGAATTCAAAAATCAAAATCTCATTCTGAGCAAACGGGATACCCATATTATTTTTTTTTATGAAATAGTGCAATGTAGAGGTGACGAGTGACAAAAGGTGAGAGAAATATCTTCAATGTTTTCCAATTGTATACTATGCTTGAAAATAAAAAAATAAGCTCTAATTCTTTCTAAAATCATAGAAGAAATTGGAGCTTTTTCGTTTTGGTTCATAAAATAGGAAATGTACCGAATTATATACATAGACCGATGGAATGTTATTTAAAACGGAAAGAACAACGGCAAAATCAAGACAGCTACAATAGCGATAATGAGTTGTAATGGAACACCGATCCGCATGAAATCGAGAAAGGTATACTTACCTGCTGCCATTACCATGGCGTTAGGCGGTGTTGCCACAGGGGTGGCGAAAGCCATACTGGAAGAGAAAGCTACCGCCATTACCATTGGGATTGGGCTGACACCCATTTGTTCCGCCGTTAATATAGCGACAGGGTACAACAGTACAGCCGTTGCCGTATTACTGATAAACTGGCTGAACAAAGAGGTAATACCATATAGTCCAGCAAGTACAGCTATTGGTCCAATAGCACCTAAACTACCTATGAGACCTTCAGACATAAACGTCACACCACCTGTGTTTTCTAACGCGGTCGCCATTGGAAGCATACAGGCAATTAATACGACGGTCTGCCAGTTAATGGATTGATAGGCTTGATCCGTTTGTCTTACACAGTTCGTTAAAATCATAAGTAATGCAGCAACGGCAATAGATACAACAGCAGGCACCCATTCAAATACCATTGCTGTAAGCATTCCCAATAAGATAATTCCTGCTACAAGACTTTTGTCCGTTTGATTGGCCAGATCCGTATCTTCAGCAGAAGACTTAAGGACGACCGTGTCGTTTTTTTTCTTGTGATAACAAGTTAATGTCTTTCCATTTTCCATGTACAAGAATGGCGTCTCCATACAATAAAGTTTCATCAGATGTAAACATCCTTGGTTCACTAAATTGATGCATCATGGATAACACGGTCAAACCGTATTTCTTTCGGAAATTTACTTGGCGAATTGTTTGATTGATCAGTCGGGACTGGGGGGTTAAGATTACTTCGGCCAAATGTGTTTCTTCCAGTTGGAACTTCTCATCCAATAGTATTAACCCCAATTCATCTACTAGAAATTCGACTGCATCCTTTTCTCCATACACAAGGAATATGTCTTCCTCTTCTACTACATAACTCGGCTCTACCGTAATTCGTTGGGAATGCTCAGCAGAACTCCGGCTGCGACCTGGTAATTTCATACGTGTCCCATTTTCTTTTTTTAACACTTCCAAAGCTGTTACTTGATAGTTTTTCGGCCAGCGGAACGATTTAATAGGTTGTCCATGAAGATGACTGCCAACCGGTACTTTTATGGCATATATGAGGTTGGATATCCCGTATTGTTCAATTAACTCACTAGCATTAAACTCCTCCGTACCACCTTCTTTACTTTCTGCAGGCTTATCCAGCATTTTTCTGCCAATAAACCATAAATAAATAATTCCAACGAGAAGCATGATAGCACCAACAGGAGTGAAGGAGAAAAAGTTCAAGGCTCCGTAACCTGCTTCCTGTAAGCTTTGACTGGCAATAAGGTTTGGTGCTGTACCGATTAATGTTAAAGCTCCTCCCATGCTACTTGCGAATGCCATGGGAATTAGGAGTTTACCCGGGTGAAGTTGCATATGTCTACATAAGCTAACAACGACAGGGAGGAGAATTGCTACAGTACCAGTATTACTGATAAAACCACTTAGGACAGCAACTAACAGAAGCATGAAAATGGTCAATTTCCACTCACTGTTTTTGGTCTTTTTTACAAGTAAATCTCCTGCTTTTTGGGCAAGTCCACTTTGAAAAACACCTTCTCCAACTATGAACAATGCGGCAACCATAATAACAACACTGTTAGAAAAACCAGCAAATGCCTCTGGAACTGTAATTAAGCCTGTAAGGAGTAAAGCAAGAAGTGCTGATACTGCTACTAAGTCCGCACGAAAGCGAGGGACTAAGAAACAAATAGTTGTAATGATCAAAATAAGGAATACAAGTTGCATATCTGTAATCATTTTAAAAATCCTTCCTTACATTCATTTCAGATATTATTGACAGAGTTATAATCATATATTTTTATTTATTGTTTAAAATACGCAGTGGGAATTGGATTTATTCCCTGCTTAAAAGATAGACCGTTTCAAAGTAGAAACAGTTTCACCTTTAGGTCAAAAATCATACCAATTATTCTGAATAAATGTATAATAGTGAATATGGCATTGTGACAAAAATAGACGAAAAACAACAAAAAAATACGTATTTTTTAGAGGAGTAGGAAATCGTTATGACATTTATAACCCTAGATACCCTTGTATTTATAAATTTAAGCTTACTTTCTATTTTAACGTTGCTTTTCCTTTATTTAATGGTTAACAAGCTAAAAGATATTCAATTGGAAAAAAGAAAGGAATCACTCAAACAAGAGATGAGTCCCGAGATACAAGCTTATGTTTTTGGTAATGGTAAGCTTCCAACCTTGTATACTTCAATGGGTTATTTAGAAGTTACCGTTTTAGAAGACATTTTGTCCCAATTGGGAGCCGTGGTGAAGGATTCTCGAATGCAGGAGAAAATAAACTACTTAGGGAGGGAGTTGCTTTCCTCTCATTATGAAAACCATTTACACAAGGCTAATTGGAGTAGAAGAATGAATACCTACTTTAATATAGAAAACTTTTTATTAGATAATTTTAAAGGTGTGTTGTGGGAAAAATTCCAACAAAAAAATTATGAAAACGAAGAAGAAAAATTTCAACAAATGAAGACCTTAGCAAGTTTAAGGTCAGAGGACTTTATTAAGTATCTTATTGAAACAGATAAGGAGTACCCTCGTTTTTTATATAAGGAAATTATTCGTCGCTATGATGAAGAAGTATTTTCACAGTTGGTTGACAAATATGAGAATTTGCCAGTAGATTTCAAACAAGCCCTTTTGGAAATGATTGGTGAAATGAAAAGTTTTCAATATTACCCTTTAATTGAAAAGGAACTAACAGAGAAAAACATTGAAGTGCGTTTATCGGCGTTGAAGGTACTAGTCCTGTTTGGGTATGTGTCAGACTTAGACAGAATTGCTCCCTTTGCTCATTCGAAGCATTTTGCAGAACGAATGGTGTTTGCTAGGCTTTGTGCTATTTTGAAAAAAGAAAGATTTAAAGGGATATTAGTTACGCTACTTTCTGACAAAAACTGGTTTGTAAGAAATGCCGCTGGAGAAGCTATTACTGTGTTACCTAATGGTGACTTAATTTTAAACATATCATCGAATCCCATGATGACCCCTTTGCTAGAGACATGGCTAAACAATGGATAGCGAGGTGATTACTATTAATTTTGTTTTGGAAGTTTTGGAAAATATATTTTTGTTCTTTTCTATTCTGTTTTTGTTATATATGACGTTTGTGTTTTTATTTTATATGGTTATTTTTCTCATTTCTGCAAAGCAATTGAGGAAAAGGTTAAATTTAAATGAAAAAGAGTCCTACGATGATATTGTAAAATCCGCTGACATTAAACCAATTTCCATTATCGTTCCTGCCTATAATGAGGAAGTTGGCATTTATAACAGTGTACGTTCTCTCTTGAGTATAAACTACCCTGAATTTGAAATTATCGTCGTTAATGACGGTTCCAAGGACCAAACCCTTCAGACCATGTTCGACCGGTTTCAGATGGAAAAAATAAACCATGTTATTAGAAAGAGTATTGAGACAAAGGAGATTAAGGGAATATATCGTTCAAAAACAAACAGGAATATTTACTTGATTGACAAGGAAAATGGTGGAAAAGCAGATGCCTTAAATGCAGGGATTAATTTTTCCCATTATCCATATTTTTGTTCATTAGACGGAGATTCCGTACTGGAGCAAGACGCCTTTTTGAAAATAATGAAAGCTATTACGGACTCTGATGGATCAGTCATCGCTGCTGGTGGAAGTATTCGTATTGCTAACGGTTGTACCATTGAAAGGGGTGAAATAATGAAAGTAGCCCTTTCCAAATCTCCTTTCGTTGTTATGCAGGTAGTGGAGTATTTACGAGCCTTCTTAATGGGAAGGATTGGACTGAGTCGTCACAATCTCCTGTTAATTATTTCAGGTGCTTTCGGAGTTTTTGAGAAAAGTTGGGTAATAAAGGCAGGTGGGTACAATACGAGAACAGTGGGAGAAGACATGGACTTAGTTGTTAAACTCCATCGTTTAGTAAAAGAAGAAAAGCTGGATCGGAGAATCATTTACATACCAGATCCAGTTTGTTGGACAGAGGCTCCTGATTCAGCAAGTATCCTAAAGCGACAACGTTCCCGATGGCACAGGGGACTATTTGAAGTATTGTGGATGCACAAAAAAATGATCTTTAACCGGAAATACGGCAACGTAGGACTCATATCCATGCCCTATTTCTTGTTTATAGAGCTGATAGGCCCTATTGTAGAATTTATTGGCTACATTATTTTGATCTTTGGATTATTGTTTTCGTTAATAGACTTTCACATTGCCATGCTCATGTTTACCATGACCTTTTTATACGGCTCCATCTTGTCCATGAGCGCTGTCCTACTTGAAGAATGGAGCCTAAGGAAATATTCAAAGGTGAGTGAAATACTCCGTTTGTTTTTGTTTGCCTTTACGGAAACCTTTTGGTATCGGCCATTAACCGTAATTTGGCGATTAATGGGTTTCATCCAAGTTATTCGCCGAGAGCATAGTTGGGGAGAAATGACGAGAAAAGGGATATCAAAGTAATGGCAATACAATATAATATCAATCCATCTGACAAGTTGCTCTACTAATCAGGTGAGATGTAGGGCTAACATTTTTAAGTTATACAATTGTTGGTGCGGGTAACTTACTAATACTTGACCCAATCGATTAACGTTTCTCCCGAATGAATTTGTTCAGGAGAAAGCCAAGAAGGGTACCAACTGTTTATCATTAATTGCATTGGCTCGTATTCCGTTGTAGTCATCCACTTTTCTTGAAGTTCGCCATCTACATAAAAGGCAACTTGATCTTCATAAACATCAAAGCGATATTCATGAAAAGCTACGGTTGGATCAAATCCTAAATTTGCTTTTTTGTGATAGCGTTCCTTCCCGTCTTTATACATGGTGTACATGATCGTTCCAGTCGAATCATTAAATATTTCAATATCTACTTCATTATAATAGTCAGGTGGAGCATATAAGAAAAACCCAGTTATAGAACCTGGTGCATTTGCAACCTTCATGGAAGTGCGGAAGGAACCAGCTTGATATTTTTCCACGGTGCGGAATTCACCACCGCGCAATTCCGTTTCGTCTAAAAGAATAGCAACCTTCCCTTTCTCGGTAATATGGCTCACTTGACTCTTATGGAGAATACTGCGCCCGAGGGGAAACTCCTGCCTAATTTCCCATTTATTAAAATCAAAGGCTTCAAATTTATCTATTTGGTGAAATAACGATATAGAATCACTCTCTTCTTCCAAGAGTATTTGTGGTTGTTTATAATTAAGTACCCACGCAGTAATAGTCTGTTTATAGTCACCACTTAAGGGAATTTCGTCATTTGTTAATGATACGGAGAAGGCTACAGTCAATTTTCCTTCATTTCCTTTTTCGACAGTATAGGTGTCAGAAGTGTATTCTGTACCGTGAATGTCCGTCAATTTATAATTAAGGTATATGGGGTCTTTAACAGGTTTATTTAGAACGAAAGGGATTGACACATCAAACTGATTTGATATTAAAAAATCCCCGTGAGGGAAGGGGTTATCAATCAATTGTATTGGTAGAGATGAATCCATCTGAAATGACCTCCAAATAATTATTGGGATAAGTAGGAGTAGTATGAAAATCAAATAGGCAAACTTCTTCATGGCTTCACCTCAATGAGATTATTGTATAAATGGAAATATAAACGAAACTGAAATTTTGGAGTGATTACCTTGGAAAAATACCAAAAAATCTTTTTTGATCGTTTAGTTAGTACCTTGTCAGATTGGAAAAAAGCAGACTTTATTACAAATGAGGATTTGTACCAATTTCTCCATACTATCAAGGGAACTGCTGGGTCTATTGGCTTAGAACAATTATCTGCTACCTCTGAGAAACTTATGGACGTGTTAAAAAACATAGATGAAAAACAATGGCAGTATAATGACTGGCTTTTGTTTCTTGGCCCAATGATGGAGCATTTTGCTCCAACCCAAATAATTAACTTGGGAGAAGAAGGATTAAATCATCTTAGTAGCGACGGTTCGAGAAATAAAACAGTCTTAATTTATAGGGAAGAAGACTTTCCATATGTAAATGGTGTAAAAAGATTATTAAAGACTAGCGGCTACAAGGTGTTAGTTGAAAACAACATACTAAAAGCTGTCCATACGTTTTACGAATATCAGCCTGATTGTATCATGATAGATATAAATCACCAAGAAAAAGGAGGAGCCTCCCTTGAAACATTCGATCCACTGTTTGAAACGGCAAAGATGGGGTTGGTTCCTATAATTGTAACTTTCCCAACTAAAAATACGGCATTGGCTGTTGCCGCCTATGAAGCAGGGGTCACTGATGTAATACATGAACCTGTAATGGAGGAACTCTACGCACTAATCAAAAATAGGGTTAAACTAAAACACCAGCTCGATACTTTAGTGATGAAGAAAGGAAAAGAAGCTGTGGAAAATCAAATTGATGTTTTTCACGAAGAAATCGATCCTGATCCTGTATATAATAACGAGAAATTGATTCGAATTGGTGTTATTGACGATGATCCAGTTATTCAACAGCTGCTCGTTGACTACCTCCGTCAAATGAAGCTTGATAATTTACAGATTGAAGTGAAAGGGTTCCGAGAAGGAGAAAGCTTTCTTGCATCAGATTGGCACCAACAAAGGGGAAGGTACATTCTCTTAATAGATGGTATGATGCCAAGAATGGACGGTTTGGAAGTGGTACAGGAAATTAGAAATCTTTATAGGGAGGAAGATTTTATCATCATAATGTTAACGGCTCGAAAACGGGACAAGGACGTAGTTGCCGCTTTGAACATTGGAGCCGACGATTATTTAACAAAACCCTTTAGTTTAATGGAATTGGATGCACGCATTAAACGATACGCAGCAAGGTTTCAGTTTGGGAGGTAGAGATGAAACGAATATTATTAGCGGAAGATGAAGATGTGTTACGAATGTTGACAGTAGATACATTAGAGGATGAGGGTTACGCAATTCACGAGGCAGAAAATGGTGTGGAAGCCATTGAGTTATTGGATAAACAAGATTTTGATCTTTTAATACTAGATTACATGATGCCGAAAATGACAGGATTAGAGGTAGTTCAGCATTTAAGAAAAAATAATTCTTCCATAAAAATCCTCATGTTAACTGCAAAAAGTCAACAGGAGGATATTGATCTGTTAAAAAAATGCAGGAGCTAATTATTACATGGCAAAACCATTTAGTCCGCAAAAGCTGGTGGAAGCTGTCCGGGATATCTTTGCAGAAACATGAAAGGAGAATATTCATGCCAAAAACAGTAGCAAAGGATTTTCTAGAACTAATTAATCAATTTATTCAAGATAAATTGTTATTTGTGGCAAAGACAACGGAGGATCAGTTGGAAGTCATTAAAGTGATGGACAATAATACAGGAATCCCATTATCTGACGAAGAAACAGCACCGATCAATGATACTTACTGACAAAATATCTATTTTGGTGGTCGGGAACCACTGTTAATCAATGATACATTAAAGCACCCAATAACAAAATGTATGCCAGTAACAGAGAAGTTGAATATTCGTTCTTACCTTGGTGTACCTATATTCTATAAAAATGGGGATATGTTTGGTACCCTTTGTGCTATGGATTCGAAACCTGCCAATTTCTCTAAGAGTGACCAAGAACAACTAGAAAAATATGCTGCATTATTTTCTTATGTTGTGGAATTAGAGAGGGAAAGCATGGAGAAGAAAGCCCTTTATGAAAAAGCAGAAAGGGCACAGAAAATTAATCAAGAAATCATTGACAACGTAAATGAGGGTATTCAGTTTGTCGATAGGGAAGGACGACTCGTTCAGTATAACGAAAAACTAAAAAACTTCTACCCAATGGCGGAAAATTGGATGAATGCCCCTTTTAGCCTTTGGTCAAAAGAGATTACTGAAAAGCTAGAGAAATCGGACCGTTTATTTCATTTTTTAGAAGAAAATATCTTTAGTATAGGTGATAAAGAGGCTGAATTTCAGTATAACTTTTCAACTTCAGATATGCGTCGTATGGAAGTATATGGAGAAAGCGTCTATCGTAATCAGGAAAAAATTGGGACATTGTTTGTTCATCGGGACGTTACTGCAGAATATGAAGTGGATAAATTGAAATCAGAGCTTGTTAGCACTGTGAGTCATGAATTGAGAACACCACTTGCCAGTGTTCTAGGATTTACAGAACTACTATTGACGAAAGATTTGAAACGAGAGCGCCAAAAACAATATATTCAAACCATTCATAAGGAAGCACATCGCTTAACAAAATTGATTAATGATTTCCTTGACCTTCAACGAATGGAAGCAGGAGTGCAGACGTATGTAAAGGAACGGGTTCAGCTTGAGGAATTAATTGTGGATGTAATTGAAACGTTCCGCTCCAGTAACAAGAACCATCAATTTTTTCTGAAGAATCAAGTAAACACCCCTTATATATTAGGGGATGAGGAAAAACTCATTCAACTTTTTACAAATCTTATTGGAAATGCAGTCAAGTTTTCACCAGACGGTGGAATGATTACCATATCCATTAATAAAAAGAATAACCAGCTAATTATTCATGTTGCAGACGATGGGTTAGGAATTCCTGAGGAAGCTCTTCCCAAGCTGTTTCAAAAGTTTCAAAGAATCGATAACAGTGATCGGCGCAAAATAGGTGGCACGGGACTTGGACTAGCTATCTGTAAGGAAATAGTCTCAGGGCATGACGGTGATATTACGGTCCGTACAGAACTTGGTAAAGGGACAGTGTTTACTTTGTATTTTCCTATCTTAGAAGATATTACTTCTGAACATACGGAGGAAGGAACCAAATTATTGCCTAAAATAGTCATCTTAGAAGATGATTCAAGTTTAGGTAGTTTATTGAAGGATGAACTGGAGGATGTGGGATTTGCTGTTTATCATTTTTTGAATGATGAGACGTTTTTAGAAAAGGTAGTAACCATTGCTCCCGTTGGAATTGTCGTTGACTTAATTCTAGATGGAGAACCTAAAGGTTGGGAAATTGTCAAAGAACTAAAAACACATCCAGAGACAGAACATATCCCTATTTTTATCTCTAGTGCATTAGAGGAGAAGGAAAAAGGATTACATTGGAATATAAGTAATTACTTACTGAAACCATATTCTCCTCATAAACTTTCAACGGTAATTTTACAGACACTATTGCATGACAAAAAGGGAGAAATACTTTTCCCTGCCCAAGATTAAACTAGTATGTTTTGACTCATAAAAAATGGATAAAAAAATTAGAATCACCAGGAGGGGTGTGGATTGAAGAAGGTTCTTACTTATATTATAATCTTCCTTGCCATATTGGCAATTGCATCTCCTTTTCTTGCTTGGCATGCTAGGGAGGATGTAAAACTAAATGTAGCTATTCTTGATAAAACGGTCCCTGATGAAAGTTACCGGGAGCATGCAGGTCTTACATGGCTGTTAAATAATCAAAAATATGTCCAAAGGGGGACAATGTCCCGTTACAACGTGAAAGAAGATTATTACGGTTTTTTCCCTATGCCTAACAAGGAATATATAACTATTGATCTCCCTAATGACTTGGAAGAACTAGACCTCATTTATGTTGCTGATACATATGGTGTTTTTCATGAGGAATTTTACGGAGAGAATATTGAAGGGCAACGTTCTGAAAAAATCTACGGAGGTTTGACAATAGAAGAAGTGGAGACAATTCGACGCTATGGGTATGATTGGAATACGACTGTTATAGCGGAATTCAATAGTTTTGCCAGTCCCACGACTAAGGAAGTACGGGAAAAATTTACAGAAATGCTTTCATTACAATGGACAGGTTGGATCGGTCGGTATTTTCACGCTCTAGATTCTGATGAAGTCCCTGTCTGGGCCATCAGAAATTATGAAACACAATACGGGAAGGAGTGGGAATTTTCCGAAGGTGGTTTTCTCCTTGTGGATGAAAATGATACAGTCGTCGTCTTAGAAGATAAGCTACACATTGGGGATGGGGGAATAAAAACAGTCTTTACAGAAACAGGTCAATCCCTGTTTTCTCTAAAAGAAAGCCCCCGTTATAATTATTGGTTTGATATTGTCGTTCCTTATATGGAAGAGGACGTTTTAGCTTATTATGATTGGGATTTAACAGAAGAAGGGAAAAATGTATTAGAGGAGTTTTCCATTCCCACTTCCTTTCCTGCAGTCGTTGCGTCTAATCGCCTAGGCTTTCAAACTTATTATTTTGCAGGAGATTATGTGGATATTGGGGAAGTACCTTCCTTTTATCAAATGAGAGGCTTGACCTCTGTTTACCGCTGGTTTTCCATGGATCGAGACGGGAGTACGGCTGCTTTTTTTTGGCAAACTTATATACCTATGATGAAGGAAATACTTCACACTACCTCTGAAAAAGAGCAAGATTTGATGGTGGAAAGAGCTGTATTCCAAGACGATTCTGGTATGTACACCATGAGATTAGGGGAATCACAATTTCAAGTCTATAGGGAAGGGATTTGGGAAGACATTGTCATTAAAGGGGTCAACATGGGGATAGCCAAACCAGGCTCTTTTCCTGGGGAAACGACAATAACGGAAGAGGAATACTACCGGTGGTTCCAAATGATTGGGGAAATGAATGCTAATACGGTTCGAGTGTATACATTACACCCACCAGGGTTTTATCGTGCGTTAGAACGGTATAACCTTCATTATCCCGATAATCCTATCTATTTGTTTCATGGCATGTGGATAGGGGAGGAAGGGTTAGAGGAGACCCTTGATGCCTTTGATGAACAGAATACGGAACCTTTTAAAAGGGAGATTGCCAATGTTATTGATGCTGTTCACGGAAATATAGTACTTCCAGTTACACCAGGACACGCCAGTGGCGAGTATACTGCAGATGTGTCTCCGTACGTAATTGGTTGGATTCTTGGAATTGAATGGTACCCACCTATGGTCCTAGAAACAAATGAACGTTATACTGGCTTGGAACAATACGATGGGTATCATGTTTATAGTGATGGTGCAGAACCCTTTGAAGTATGGCTTGCAGAAATGTTCGATTATACATTGGAGTATGAGTTGTCAGGCTATGGTTGGAAACGCCCCATTAGCTTTACAAACTGGGTAACGACGGATTTGTTAGAGCATCCGTCCGAACCTTCAGAAGAGGAAGATTTAGTTGGGGTCGATCCTAACGTTATATATATCAAGGATCATATGGGAACTGGTCAGTTTGCCTCTTATCATGTATATCCGTATTACCCTGACTTTTTAAATTATGAGCCTCGGTATTTGGAATATGTGGACCACCGTGGGGAAAGAAATAATTACGCTGCCTATTTGAAGGATTTACATGAAGTACACCAAATTCCAGTACTAATTGCTGAATTTGGTGTGCCAAATTCGAGGGGATTAACTCACGAGAATCCCTTTGGCTGGAACCAAGGATTTCTCTCTGAATCAGAACAGGGAGAAATTAATGCCCGACTATTTGAGGACATAGTTTTTGAAGGGATGCTTGGTGGCCTTGTGTTTGCTTGGCACGATGAGTGGTTTAAACGTACATGGAATACGATGGATTTAGATAGTCCTTACCGTCGTCCGTTTTGGTCTGATGCCCAAACCAATGAGCAGAACTTTGGCTTACTTAGCTTCGACCGGTTAAAAATCCCACTAAGGGGAAGGAAGGACGATTGGCGTGTAGCACCTTTGTATGAACGGGGAAATGAAGGGCGATCTGTTGACGAGGAAAACATCCATCTACAGTCTATGTATATGGATTATGATGAGCGGTTTTTGTATTTCCGTCTTGATATAACTGGACTTCCTGAAACGGATAATCTCTTTTCCATCATGAACGCTCACCTCCTCCTTAACATCATTCCAGACCAAGGGAATGAAAAAATTCAGATAGGCAATGAAGAGGTGGCAGTTACCTTCGAAGGAGCGGGAATTGATTTTCTCATTAGTCTAGACGGATATGATACTTCCGCCGTCTTTGTAGATAGTTATTATGATCCTTTCTATTACCAATATGGTCATGTATTAGGGATGATAGACGAATTAGATTACCCTTCTGAAAAAAATAATGGTTTCTTTCATCCTATAAAATTGACATTAAGTAAAGAGATGATCATACCGACAACAGGAGAATTAGTTCCCTTTACTGCTTATGATACGGGGCAATTACGCCACGGCATTGCAGATCCTAATTCAGATAGTTATGATTCCTTGGCAGATTTCTATGTAGAGGAAGCAAAGGGAATGGTTGAACTGAGAATCCCGTGGCTCTTACTGAATATTAAGGATCCTAGCTTAAAAGAAGTAATGGGTGATCTTTGGGAAGATGGGTTAGATAGTAGTATATTTATTGATGGATTACAGGTTGCTGTTCTGTTAATGGACAAGGAGACAGGAGAAGTAACCGATAGCTTTCCTCCTATGGAGGCAGGTATCGTAAATGGAGATAAGATGGCAGTCTTCCAATGGGAAGTGTGGGAAACGAATCCTAAATATGTGGAACGTCTTAAACAGTCATATTATATTATGCAAGAGTTATTTTCTAATTATTAGTTTCAGTTGAAATAGAGTATTTTTCATCTTTCAATACAAACTCAAAGCTATTACGAAACATATGACACTCTTCCAAAAAAGAAAAGCTGTGCTAGGTGGAAAATCCACTAAAGGCACAGCTTTTTTGATAAAATCATTCATTATGGTTATGATTATTCTTCAACATCGTCCTCTTCATCCATCATTTCGTCAAATGCTTGAGAGACTTTGTCAAATTCTTCATCATTATTAAGGGCAGAGAAACTGCCATCCTCTTCTATTTTCAGGAAGAAAACATCAATATCATCTTCATTTTCATCATGTAAGTCCTCCACAAAGCCTACTGCCGCATAGTTATTGTTTTCTAATGTCATAGTAGCCAGAATTTCTACCTCTTGTTCCTCATTGAATCGTCCGTGATGGTAAACACTTCGCCTATTTCCATTTTATCCATTTTCCAATCTCCTTTCCGTGTCCCTGTGATCACTATCATCATATTAATTACTTGCTTGTTTATTATTTTCAAATAAGCATGCATTTAAACGTTATTAAAGTTAAATTGGTAGAAAATGAAGGTGATATAGAGGTATTATTTCATAGAAATTGGATGAATTCATTAAAAACAAACTATGTTATACTGAGGGAATGAATAAGTTGATTTTATTACTAGAAAGGAACATCTTTTATGAGGTATTTATATATTTTCTTACTAATTATCGTTTTAAGTTGTTTGGCATATGCTAGCTACGTATATATAGAATTTCCCAATAACCTGGTGAAAAATACTGAGGAAGATCCGGAATACACCGTGACCATTTCAGGAAGTACTGATCTATTGGGAAGGGAGTTATTACTAATGGAACGGGAAACATCCTTTAATCAAATAAATCGAGAGTTTAAGGTCCATATCATTGAAGATTTAGATGACGTATTGTTATTGGTAAATAGAAGAAGGGCCTTGCCTCCTGAATATGTACCGGAAGATTTAGCCGAACCTGAAGTTCGTTTTACATTTGATGAGCAATTGCCCCAGCGACTGTTAAGGGAACAAGCAGCAGAAGCGCTAGAAAAACTGTTTCAGACTGCTGAAGAACAAGGTATTTATTTGTTTGCCGTTTCAGGCTATCGTTCTTACGAGCGACAAGAATCGATTTTTGCTTTTAATTGGCAAACACATGGAGAGGAACGGGCAAACCAATTTAGTGCAAGAGCAGGACATAGCGAGCATCAAACGGGATTGGCAATGGACATTACGAGTCAATCGGCAGGATTTCAGCTTACCCAAGATTTCGGAGATACAGAGGAAGGAAAGTGGGTTGCAGAAAACGCTGCTGAATTTGGCTTTATCATTCGATATCTTGAAGGAAAAGAAGAAATTACCGGATTTGCATATGAGCCATGGCATTTACGATATGTTGGCGTAGAGGCAGCTTTAGAAATTGCTGAACAAGGTATTACTTTGGAAGAGTATTTAAACTGGTATTAATAGCTTGGCCACCGTCAGAAAAAGGACGGTGGTTTTTTCGGTTTTATATATTTAAATAATTGAAACATTTACCTATCCACATACGTAAACGTAATGGAGCAGATAGGGAGGTGTTATCTTATGCTACAAGGCAGGAAATCTATACTTTGTATCAGTCTAATAGGGATTATACTAGTTTTTATTAGTTGTAGTAGTGAAGAGGGAGAAAACTCAATAGAAATGATAGGAGAGGAAGTAGTCGAACTACTGGTGACAGAAAAATATGAGGAAATTCACGAACAATTCTTTTCAGAAGAATTAAAGGCGTCCTTACCTGCAACTGAATTCCGTCTGGAGTGGAGGGAGAGGGTGGCAGATGCAGGAGAATATGAAGAAATGTATGCCGCAAGGACCTTTGAGCGGGGAGAATACCATGTTTATGAACAAGAGGTTGTTTATACATATTTGAGTATTCAAGTGAGGATGATCTATAACAACCATAAGGAAATAATCAGTCTACATTTCGATCAAGGTGCGGCAAATCATCCCTTCCCCGAGGGGATTGTGGAGGAGACCGTGATTATTGGTAAAGGGGGAGCATATGAGCTGAATGGAACCCTAACTTTGCCTGAATACAGGGAAGAAGATTCCATTCCGGCAGTTGTACTCGTTCACGGCTCAGGCCCCCATGACCAGGATTCCGCTGTTTTTGGCTATAAGCCTTTTCGTGATATTGCCTGGGGACTTGCAAAGCGGGGAATAGCTGTACTCCGATATGATAAACGAACATATGTTTATGGCAACACCTTGACAGAAGCGGAATTAAGGACGTTTTCTGTACAGGAAGAGACCATAGAAGATGCTATTCTTGCTGGGAATCTGTTGAAGGAACATAAACGCATTGATTCTGAACAAGTTTATTTATTGGGGCATAGCTTAGGGGGAATGCTTGCACCTCGTATTGATGCAACTGGAGGCGATTTTGCTGGATTAGTTATTATGGCCGGATCTCCTAGGTCATTATGGGAAATTATTTATGACCAAAATCTGCAGATTCTGAATACAGAAGAAATATCATCAACTGAGAAAGAAGAATTGAGAAGTATGCTTGAAAAGGAACGAAACAAAGCGTTACATTTACAGGAGTTGAGTAAAGAGGAAGCAATAGGAGAAACGTTGTTTACGTTGCCAGCTTACTATTTCAAAGAGATGGAGTTAGTAGACATGAAAGGGCTTGTGAAGGAGATGGAAAAACCAATTCTTGTTTTACAAGGAGAGGATGATTTTCAAGTGAGTTTTGAGCGTGATTTTTTGATGTGGAAAGAACTCCTAGGTGAAAATGCTTCGTTTATTAGCTATTCAGGCTTGAATCACTTCTTTGTTGATTCTGTTGGGGGGGATATTGGTTCCTTAGTAGATTACGAAACTCCAGGCATAGTATCTGAAGAAGTTATTGCCGATGTGGCGCAATGGATTATGGATCAATATAAAAATTGATTGATGAGGAGAGAGAAGGACAATGAAGAAAAAGTTTTTTATCCTAACAATATGCTTTTTAATGGTGATTGCTGGTTGCAGCGAAGGTAATGGTGACGATCAAGGTGTTGAGGGTGATGGAAATGGAACGGAGACCGAAACAGGATTTGATATTGACGTATTGAAACGGCATGCAGAAGACTATATTCAAGAGTTGGCAGATGGAGAGTATGAAAAGGCTGTGGAACGGTTTGACGTAAC
>JAJOJL010000073.1 GCA_021208645.1 Bacillus sp. (in: firmicutes) | reverse complement strand
TCGATAATTAACTACTGTATTCTTGTCGCTTAAAAAAATCACGAAATACCCGATAAAGCATGGAGGATTGATTGTATAACAAGGCAGGTGGCTTCTCAGCTTTTTTTAGCTGCAGTAACAATCTCTTCATATTGTCCCCGAAGCATTTAATTCATTAACAACTACAGACTCGTCCACCTTTTCTGCTGCCGTTCGAATAATCATCCCTTCCTTCTCTCGTAACCATTCTTTACCGAACTTTCGCCACTTTTCCCTGACTGACTCCGTTGACATTTTTTTTGAAACAGCAACATAATTACCTTTGGGAATATAAATGATAAATTTCCCAGGCAGTGAACTAATTTCTGTTAGACGAGCGCCCTTGGTCCCGACCGACTCTTTTGTAATTTGTACAAGGATAGCTTGGCCCTTCGTTAACAATCTATTGATGGAAGGCACCTGAGTGTTGTTCTCCTCCAAACTAACAGTATCTTTATACCTCTGATATTCCAGCAATTCATCGCGGTACAAAAACCCGTTTTTGTCTGCGCCAATATGTACAAACGCTGCCTCCATGCCAGGAATTATATCCATCACTTTTCCTAAATAAATATTCCCTGACTGAAATTGCTGGTTGCCTGATTCGTCAAACAACCATTCAACTACCTTTTCCTCTTCTACTACTGCTCCTCTTTTTTGCTCTGCAACCATATTTAAATAAACTTTTCGCACGTCCATTCCCCATTTACTCCAGGTTGGGATAATTATATAAAGAAACCTTCCCCTATGACAAGGTAAAGGGGTGAAAAAGAAAAAAAGTGACAACTGAACGCCACTTTTCCCTCAAATAAGCTTCCCGATTGGCAGCATTCTTTTTTTCCCATCAAAGAAAGCATCCAGAAGCTGTGATTCTTCTATATGAACACCATTACTTATGGAAAAATAATGGTACTTTTGTCGGTTCAGTAATTTAGCTGTATCTTGCACCGATGTGGTCGGTGAGACTTTTAGCCACTTTTCCTTCCCCTTTGGCCGTTCCCGGTTCCTCTCTAACAAAAACCGAAGAAAGATATAATGACGTTGCTTCCATTCTAGATAATGATGAAGCCAAAGAAACAGGATAACCACTAGTAAATTAAGGTGAAATGGGAAAACGGATAAAGCTAAAGTTGTTAAAACCATCAGTAAAAAAAACGATGAATAAAAGTTGATATGGTATGCCTTGTGAAACGGAAAAAAATATGAATAGGCAGAAAACATAAGCCTGCCTCCGTCTAACGGTAATATCGGTAGCAAGTTAAAAAGAAGGATGGCCATATTATGAAAAAGGAAAATTTCGTGGTCTCCTTGGGTCCAGTAAGGTGTTTTCAACAGGAGAAAACTTGCTCCAATTAACCAGAGGTGTTGTATCGGGCCATTGATAGTTACGAGGAATTCTTCACGAACAGGCCTGTTACCGTACTCCTCTGTTTCAGCCATCCCTCCGAAGGGAAGGAGCGTGATTCTTTTTATCCGCCAACGAAAACGATAGGCCATATAGCTGTGGCCTAACTCGTGGACAAGAACGATAAAAAAGAGCATGATAATTTCCTTAAACATTCCCGCTAAACCACCAATGCCTAAAATCCCCCAAAAGACGGGATGAATATGAATTTTTCTAAGTAAATTAATCAAGGCCAATCACTTCAACAGGATCAATAAAGGTGTCCCCATCCCTTAAGGCAAAATAATACACCCCTATCCCCTCTAAATCCTTATGGGGGGAAACATAGCCTAGCTTGTCACCACTTTCCACCTGATCATAATTTTGTACAGAAATATTATCAAGCATGCCATACCATGACTCTTTCCCGTCATTATGGCGTATGCGAATAACCTTCCCCCACTCCCCTGCCTCATCCTCTCCAACAAAAGTAACCACTCCTCCAAGGGAGGCTTGTACAGGACGTTCTAACGATGTCTCTACGTAAATTCCCCTGCCATTTTGTTCAAAGGACTGTCTAATTGTCCCTGTGGCTGGCAACGCATAAACATCTGGCTCATCTTCGTTCATATCACCAGGTGCAACCACATGCATTCCTGGAGGCAACAGGGCTAGCGGTCTGCCAAAAGCATCTTCATACCAACCAGCGACTGCACTAAACTGAAAATCCTCATGAAAGGAACGCTCAACAAAGCCCCTTACTCCGTCTAAGGCTGTTGACTGGGACTGAATTAATATACCGATGGAAAAAAACAAACAGATGCTTGCCAAAACCTGCATTAGGAAGCGCTCTTTACTAAAATATGCTTCCCCTTGATCCATTGTGGTGGCTTGTCTTTTATCATAGGGTGAATAGTAGTCTTCCCTATCATGATCATGTCTCATGGCATATGGCGACAAATCAAACCCCCTGTCACCCTGTTCCCGTTCACGCACTACTGGTTGCCGAGGTGAATGTTTCCTTTTTCTCCGTTTCGCTTCCATTTTTTTTCGTAATATATCAACACGATTTCTCATAGACGTTCCCTTCCTCACCGCTTAGAGTCTTTGTAAATATGTATGACTTGTCCTTCTCGGATATGCAGGGAGTTTTCTTTTTGTTAGAAAAAATAGAGTAGATTTCAAGTTGGAGATAGAGTTTGATGTAAAATGGGGAATACATACTTGATGGGAAAGAATTAAAAAGACCACTATGGGGGAAGATGGTTCCCATAGTGGTAAAGGCGGTGTGTAAATCATATTAATACCAATTGAATTGGTTAATACCTTAATTAAATGTGATTGAACTAGGCTGCTTCTTTAGCAGTTGTAAATTTGTTTTTGAAGATCACAGTGCGGATGTAAGGAATCACCCAACGGTCTCCACCGATACGACCAGCGTTGTAACCAGCAGCTAAGATAAAGATTGTGATCAATACCATCCAAGGGTTAGACGAAATTGTGCCTGCAAACAAGAATGCGAAGTTCATCATGATACCAAAGAATGCAGCAGCAGTTGTTAAAACGCCAAGTAATAATCCTAATCCTACTAAAACTTCTCCCCAAGCAACCATGAAGCTGAATACGCCAGCGTTCGGTAATGCAATGTTTTCAATGAAAGCGTGGTACGTTGGGTATTGTGCCGCAACCGCTTCGTTTGCAACTACTCCGTTTAAATAACCAGCAGCGTTAAATGGCTCTTCACCAAAGGCTTTCCCCCAGCCTGCAGATAACCATTGCCATCCAAGATATACTCGTAAAATTGTTAAAATACCAGCAGCGATTTTGTTGTTTCTTAAGAATTCCATAATCATGTTAAATTCCTCCTAGTTAAGTCCGTTTTATTTGAAAGAAAGTTGGTAATCATTTTTGTATAAAAGAATGTATGAGTGCTCTTAGTTGATTAAGTTAGTCTAGGTTGTTTTAGTGAGTGACCACTAACTCTCTTACAACTTAAGTATAAACCAAGATGAGGTGTGATGAATGTCACACATTTGAACGTTCTGTTGCAAAGTAGTGGAGGAATTGTGACAAAAAAAAGCCTACCCTAGATCTTTAATTTAAGGATAAGCTCTCGTCTTCCTATTTTTTTACTAATGGCGTGTGTCGAAAAGGATCAGTTCAATGACTTCATTCTTCGGTTGCTGCCAGGAGAAACCTTCGTTAGTTTATGTATGAGTGTGCAGCTAAGCTCTTCAAAAATTTAATGAGCTAAGTTTTTAACTAACAATATTATTGTAATTTGCAATGCGGTGGAGTGAAATTACGAGAGCTTTTTTCGGTGTTAAAACCCTCGTAATTTAGTATGGAAAGATTATGAATAGCAGGTTTGGGTCCTTGCTAATCATAATTAATAGGAGTGACATGCTCAGTATTTCACATAACTTTTGGTAAAAAAGCTGAAATGAATTTGCTATAGATTGTTAGTGAAAGTTTTGTATGCTTTTCCCATATTATCTAACGTAAAAATGGATTTTTCCATATGGAAAACCTAAAAAATTTTGTCTAATTTTTGAATTTTTTCTGTTAACTAACAGCTCCCCACCAATTTTGAGTGTTAATGAAGATATTTGCTGATTAGGGTATCTGAGATTTGTTTTGCGAGATAGTTAGTTGTAGGGTCATGAGTTCTAGTAGTATCTATCTTTCTCATTTAAGATTGGGAGCCTAAGTGTTTTCTTCATGAACCAGTGTTGTCTTGTCCTTTTTCTTATTGGAGCAGTTCGCTGGAATCTTAATGCAATACCCTTCTTGCAATAAAAGCAATTAGGAAAAGAGTTGCTAATAGAAAAACGCTGACAATAAGAAAATTGTCAGCGTTCTTCTAAATTGATCTTGAATTCTCTTGCTGCAAAAACATAGATGTGAGTTTCTAAATTGACTATGTTTGCCGAATCTAAGTTGTTGTCTGAGAGTCTAAGTTGAAAGTGTGCTTAATCTAAGGTGATGTGTGAATTGTCTAAGTTGCGATAGTTGCCTATTCTTTGCTGTAATATGCTAATTCTAAGATGAAGGTTGCAAAATCTAAGGTGCAAAGTCTGCTGATTCTAGGTTGAATGTTACAGGTCTAAGCTACAATGTGAGATGAATTCTAAGCTGTCGTCTGAGAGTCAAAGTTGTAAAAGTCTGCTGATTCTAAGATGAAAGTTGCATAATTCTTGGTGTATAGTCTGCTGATTCTAAGTTGAATGCTACAGATCTAAGCTGCGATGTGGGTTAGATTCTACGTTGTAATGAATAATGCTTTAATTATGCAGTTTCTAAGATGGACTGTGCTGATTCTAAGTTGTTTAATGTGTGTCATGATGAGATGAGTAACATAGTTCTGGTGATAATCAATGTTTACTACTGTAACTTTTGCGGCAAAAAAGTTTAGATATTTTTTTGTCACTTATGTTACTTTGAGTTTGTGGCCACTAACTCTCTGTTACAACTTAAGTATAAATCATAAACCCTAATAATAATTAGTAAGCTTTTGAACGTTCCGTTGCAAACTGGTGAATAAAGTGTGACGGTTACCTAAGTACACACAAAAAACGGGCCATTAAGACCCGTTTTATCACTCTAGTACTATTTTGGATTATATAAATAATTAACATACTTATCATGGTGAAAGGAGCATTTTTCCATTAGAAGTTGAATTTCTTTTTTCACAATTACTTTTGTTAGCTGTTCTTAAATAGAGGTTTGCTTTGTGGTTATGCCATTCACGTAAAAAAAAGTAGTAAATTTTACTGATCATAAACTTCAAGCCCCCTTATTATGTTGTATTTTAATTGTAAGGTTTTCAACTATTTTGCAAGTATTTAGCTTAAGAAGTCTCAAGCTGAAATGTATTGCAAAATCATGAAAAACTCTTATAACTAACTATACCCACATAACAGGAAATTAAAAGAAAAATCATGTAAACTAAATGTTGAAAGTGAAATTTCAACAATTTATTAGTAAGGACCTTCATCTAAACTAAAAGAACATTTAAAACTTTTAAAACTGAAAAGGGGTTTTCCGATGACACAGAAAGTAAAATGGGGTATTTTAAGCACAGCAAATATTGGGAAGAAGGCTGTCATTCCAGCTTTGCAGCAGAGTCAAAATGGCGAGGTTGTGGCAGTTGCAAGCAGTAGAGATACGGTGGATGAATTTGCACGTGAACTAGATATTCCTCATGTTTATCGAAGCTACCACGAGTTATTAGACGATCCAACGATCGATGCTGTCTACATTCCACTACCTAATACACTACATAAGGAATGGGTACTGAAAGCCGCCAGTAAAGGAAAGCATGTTCTTTGTGAAAAACCAGCTGCGTTAACTTCCGAAGATGTACAGGAAATGGTTGATGTATGCCGTACCAACAAAGTTTTGTTCATGGAAGCTTTCATGTATCAGTTCCAGCCTCAGCACCAACGGGTGAAAGAAATTATTGCTTCAGGAGAAATAGGTGAGGTACAGAAAATCCGTTCCACCTTTACTTTTAAGCTGGATTTCGAGAAGCATGGGGACAATATTCGCTTAAATGGTGCTCTCGGCGGTGGTTCCATGTGGGATGTGGGCTGTTACTGTATCCATAGCGCTAGGCTGATCATGGGTGAAGAGCCTGTGGAGGCTTTTGTGTCTGGAAAAATTCATCCTGATTTCAAAGTAGACACAAGTGCTACGGGGATACTAACCTTCGCAAATGGTGTAACTGCCAGCTTTGACAGTAGCTTCGAGGAGCCTATGTGCGATAAATATGAAATCTCTGGCACAAAAGGCAGCATCATTGTTCCATCTGCCTACCGTCCAGACCGGCCTGAAGTAGGGGAAGGAAAGGTGGTTGTCCAGGTAGATTCTGGGGAAGTTCGGGAAGAAACATTTCCAGAAAATCAATATGTTCTCCAAGTGGAGCATTTTTCCAATTGTATCCTTCAAGGTGTGACCCTTAACTATCCTGGTGAAGAAACTGTCAAAAATGTACGAGTAATTGAAGCGTGTTATAAATCATTATTAGAAGGTAATAAAGTCACGATATAGTAAATATATAACGGAATGGAAAGTTTCCGAGGGGGACTCAAAAAGGCGAAAACATCCTTTTGAGTCCCCTCGTTTATTTTAAATTAATGTGAAAGTTAAATTTACGATTGGCCATGGCTCTGATCGAAGGCAGGGGGAAACCCACTCCTGTCACCATTAAAAAGAGTCCTTGGTAACTTTCATTGGTTTAAGCTTAATTTGCCCCGAACATTTATCAAGTTGTTTGATAATGATTTTTTTGTGGATTTTATATTATGGAAAGTTCCTTCATTATTTACAAGACTTAACCTTCATCTAAAAAGAAATTATTTCTAAGCACCACCTTATTAAAATAGGATTATAGGGAAAGAGAAATTTGTTTTTTCAATCAGACCCAAGTTGAGGGGTTAACGAAATTTGAAATAAAGGATGTGCATATTATGAAAAAAATTATTGGTATTACAGCACATATGGATGATGGTCGTCACATCATTAGCAGAGATAACATTCAAGCCATCGCCAAAAGCGGCGGTGTACCTGTCGTTTTACCTAACGTAACAGATGAGGTGGTTATTGATCATTACGTGCAAATGATTGATGGTTTGTATGTTACAGGTGGTGGGGATATTGATCCAACTTTGTTTGGGGAAGAGCCGCATCCTAATCTGGGAACAATTACCCCTGATCGGGATGCCTTTGAACTACAGCTTTTGAAAAAATGTTTAAAAGCAGATATTCCCATTTTAGCTGTATGCCGTGGGTGTCAAATCCTGAATATTGCTGCTGGGGGAGATATGTACCAGGACATCTATGGGCAGATTCCAAAGCAGTTACTTCAGCATCAGCAGCGTGCACCACGCTCTCATCAATCCCACTATGTTCATGTGACAAAGAATTCTTTGTTACATAGTATTGTAGGTTCCCAGTTTATTAAGGTGAATAGTCTGCATCACCAGGCAGTAAGGGAGATGGGGGAAGGATTTAAGGTGAGTGGAACAGCGAGCGATGGGGTCATCGAAGCCTTCGAAAGTGAAGACCACCGCTTTGTTGTTGCAGTCCAATGGCATCCGGAAAACTTGTTTGCTGCAGGTGAACTTAGTTCTGTGAGGTTGTATAGGGCATTCTTAGAGGCTTGCAATTGAAGTGTTACTTGTTGGAATGAAGTTAAACGGAGGTAGGTGGTCGGGTGAAGGGTCTACCTCTGTTTGAAGGGCAAATAAACTGCGGTAGGTGGACAGAAAAGGGTCGTACCGCAATAAAACAGCAAAAAAAACTGCGGTTAGGTGGAC
>JAJOJL010000128.1 GCA_021208645.1 Bacillus sp. (in: firmicutes) | reverse complement strand
AAATTTCTCATAATATCATTAGCAATTTAAAATTGGCGAGTGGTGTCGCTCCATTGCCAAAGATGCTTGAAAAGGGGATTAATGTTTCTTTGGGAACGGACAGTTCCGCTTCGAACAATAATTTGGATCTCTTTGAGGAGTTAAAACAAGTAGCCATTTTACATAAAGGTGTGAATTTTGACTCAACCGTTATTCCCGCTCAAAAAGCATTGGAATTAGCAACAATTGATGGGGCATCTGCGTTGTGGCTTGATGAAAAAATCGGTAGCTTAGAAGTTGGGAAAGAAGCTGATTTCATTATAATGGATACGAACCAAGTATTTTTTCAACCTAAATACGATCCAGTCTCTCACATTGTCTATTCTGCTTCTGGAAGAGATGTGAAAGATGTTTTCGTACAAGGAAAGCAGGTTGTAAAAAATAGAGAATGTACAACTGTAGATGAGGAAAAGGTTATTTATGAAGTGAATCAATTAGTTAAAACATTTAACGTTTAGGCTACTTTAATAGAAATTGTGGATGTATGAGAGTGATTGCTATTCATAATTGAAAAGACCCCCTTTGCAAAAGAAGCACATAGTCTTCTCGCAAAGGGGGTTTTAATAATAATTACTCTTCTTTCCAGCTTTCTAAGTACTTTATTTGTTCTTCTGTTAATGTATCAATTTCTATATCAAGGGCTTCTAGCTTTAACTTGGCTACCTTTTCATCTAGTTCGTAAGGAACGCCGACTACTCGGTTACCTATTTCTTTGTAATGGTCGTTAACGTACTTTAAAGATATAGCTTGTAAAGCAAACGTCATATCCATTATTTCAGCAGGGTGTCCATCTCCTGCAGCTAGGTTAACAAGACGTCCTTCCGCTAGTAAGTAAATTTTCCGGCCATCTTTCATAACAAACTCTTCAATGTCTTTTCTTACTGTACGTTTAGAAGTGGATAATTCTTCAAGCTCCGGTTTATTGATTTCAATATCAAAGTGACCTGCATTAGATAGAATGGCTCCATCTTTCATGTTTTCAATATGCTCGCCTCGAATAACATCTCTGTTACCTGTAACAGTTACAAAGTAATCACCAAATTTGGCAGCTTCATTTAAGGACATCACTTCAAAGCCATCCATATATGCTTCGATCGCTTTAATACCATCAATTTCAGTAACAATTACTTTCGCTCCAAGACCTTTAGCGCGAAGGGCGACTCCTCTTCCACACCAACCATAACCAATAACAACTACAGTCTTTCCAGCGACAATTAAATTTGTTGTACGATTGATTCCGTCCCAAACAGATTGACCAGTTCCGTAACGGTTATCAAATAAATGCTTACAATAAGCGTCGTTTACTGAAACCATTGGAAAGGATAATTCACCAGTTTTTTCTAAAGCTTTGTTTCGGATTACACCAGTAGTCGTTTCTTCACAACCACCACGAATATTTTCAAGGAGATCTTTTCGTTCTGAGTGAAGAACCGTTACTAAATCTCCACCATCATCAATAATAAGATCTGGTTTTACTTCTAAAGTTTTAATTAAATGATCTTTATACTCTTCTGGAGAAGGATTGTACTTAGAAAAGACAGTTATTCCACTTTCTGCTAGTGCAGCACAAACATCATCTTGTGTTGATAATGGATTACTACCTGTAATATATACATCGGCCCCGCCAGCTTGGACAACCTTTGCTAAATAAGCAGTTTTTGCCTCTAAGTGTAAAGAAATAGCTACTTTTAAACCTTGAAAAGGTTTTGTTTCCTCAAATTCCTCTCGTATTCTATTTAATACAGGCATATGTTCTTTTACCCAATCAATCTTAAGGTGCCCGCTAGGTGCAAGGTTTTTATCTTTTATGATACTTTGGCTGCTCACGTTCATTACCTCCAATAAAGTTTTCTCGATAATAATATACCACATAAAAGGTCGGAATACACTGATTTGATTATTGTTTGTCCTTGTTACTGTTACTATTCCATTATTAGTAATAAATATGTCAAAAAAAATGTGCTAGTTGATTAATGTTTATATAAGAGTGGACATAATTACCACATAAATATATTAGTAGACGTGATATAATATTTTTATAGTTTCATATATAAACATGCTATCTAAAGGATATACTCGTTGACATTAATATATATTCAAAAACAAAGAGGTGATGATAATGTCTGATAAACAAATGAAAGAGTTGCAAAATAAAGTAATCGATTTAAAACGTTTTGCGTTTATTTTGTTGGCTTTAAGTGGTTTTCTTAGTATTGGATTAGTCATCCCTGGTGCTATTATAGTAGAACAACAAGGAATGATGATTGGTCTCTTAGTAACTTTATTGCTTAGTGCTTTTTATTGCCACCGTTCGGCTATGGCTACTCGGCAAAAATTATATGAAGAAGAATAAAAACACGCTCAACTTGAGGGTGTTTTTATTTTCGTTTGCTCTCGTTTGTCCATTTTTCTTCTACTTTCGTAATCTCTTCCATTACGTGGGCTAATATCCGTGCTGTTAATCCCCATATGACGTGACCATTATAGTCATAAAACAGCTCTGTTACGCTGCCAGTGCGCCAATTATAATTCTCTCCATTTGGAATCAAGTGGTAGGGAAATCCTTTTTCCGGTTCCACACGTAAATAAATAAAATGTTCCTTTGGCTTCATTTTTCTAAGTTTTGACAAAGGGATGTATAGTACTTCCTTAACTTCAGCATCATTTTTTTTTATAACAGCATCCTCGTCTACTATTCCAAGGAAAGGAAAAAGCATAAGCTTAAAAGGAGTAATCATGTAATCTAGCTTTCCCATGACTGCTACTTTGTGTACAGGCACACCAAGCTCTTCGGAAAATTCTCGGATAGCAGCTGCTTCGTGGGAGTCATCGTCCAGATCAACCTTACCACCTGGGAAACAAATCTCTCCTGGCTGACGAATGTTTTGAGCACGTACCTCAAATACTATATGATATTCTCCGTTTTTTTTCATTAATGGAACTAATAAGGCGAAGTGATGGAAAGTCTCGTGGTCCATTATTTCTGCGCTACGCCGTCGAAAGTGTTGGAATATCTTCTCGTCAATTTTGTTCAAATGCTTCACTCCCCTAACTGATTAACATTCACCTATATGATAACAAAATGTGAAGAATAGAAGAAATAATTGTAATTATTTCCTGGTAGCAATATAATTAAACTAATAAATAGAGGGAGTGATATTAATGATCTTAACTGTACAAAAACCAATTTTCGCTGAATCTGCAAGCAAACTTGTTAATTCTGCAGGGAACTATTCTTCAACTATTTTAATTAAGAAAGATCACTGGGTAGTCGATGCAAAAAGTTTATTAGGTGTATTAGCTTTGGCATTACAACCAGGAGAACAAGTAGAAATTAATGCAGAAGGGGACGCAGAGGAATTCATAACAGAAATCGTTAACTCTGGTCTATTTTCTAAATAAAACTGTTATTACAGATAAGTAATAAAAGAAGGTGACTCAATGTTGATCTTAGAGTCACCTTCTTTTTTTATTCCTCTACTTTTAAATGTTTATCAAACCAGCCAGTGAGTTCTTCTAAGCGTGCGTAGCGTAAGTATGGAGGGCCGCTTCGGGATAACTCATGATTGGCATTAGGGAACCTTACAAAACGTGTATCTTTCCCACGGTGTTTAAGGGCCACAAATAATTGCTCTGCCTGTTCAACTGGACAGCGGAAATCCATTTCTCCATGTAGTATCAACAATGGTGTTTCAATGTTATTAACGTACTTTAATGGTGAATGTTGCCACAGTTTTTCAGGATCCTTTAATAAGTCTGTTCCAATTTCCCATTCAGTAAAGAAGTAGCCAATATCACTAACACCGTAGAAACTGATCCAGTTGGAGATGGATCGTAACGTGGCTGCAGCTTTAAATCTGTCTGTATGAGAAACAATCCAGTTTGTCATAAAGCCACCATAGCTTCCTCCAGTTACACCAAGACACTCTTTATCAATGGATGGGTATTTTGCCAAGCAAGCATCTGTAAATGCCATTAAATCTTCATAATCCATACCACCGTAATCACCTCGGCATGCATTTACATACGTTTGTCCGTAACCGTGGCTCCCCCTTGGGTTTGAATACATGACCATATACCCATTTGCTGCTAACAGTTGCAACTCATGGAAAAAAGTATTGCCGTACATTGCATGAGGACCACCGTGAATTTCTAAAATGGCAGGATATTGTTTCCCTTCCTCGTACCCATATGGCTTTAACACCCAGCCGTGAACTTCCCAGCCGTCACTGCTTTGACAACGAATTTCTTCAGGTTCTTGAACGGCAACTTCTGATAGCCACTCTTTATTTAGTGCAGTCAACTGGATTACTTCCTTGGATTCTAGGTTCAAAATAAAAGCATCACCAGGATTTGTTGGAGAACTTACCCCAAGAACAGCTAAATTTTCTTCTGTATTCACATCATATCCATAAACATGATGTTGACCAATGAACAGTTCTTCCACTTTCCCACTTAAGTGAATTGCATAAAAGTTGGTATTTCCTTCCGTACTACCAGTAACATAAAGCTTTTCACCATTAGCAGACCATACAGGACCTGGGTTAGGGTGACCAGAACGAATATCGCCTATGGCAGCGTCTGTTAAGTAAACATCCCAATCCTTTGTGACGCTTGTTAATTCTTTTGAGTGAACATCCACAAGCCACAGTTTTATCAAGCTAGCGCCTGCAAATTCTCTTTCGTTGCCGAAGCAGGCAATTTTTGTACCGTCTGGTGAAAAATTACCGCTCATAAAAATACCTTGGCTATTTGTTAATTTCTCTGAAATCTTTGTGTCCAGTTCCATCAAATAAAGGTCAGAAACGATAGCATCGTCCCCTTCTTTATTTGCAGAATAAACTATTTTAGTGCTGTCAGGTGACCAGGAAGAAGGACTATGATCAAAATCGTCGTTGGTTAAGAACGTAACTTGTTCTGTTCCAAGGTCATATACAGCTAATTGCGCCCTTTTCCCATCTAAAAATCCAGCAGCGTCAGATTTATATTTTAATCTTTCCACAACAAGAGGTTCTGGCTTTTTCTTCTCCTTCTTTTCATCGTTTTCTTTCATTTCACTAGGTATTTCCTTCTCTTTGTAAGAAGTTGAAAATAAAATTTTCTTACTATCAGGTGACCAGATTGGTTGAGAAACACCGTTTTCCAATTGAGTTAATGGCTTAGCTTCTCCTCCCTCTAGAGAAAGAAGATACAATTGAGGTTTCTCTTTTTCAGTTTTTGCTGTCACGTATACAAGCCACTTTCCATCAGGTGAAAAGCGGGGAGAGGAGACTCTTCCTTTGCCAAACGTCCATTGATTTGGTGTTGTTTCTACTGTTGACTGTACGAAAAGGTGAGAAGTGTATTCTTCATCTTCATTTATGTATTGGCGAACATACGCAAAAGTAGCTCCATCTGGAGAAAGCTGTGGATCGTTCAACACGTTGATATTTTGTAAATCTTTCATTGTTACTGCTCGTTTAGTAGTCATATAATACCCCTTTCTATTTTTTGAAAAGTAAAAAGCTTCTTTTAATTATAGCAAAAAAACACCGGATATCGAAATATATTTACTGGTATAAGGCAGGTTTGATGATGCTATTTAAAGGGAAAAAGCATTATAGTAAATCGTTCACTCAGTTTAGAAAAATGAAAATGAAAGGGAAGGTAGGTAAAAAAACCATGCTGGTTCATTTGAAAGGTACGCTTACTTCTTGTTCTGTAGTTGGTAAGGATGGAACGTTCGGTACTGTGGAGGATGTCCTTTTAGATGCGGAAAGTTGGATGGTACGATATTTTACCGTTCATGCAGGGAACTTATTAAATAAAGAAAAATTGTTTTTGCCACCGGAGAAAATTACATTTATGGATTGGCTGGAGGAAAAAATTCTTGTGAATATCTCTTATGAACGTACCATTAAATCTACTAAATTAAATGCGGAACCAGTGAACCCCAGTCGTGAAAATGATTTGAGTCTGTATTACAGGTTTCACCCTTATTGGGTGGTTGGGTCTGCGATAGGAGGAATTCAAGGGCCAACCATGGGTGGAGCTTATCCTCAAAACAATATGAAGCCTTCCTTTACTATGCCAGAAGCTGAGGTCGGACAAAGCAAACAAAATTTTCTTCATTACGGAAAAAAAATAATTGGTTATGATTTAGCATGTATCGATGATTCATTTGGAAGAATTATCGATTTATTAATTGATGAGAGAAACTTTAAAGTAAGCTATGTCATTGCCAGTACTAAGAAAGTTATGCCAGGGAAGACTGTATTAATTTCAACAGATAAAATCAATGAAATTGATTGGAAAAGGGGGAAGTTGCGGGTTGATGCTCTGCGCCAGCAAATCGAAACCTCTCCTGAGTATATGTTTGGAAAACAAGTGACACCAGAAATGGAAAAGGAAATAAAAGATCATTATAAGTAAAATACAATTCCTTTGTGTTCACCTTAAATTATTGCTAGTATAAAGATTGACTAATAGCAGTAATGAGGTGAGTAAATGAATATTACCAATAAAGCAAAAGAGTTTTTACAAGATGTAATGTCTGAAAATGGTGTACAGCATGTGCGAGTTTTCTTTGCGGGAATGGGCTGAGGCGGTCCACAACTAGGCTTGTCTCTGGATGAGACAGCAGAAACGGATGTTCTAGAAGAGATTAACGGCATACAAGTTGCTTTTGATGAAATGATTTACGCCCAGACGAAAGGTCTTACTTGGAGTGTAAGGAAACGCCAGAAGGTAAGGGGTTAATGATAACTGGTAATGAAAGTGACTGTTGCTGATTAACAACGAGGATGTCTAAAAGGGCTATAAAAACCCTTTTGAGTCATCCTTTTCTTGTATTGTTTTATCGAATACCGAACTAATCCCTTACAATTTATGGTATAATTCTACATGTTTATTGTTAATTCAGAGACAGGAAAGGACGTAAATAATGGCAAAAGCAATTTTATTTGATTTGGATGGAACTTTATTACCTATGGACACAGATTCCTTTGTCAAAAACTATTTAAGTGAATTGGCTCCGAAAATTGCACATATTATGGATCCTAACGAGTTTATTAAGGCACTTTTGGCTGGAACGGAAGCCATGTTTAAGAACATTGAACCTGATAAAACGAATGAAATGGTATTCGAAGAAACTTTCTTATCCATAGTTCCTGTAAAAAAGGAAGAAATTTGGCCAACTTTAGATGAATTTTATGCAAAAACATTTCCCACCTTTTCTCATTTGTGTGAGCCAACGCCTGTTGCCAGAAAAGTTGTTCAGGAAGCATTAGACCAAGGCTATAAATTAGCTGTTGCAACAAACCCAGTCTTTCCAAAGGCAGCAATTTATCACCGCTTGAAATGGGCAGGAATTGAGGATATTCCATTTGAGATAGTAACAGTATACGAAGAAAGTTTCTATACGAAACCCCACTCTCATTATTATCTCAACATTTGCAAGCAATTAGAAATTGAACCAGAGGATTGCATTATGGTAGGAAATGATATGCAAGAGGACATGGTTGCCAGTGAAGTAGGGTTAAAAACATTTTTAGTGGAAGGCTTTGTCATCGATAGGGGCAACCCTCATTATCGTGTTGATGATAAAGGAACATTGGAAGAGATGTATAGTAAGCTGAAAAACTATGAAGGAATCTTTGCAAAAGAATAGTAAAACTTTGGCCCATATCAATTATGGGCTCTTCTTTTTTCATTTGTTTCAAAATACCCATGTCAAATCCCCAGTTTCGTTCATATAGTATTAGGGCAGTTAACGGTAATAAACTATTAGTGGGGTAATAATATGAAAAATATTTTCTTCAAGGCAGTACCTGGTTTATTTCAACGCTCGAAAAAGCTAAGTGGCATGAACCAAGAATATTTTTATGATAATAAGGTACGAGAGTCGATTGCAAAACTAGAAAGCTCTAATCATGAGCTTGTTGAGAAAATTCTAGATCTTAACAAATCCACATCAACTGTTGGAAATAGAACGATGGAGTTATTTCATTTAATTGACGATGTGAAAATCGATCAAGCTGAAGAAATGGAAAAGGTATTGGAACAAATGAATGAAATAAATGAAACGCAAAAATCAAAATTAGAGCAGCTAAAAAAATATTTTCCAAAGTAACCAAAGAAAACAAAACGAAAAAATAAGTAGACAAACTTGGTGACTTAAGAAAGCACTTGAATCAATTAAAAGAAAAAGAAGCTAAGAATCAAATTAACCAAGCTAACGATCATGAAGCATTTCTTGTGCTTTTAGAAGGGCTTTACACCCGACTTGACAGTATGAAATTAGAACAAAAAAAGGAAACAGAAAGAATTGTAAACGAAATTAAAGTAACCAAAAGAGCTTTAGTAGAAAACGACGATATTCACTTGGAGTATAATAAGTCAAATGCCGATATTTTGCACAAAATGAGAGAGCAACATTTTGAATTTGAAAATAACCAAATAGAATTACAGAAGCAATTGGGCCTTCTAATTAATGATATACGGAAAGATGTAACTATTTTAGAGAAGATGATGAGGGAAGATGAAGAATCAGTTAAAAATTGATAAAACGACGATAAAAAATGCTTGAACGAGGGAGCCATTTAACGGGAATGAGCTCTCTTTTAATTTGATTCTATTCCCGTTGTTATTGATTCTTAAACTAATTTATTTTTTAAATCAATGCATTGAGACAGACACAGACAACCGTTGGTGTGCATATAAATGAGGTACAATGCCCAAAAACGGAGGTGTAGTGCATGTCCAGTTTAATTGCAGCAATTACACACTTTGTAAAAGAGTTATTTGTTTTTGTTTCATTCGTTAAAAACAATGCATTCCCACAGCCGTTAAAAGCACATGAGGAAAGGGAATACATTAAGCGTATGAACGAAGGTGACGAAGAGGCAAGAAACCTCCTTATTGAACATAATTTACGTTTAGTGGCACATATCGTCAAGAAGTTTGAAAACACAAGGGAAGAGAATGAGGACTTAATTTCCATTGGGACCATCGGTTTAATTAAAGCAATTGAAAGTTATTCCCCAGGAAAAGGAACCAAACTGGCAACCTATGCTGCAAGGTGTATTGAAAATGAAATTCTAATGCATCTTAGAGCGTTAAAAAAAGTCAGGAAAGACGTTTCGCTTCATGATCCTATAGGCCAGGATAAGGAAGGAAATGAAATTAGTTTAATTGATGTTCTCCAGGCGGATACGGATGATGTAGTTGATACGATTCAATTAAATATGGAGAAAAAGCAAATTTATGAATATATCCATGTTTTAGATGAACGGGAGAAAGAGGTTGTTGTTGGATCGATTTGGTCTGGATTTGAAAAAAAGAAAAAACCCAAAGGGAAATTGCAAAGGAATTAGGAATATCTAGAAGCTATGTTTCGAGAATTGAAAAACGGGCATTGATGAAGTTGTTTCATGAGTTTTATCGGCATCAGAAGAATGTGTATAATGGAGAATCTTAAAAAAAGCTGTCACTTGAGTATTTTGTAAAATGTATTCATGAATAGTAAGCCTGATAGGTGACGCCTATCAGGCTTTTTAGGTTCACATGGGCTTTGTTCATGATAAATGTATTTGTAAAAGGAAGTACCAATTTAAACAAGGAACTTATTTTTAAAAAGATAAGAAAGTATATAATTCTTCGAATTAATGTCTAGCTCCAGGCGCCATCTGCTTCTGCGCCCTTCGGTGCTCGTCGCAAAGGTGCATGGAAGATTTTGCAGGCAGCTCTTGGCTCCGAAAATTTCTGCCCGAATAAAAAGCAAAAAGCGCTTTTTATCGGTCAGAGCATTTTCCTTTCGGAGAGGCAACGCGTGGGTTGCCGCTTCTATAGGCGGGCGCCTTACGCTTTTCTTATTGCTGCTGATAATGCTACATCTACCATTTCATTAAAGGTTTCTTGTCTCTCTTGGGAAGATGTTTCTTCACCTGTCAATAGATGGTCACTTACAGTAAGGACAGAGAGAGCATTTACTCCGAAACGAGCAGCGATAGTGTAAAGGGCCGATGTTTCCATTTCGACTGCTAGAACTTGATGGGCAGCAAGTTGTTCAACGATTTGCTTATTGTCGTTATAGAAAACATCACTTGTATATACACTACCTACTTTAACATTTAAATTTTGGTTAATTGCACCATTATAAGCCCTGTGAAGCAAGTCAAAACTTGCAGTAGGTGCAAAATCTAATCCGTGAAAATGAAGGCGGTTAACTCCTGAGTCTGTAGAAGCACTCATGGCCAATATGACATCCCTCACTCGCACATCCTTCTGTAATGCACCACAAGTACCAACTCGTATCAAATTTTTTACATTATAGCTGTTAATTAGTTCATGAACATAGATAGAGATGGATGGTACTCCCATCCCTGTTCCTTGAACAGAAATACGTTCCCCTTTGTATGTACCCGTATACCCAAGCATGCCCCTTACCTCGTTATAGCAACTTATATTTTCTAAGAAGTTCTCAGCAATATACTTTGCACGTAATGGGTCACCTGGTAATAATATTGATTCTGCAATATCTCCTTCTTTAGCCCCAATATGAATACTCATAAATAACACACCTTTCTATATTTAATTTATTATAGAGCTTGTTTAATAAGTATCTGGACAATGGCTTGTCCTAACTCTCAACTGATAGGAAACCCACCGTCCAATATCAATTTAGTATTTGCTCAACTATCTTTTCTTTACTCCAATTAGGGTGATTTAATTGGATGACTTCCCCCCTTCAATAAAAGCTCTTTAAAAGCAGGACCAGGCTTAAGTCCATAACTTTTTAGGACTTTTCCGTCTACCATACGATCCATTTTCTCTCTTAAGATTAAGTATTGTAATCCTTGGTCATACATATTACCCTCTAAGGTACTTACATAAACAAGCATAGCTTCAACAGAATAGCTGAAAAAAATGCGGTGCCAGTCTCCTAGTTTTTTTAGCTGTTTACCCTCAATAGAGAAGTGGAGCAATGCGTATCCTTCGTAGAGTAATTTTTCTTCGTCCTTGTTTAATGTGTATCCCCTAAGTTTGTTCTTCTCCTCATCCTTCGGTCTAGAAAGAAGCAAAAGGTATCCGATCCAATGGGAAGAAGAAACTTCTACTTTATGACGTTTAAGTTTTGTTAATGATACAGTCATTTGGTATATTTCCCGCTGTTTTTCTTCGGAAATAGGTAGATCTTTCAGTATACTTCCAAGGATTTTGAGTTCCTTAAATCTGTTTACAGCATACAAAGGATCTTCCTCAATAAAAAGTTTTTTTTAGCTCATTGGCTATTCTAGGTTTCGAGAGTTCAAGGAGGTTGGTTCCTGATTGAATTGCTAACGATTCCGTATGCTTATCCATTAAAAAATCAAACCTGCTCTCAAAACGTATAGCCCTAAGAATTCGCGTTGGATCTTCAACAAAACTTAAATTGTATAATACTCTAATTTTTTTCTTTTTAAGGTCTTCGTATCCGTGGAAGTAGTCGAGCAACTGGCCAAACTGCTTTTTATGTAAACAGATGGCCATTGCATTTATGGTGAAGTCCCTCCGTAATAAGTCTTCTTTAATTGTTGATCGTTCCACTTTTGGTAGAGCAGCTGGGAAATCATAATATTCTGTACGAGCACTGGTAAAATCTACTTTTATTTGTGTCGGATGTTTCCAGGTTGCTGTGCCAAATTCTTCATGAGATCTAACGTGGCCGCCATAAATTTCTTTAAGGTGGTGGGCAAACTGAATGGCATCTCCTTCAATTACAATGTCCATATCATGATTCTTTCTTTTTAAAATAAGATCCCTTACCATGCCACCGATTAAATATGCTTTTATTCCTTTATTGTTAGCTGTCTCACCAATAATCTGCAAAATAGTATAATAGTTACTTGGAAGGAGTTCTTTCAACTTAGAACTAAAGTCCATCAATTGTAGGGATGATTTGCCCTCTTTGTTAGTTAACATTTTCCCCTTACGACCGTGAAGGGCTTGGATGACATCCGTCCGAGAAACAATACCTACAATGTCATCGGAGCTCGTAACAGGAAGTCTGCCAATTTGATATTCGATCATGTACTCTTGAATCTGCTCAAGACTGACATCTTCAGAAATTGTTAGTGGGTTTCTGCTCATAAATCCTTTAACAGGCGCGTGCCCTAATCGATGGTGTAATGCTTTGTCCACATCTCTTCTAGAAATTATTCCTACTAACGTTTCGTTATCCATTACAGGGAAGCCAGTATGCCCGTACCGGTACAGCATCTTAGAGACATCTTCAATCGTCGTATCTAAGGCAACTACCCTTACAGGACTAGACATTAAGTCTTTTGCAGTTATGGGTGGCAGGATAATGGAATTAAGGGACCCCTTTACCTGTTGGAGCACGTTTGTGAGATTTTCTCCTTTTTTCATGGCGGAGGCTGCCTTATTGTGTCCACCCCCACCAAGCTCGACGAATAGAGGTAGAACATCAACCCTATTAGATGAACTTCTGGCTGTGATAAAGACTTTCTTCCCCATCCTAACAATGGAAAAAACAGCATCTGCCCCGGTCCTATCAAGAAGTTTACGGGTAATATGTGCTAAATGCCCTGTATAATCCGATTGCTCATGCCAACATACGAGAATATCAATATCGTCAACGGAATGAAGGGTACTTTGTTCAAGGAGCAGATGAAAGAGTTCCCCTTCTTTTGGTGATAAAGGCAACTCTTTGAATTGCTGAACAACAGAAAGGTTAGCCTTGTTTTCAAAAAAATAAGCGGCTGCGCGAAAATCTCTGCTAGTTGTTTGTTCATATGTAAAATCTCCCGTGTCACTATATAGGGCAAGGGCAAATACAGTAGCTTCAAACGAAGAGATAGTTACAGAAGCTGCTTGTATGTGTTCTGTTAGAATCGTTATTGTAGCACCTGTAGAAGAGATTTCTCCTGTTTCATAAGGTACGGTGTCATCTGTAATGGGATGATGATCATATACAATATATGAAACGTTCTCCTGTATTTGGGAGAGGCAGTCAATTCTATGTAAACAGTTAACATCAACTAAAATGATTTCTGTTACTAATTCCCAGTTAATAGAATTTTTCCTTTGGAAAGGGAATGTGTCCTTATATATGGCTAGGAAATTGGCAACTCCTGGACTTAATTTTTCAGGTAATATCATGGTTGCTTGAGGGTATAATTTACTTGCACCAATCATAGAGGCCAGTCCATCAAAATCCAAATTCGTATGGGATACAATTATTTTCATTCCAAGAAGCCTCCCTTTTCCTTGACTTTCGTCCTTTTTTTAATAAAAAAGTCTTCCAGAGAGGAAGACGTTGTCAATATTATACCTTTTTTATTCGAAAATTGCTTATCATAAGGAAAGATAATGTTAAAATTAAAAACATAAAGGCAGGTTCACTTATTGTGCCATGAAGTAAATAACTAACGGTTAAAATACAACCAGCGGCAGTGATTGGCAATCCTACAAAGAAACCTTCTTGTTCAGTAATATTAAATCTAGCTAATCGAATGGCACCGCAAGCAAGAAAAATAATTGTAAACATCATCCCCGCAAAACCAAATTCATGGAGGACAGAGTGGTAAATAAGCAATGCTGGGGCAACACCGAAGGAAATGATGTCACATAAGGAATCCAATTGTTTGCCGAGCTCAGAAGAAATGTTCATTTTCCTGGCGATTTTGCCGTCAAACCGGTCAAATACTGCTGCAAAGCAAATAAAAGCAACACTTAAACCAAACTGGCCCTGCATAGCATAAAGCATAGCAAACCCACCTAAGCCAAGGTTTATAATAGTTAATATATTTGCTGTTTGACTGCGAAATTTCTTGATTGAATGGTCGACGATATGCTGAAATAAGATCAAAAGCAACCCTCCTTTTTAAACAAAAGTAAGATAGTAATTTATATCTAGCTTCAAGCCTTTTGTTTTTCTTCATAATAAGTGCAATAAAATATAGACGTTATTGAAAATTAATTATATCATATTTAGTGATTTAGAAGACGAAAAATTGCTATGAAAGGAAGAGAATAATGAAGCACACATTATATCGCGCCATGGTTGAACTAACACAGAATCCAATATATACACACCTATTAAGAAGATTTGCCACATCTAAATTAAGCAGCAATTTAAACCATTCATTTGCTAAAGCCTTTGGAATTAATGATACGGAGATAGACGGAAAAATTGGTGATTACGCTTCTTTAAATGACTTGTTTATTAGGCAGTTAAAGGAGGGGGCAAGACAAGTTGCAGCAGGAGATGATGTGATAGTCAGCCCTGTTGACGGGCTTATATCTCAAGCAGGTACTATTGATGAAAATGCTCTCTTTCAAGTGAAAGGAAAAGACTATTCTTTACGTACCATGTTAGGTCTTGAAAAAACTGTAGAGCGTTATATCGGTGGGACATTTATGCTGTTTTATTTAAGTCCTAAGGATTACCATCGTATTCACAGCCCTGTGAATGGTTCCATTACAAAGAGATGGGCATTAGGTAAATACTCTGAACCTGTTAATCAATGGGGGCTATTATTTGGTGAACAGCCATTGGCAAATAATTATCGGTTAATAACAGAGCTATTCCACAAAAATAGCCGTTTGGCAGTTGTGAAAATCGGCGCTCTTAATGTTAATAGTATTCATCCTTCTCAAACCAAAAAGGAGCTACAAAAGGGTGAAGAGATGGCTTACTTTACATTTGGGTCCAGTGTTACCTTATTATTTGAAAAGGGAACAATGGAACAAACAGTTGAACTCCCAAATGAAGGACTTACTATACAGCAGGGACAAGCAATCGGTCGTTGGTTGCTATAAGCGGCGAAATGTAAAGGGGAAGGGGGAGTTGAGTTGAAGCTTTTATCTGCTTTAGCTGACCGGATCGTCAAGGAAGTGACCCATATTGTAAACGAAGAGATCATAGTAGTTGATGATACGGGAATCATTATGGCTGCAACTGACGGAAAAAGAGTTGGGAATTTTCATGAAGGGGCACATATTGCCGTAAAACAAAAGGAACAGCTAGTTATATCTGAAGACGATGTAAGCCGGTTAAAGGGGGTAAAGGCAGGTTTAAATCTGCCTATTATTATAGACAATCGTGCAATTGGTGTTATTGGTATCACCGGAAAACCGGAGAACGTTATCCATTTCGGTCAGCTAATTCAAGGATGACTGAGTTAATCATTCAAGCGGCCTATACTAGTGAAAGATTGGCGTCTAAATATCGCGGACTAGAAACATTTGTTTACGAATGGGTTCATTTAACCCAGTTGGATCAGGATTTTTTAGAAAGGGGAGAAATTCTTGGAATCTCAATGTATGTTCCGAGAATCTGTATTATGTTTGAAGTAAAAGAAGAAGACTTAGATGCTGGAGATGACCGTTTAATTGAAAAAGAGGTCATGGACCATATTCGTGTTGATTTTCAAGAGGACCCTCAGGATTTAGTGGTAAGATGGGGGAATGGAAGGTTTGTACTCCTTAAGCATTTCCCCCATGGAAGGTTTACAAGCCTAGAGAGACTACTACAACAAACGAAGCAGCGATTAAAAAAAGAAATGAAGATGGAATTGTTTATTGGAGCAGGAACAATGGAAAACGAACCCAATTACCTTCACCGTTCTTATCACGCTGCCAGGAAATCATTGCTAGTTTCAAAGAAGCATAGATCCATAACGTTTTATGATCAGTTAACTTTGGAAATAGCATTAACAGAAATAACGGAGGAAACAAGGAAGATTGTGGTTAAACGGGTGTTAGGAAATATTTTGCATGATCATGAACTGATTGAAACATTAAAGGTATATTTATTGAATAATTGCTCCATTAAGGAAACGGCAGCTTTGTTACATGTTCATATTAATACGTTACATTACCGATTAAAGAGGATCCATGAACTAACGGGACTTTCACTAAAGGATACAGAAAATCTTGTTTCTTTTTATATAGCTTTAAGTTTCGATAAAGAATATGTATAATCACACAATAATAAAGCGCTACCATCTAATTATATTGTATTTTTCAACATAGATGGGAGAGCTTTATTTTTTTATAATTATTTTTAAAGGGGAAAGTATATTTTCTACTTAACGAGGGGGAGTTTTTATGTTGATCCAAGAGGTCAGGGAAAAGTTAGTTGCCATAGTGGGTGAAGGGAATTTTAGGGATACACCACAAGATTTAATTGCCTATTCCTACGATGCAACACCAAATTATCAGGCATTGCCTGATGCAGTCATCTTGCCAAGGCATACACAGGATGTATCGGAGATCGTGAAAGTGTGTAATGAGTATAAGGTTCCTATTGTTCCAAGGGGAAATGCCACTAATCTTTGTGGAGGTACGACTCCGTTAGAAGGCGGAGTTGTCATGATTTTCAATCACATGAATCAAATATTGGAAATTGATGAAGAGAACCTTACGATTACAGTTCAACCTGGCCTAGTGACACTGTCGATGATAGAGGCTGTGGAAGGGAAAGGGTTATTTTACCCACCAGACCCATCTTCCATGAAAATCTCTACTATAGGTGGAAATATTAACGAATGTGCTGGCGGTTTACGTGGATTAAAATATGGAGTTACGCGAGATTATGTAATTGGGCTTGAATTTGTTATGCCAAACGGAGATATTGTCCGAACTGGAGGGAAGCTAGCAAAAGATGTGGCTGGCTATGACTTAACACGGTTATTAGTCGGATCTGAAGGTACATTGGCTGTTATTACGGAAGCAACGTTAAAACTTATTCCTAAACCAGAAACGAAGAAAACAATGTTAGCAATGTATGACAGTTTAGAAGCTTCTGGACAAACAGTATCTACAATTATAGCAAATAAAATCATCCCAACCACCCTTGAATTTTTAGACCAGCCTACTATACAGGTGGTGGAAGACTTTGCGAAAATCGGCCTGCCAACGGAAGTAGGAGCTATATTGCTCATTGAACAAGATGGGCCAAAAGAAGTAGTAGAGAGAGATATCCAAAGAATTGCGGAAATCTGTGATGAAGGTGGTGCCATTTCAGTTAAGATTGCTGAAACACCTGAAGAAGGAGAAGCATTAACGACTGCACGGCGGTCTGCTTTATCTGCGTTAGCTAGATTGAAACCTACTACGATATTAGAAGATGCTACCGTTCCTAGATCAAAAATTGCAGAAATGGTTCGTGCAATTGAAGAGATTGCCGAAAAAAATAATGTACGAATCTGTACATTTGGTCATGCTGGGGATGGGAACTTACATCCTACTTGTATGACTGATGCGAGAGATGAAGAAGAGATGGAGCGGGTGGAGAAAGCTTTTGAAGAAGTGTTTGAAAAAGCGATTGATCTTGGCGGTACTATTACAGGGGAACATGGTGTAGGTGTGATGAAATCTCCATATTTAGCCTGGAAAGTTGGAGAAACGGGCGTTAATGCCATGCTAGCTATTAAACGGTCGTTCGATCCAAATAATATCATGAATCCAGGAAAAGTGTTTGCGAAAGAAAGCCGTAAACGGGTGGTGGTTCAGAAATGAGTAAAGCTACCCAGGACAGAATGACTATGATCGTCAAAGATTTTCAGGAAAAGATGAATTATGACGAACTGATGAATTGCATGCGTTGTGGTTTTTGTTTACCATCATGTCCCACGTATATCGAAACAAATGGCAATGAAGCCGCTTCCCCTAGGGGAAGAATTGCCCTAATGAAGGCAGTGGTTGATGGAAAAATGATGCCGGACCAGGACTTTGAAAAACAGTTAAGTCTATGTTTAGGCTGTCGTGCCTGTGAAATTGCTTGTCCTTCTGGTGTGAAATACGGGGAATTAATTGAGGAAGCAGAAGATATTCTCAGTAAATATGCTGAGCATTCCAGATCTGTGAAAATATTAAGAGGTTTCTTGTTTGACCATCTGTTTCCGAAGAAAAAGAATATGATTACTTTTACGAGCCTAATGTGGTTTTATCAAAAAAGTGGTATACAAAAACTGGCTAGGGTAACGAAGATGACGAGAATTGCCGGAAAGCAAATGAGTACAATGGAGAAGGTGCTTCCTAATCTCCCTTCACCAAAGGAGATGAAAAATCGTCCGACCCATATCCATCCAGAAGGTGCAGTAAAGAAAAGGGTAGCCTTTTTTTCCAACTGTATGATGGATACATTATTTATGGAAACAAATGATTCAACTCTGTATTTATTGAAAAAAGCCAACTGTGAAATCGTTATTCCTAAAGATCAAAACTGCTGTGGAGCAATTTTGGCCCATAGTGGTGAGAAAGAAAAGGCGAAAGAGCTTGCTAAACGAAATATTGAAGTCTTTGAAAAAGAGAATGTGGATTTTATCATTTCTAATGCAGGCGGGTGTGGGGCATTACTTATGGAATATGATCACCTGTTAAAGGATGAATTAGAGTGGTTGCCACGAGCTAAGGCGTTTGTGAGAAAAGTAAAGGATATTTCAGAAATTCTGTATGCTGTTGGCTTACCAGAAATGGCACTGCCATCCCAAATAATCACTTATCAAGATTCATGTCATCTTCGAAATGTCATGAAAACTCATTCTGCACCAAGGAAGCTTCTTCAATCTATCAAAGGTGTTACGTATATGGAAATGATGGATGCTGACCGCTGTTGTGGATCTGCAGGGACGTATAATATTATCGAACAGGAAATGTCTATGCAAATATTAGACACAAAGATGAGTAATGTTCTGAAAACGAATGCTACAACAATTGTAACAGCAAACCCAGGCTGTCTACTGCAGATGAAACTCGGTATTGAAAGGGAAGGTTATACTGATACGATGAAAGGCGTTCATATCGTTGATTTATTGGCTGAGGCCGTAAAATACAGTGCAGAAAAAAATAAAAACAATAAACAACCTAAAGTTGAAGAACAAGAACCTGTAATGTCTTAATGGAATCCAGTGACCGTATTTATTATAGCCGAAAAAGGGGGGGGGACGGGGTGAACGACTTGGAACAGTTTATGGGCAAAATGCGGGATCAGTCTGATAGTAAAGCCATTGAAGAGGGAGGAATTTCTTTCTTTCATGAAATGGCGGATTCAATGAATTTGGTCCCTGGTATGAAAGTCTTAGAGATTGGTTGTGGACTTGGATTTACGGCTGTTTATATTGCACAGAAATATGATGTTCACGTTATTGCACATGATATGTGGACACCACCTACTGATATTTTTGCAACAACAGAAGGCTACAACGGACCAGGTTTGATACTTCCAGTCCACGGGGATCCTTTACTCCTCCCGTTTGCAAACCAATATTTTGATGCTATCTTTTCCGTGGATGGTTACGGATATCTTCAATCCAGTCCAACTTACTTAGATTACTTGTTATCCTTCCTAAAGCCTTCAGGTATATTGACTCTTGGAGGGATTGTTACAGAGACGGAAAAGATGGAGCTTATTCTGGTTGGAGAAATGAGATTTATTCACGAGAATGGTGGTATAAAGCTTTCCGCACGTTTGGGATAGTGGAGATCATTGAGGAAAAAGAATTCATTTGTCTGGAGACTAAGGGGAACGCTGTTTCATCATGTCCTATTGTTGAGGCGAACAATAACACTATTCATGTAAGAACCATTTCAGCTAGGAAAAAGAGTTGAAAATAAGGTGCTTCCAAAGGGAATGTAAATAAATGAAGAAGGAGCGTCAAGGTAAATAACCTTGCGCTCCTTCTCTTAATTTGAGCTACTGTTGTTTCTGCCTTTTTGATTGCTTCTTTATCTCTCTTCCTAAATCATCCTGCAAGCTTTTCTCCCAGAGGGGGACGCCAACATTGTAAGCTGATTTTGAAATCATAAACCCTGCAACAGGTGCGGTTAAAAAGACAAATAGAATCGTTAGTAAAAGCTTTCCAGCAAAGATGCCCTCGATGAAATAAAAGTAAATAAAGACACCGAGAATTATACTGATTACACCAAGGGTGGCACTTTTGGTGGCAGCATGGAGTCTACCGTATACATCGGGAAAGCGAATGATACCGACTGCTCCTAATAAGCTTAAGCCACCACCAATAAGTATTAAAATACTAATTACGATCTCTATCAAGGACCACACCTCCTTCAATAAACTTTGCAAGTGCTATGGAGCCGATAAAGGCAAGAACTGCAATGACTAAAGCTACTTCTGCATAGGCTAGTGTTTGTTGTACAATCATGATAATACCAGCAAAGCCAATTAAGTTGATACCGATTGTATCTAATGCTACAACTCGATCTGACATGGTTGGTCCTATTATTACTCTGATAAAACAAACGAAAATAGAAAGTGACATTAATATTAAAACTATGGAACTGACTGTTTCTAACATTATTTTGTCACCTCCAAAATCGCCTTTTCAAAGGAATCGTGAATTTCTTTGATTGCCTCATCTTTATCCTCAATATGGATGAAGTGAACATAAATAGTTCTTCCATCTTCAGAGAAATTCATGGAGAGTGTTCCAGGTGTTAAAGATATCATTGTTGCTAGAAGGGTGATTTCCCATTCTGTATCTAAATCAGTTGGAACAGCGATGATCCCAGGGTTTATATTCATTTTTGGACTTAATACAATCTTAATGACATCGATATTAGCCAGGATTAGTTTGTAAATGAACAGCAAGATAAGTTTAAAAAAGGCGTAAACCCTTCTACCGTAGAAATCAAAGTTTAGAAGTCCCCGCAAAACATATAGCATGACGAACCCTATAAAATATCCAACGAGGAAATCAATTGCTGTAAAATCATTACGTAATAAAATCCACAAAAAGGCAATTACAATGTTAAGCAGGATTTGAAATGCCATACTACCTACTCCTTCAGTACAGAATTAATATAGATTGTTGGGTCTAACATCTGATATGCTGTTGCCTCTAAGAAAACAAATATTGGTTCAGCAAAAATACCCATTAAAAAGCTGATGATAACCAAAGGTATTCCTGGTAATAACAGCTTCCCTACTTTTCGTTCTTTCGCTTGTTCTGGTGTCAAAGAAGGTGGTCCTAAGAATACATACATAAAGATTTTAACCATGGAGAATAGGGTTAATAGACCTACTACTAAACTGACGAAAACAATAAAGTAATTTCCTGCATCTAACCCACCGAGAACAAGGGCGAACTTAGCAAAGAAACCGCTTAATGGAGGTATCCCTGCTAACGATATGGCGGAAATAAAGAAAAGCCATGCTAAGTAAGGATGTGTCTTCAATAAACCGCTCATTTTCTTCAAGTCTGTTGTCCCAGTGACTTTCTCCGTTGCACCACAATACAAGAAAAGTGCCGTTTTAACGATCATGTTGTGGGCGATAATATAGATTGCCCCTGCTATTGCGAGGGGTGTAAAAATTCCTAGACCCATGATCATATAACCAACCTGACTAATTATATGAATCGCTAAAATTTTCTTGAAGTCAAATTTAGAAACAGCTCCGATTACCCCGACAAACATCGTTAATCCTGCTAAAAACAGTATAATGTTCAAGGTGAAATCCTGATTATGCGTAAAAATTAATGTGTATGTACGCATAATGGAGTATACCCCTACTTTTGTCAGTAAACCACCTAGTAAAGCAGCTACAGCAGTAGGTGGACCAAAATAGGAATTTGGCAGCCAGAAGTGCAATGGAACTAAAGCACCCTTATACCAAATACAATTAAGAATAGGATCGCAATAACAGTCAGAACGCCAGTTTGCTCCACTTCGGCAATTCTCACGGCTAAGTCTGCGAAGTTTAATGTTCCAGTGACAGAGTATAGTAAAGCAATTGCAATAACAAAGAACATGGATCCAAAAATACTGATTACAACATATTTAAAAGACTCCCGAAGCTGATATTTAGTTCTTCCCATGACAATTAATACAAAGGAGGAAAGAAGCATCACTTCAAAAAATACAAATAGATTAAACATATCGCCTGTTAAAAAAGAACCATTAACACCTGTCATCAGGAAGAAATAAAACGGATAAAAGTAATATCTCTCACGGTCAGGGCTAAGTGTAAGAAAGGCGAAGAATAGGCAGGCAACCGCAACGATACTCGCCATTATAACCATGATTGAGGCGAATAAATCACCGACGAGTACGATACCAAACGGTGCAGGCCAAATTTCCTAATTCAACGGTCATTATCCCGTCTTGATAGATTAAATATGACATGTAAATAGATACAAATACTAAGCTTAGTGATGTAATCCCACTTACAAATCGTTGTAGTTGTGTATTCTTTTTAAATAAGATGAGAACTACACCTACAATGAATGGTATCAAGACAGGTAGTAATATAACACTATTCATCGGCACTACCCCTTAATTCATCAAGATCATCTGTTTCATGTGCTTTATATGTTTGATAGGCAAGTACAAGTAGAAAAGCTGTTACTCCGAAACCAATTACAATGGCTGTTAGTATTAATGCTTGCGGTAATGGGTCAGCGTATGCTGACGCATATTCACCGAGGAGGGGAGGGGCCCCTTCCTTTAGTCCAGCCATTGTTAAAAATAGCAAATGAGCGCCGTGAGCTAACATTAAAAGTCCCAGAACTACCCGGAGTAAGCTTTTTGTTAATATTAAATACGTACTTACGGAGACTATTACACCAACCGTAAGAATCATTAAAATCTCCATTACGTATCATCCTCCGCAATCGTTAAAATGGCTAACAAGGCTACGGCTACAACAACTAAATAGATGCCTAAATCAAATGGCAATGCTGTTTTTAACCCAATTTCGCCAAAGATAGGAACCGTATAATATTCAAAAAACTGAGTTAAGTACGGGTAGCCGAATAACATTCCATATAGTCCTGTTCCAATAGCAATGAGTAATCCCCAAGCGATTATTGTGGAATAGTCGAATGGGATAACCTTCTTAATTTTCTTTATGTCAAAACTTACATATAGGAGGAGGAGTCCTGCAGCAGTCATTAACCCGCCGATGAAACCTCCTCCAGGATTGTTATGACCAGCAAAAAATAAAAAGATGGAGAAGGATAGGATGATAAACGAAACGATACGTGTAATTGTATGAAGCATTAAATAGTTCGTCTTCATACGTCAGACCCCTCCTTCACTTTCAATTTAACGAGAGCTACAATTCCTAATGCTGCAATTCCTAGAACAAGTACTTCTAATAGCGTATCCAAAGCACGGAAATCAACAAGGATTACGTTTACCATATTGTAACCGCCTGCTAATGGTTTCGAATGTTCCACAAAGAAATAGGATATAGCTTCGAAATTAACCTCGTGTCTCATTGCGTGGGCACTGAATGCAATCAAAGTTACAATCAATCCCATTCCAATTGAAATAATTAAGTTAGTCATTTTGAATACAGGTTTAAACTTCTCCTTGCGAAGTTCTGGTAAGTGATAAAAAGCTAACAACAATAAGATTACCATCACTGTTTCCACTAAAAGTTGTGTAAGTGCAAGATCCGGTGCTCTAAATACAACAAACAGAAGTGCTAGTAAGAAGCCTACTACACCAACGGCAATAACCGCTGTAATTCTTTGATCGATAAATGGAATACTGATTGTTGTAACAATGAGTAAAACGGTAATCACCCATAGGTATGCAGGTATTTCCGATACATTTACAAAGTCAAACGCTAATGCATCATAACGGAAGAACGTCCACCCAAGTAAAAGAATCATAAACACGATTGTAAAAGCAAAGTAATCTCGTAATAAACCTGTTAATTGTACATTCGTTACACGCTGAGAAGTAGCTACAAGTCCCACTAACCCACCATCATAGACCTTATTTAATGGATCTCTTTCATGGAGGAAGAAGCTCGCTTCTTGCCAACGGTTTAAATTAAGGAATACAAGTACACCAAAGAAAACAACACCTAGTGTCATAAAGATTTCCGCATTTAGACCATGCCAATGATAAAGATTGACATAAAATTGTTCGGTCCCAGTTAAGTTAGGTAAGATCGATTGCATAGCTGGTTCGATCAGGCTGTATGCCAGAAGATTAGGGAACAGACCGAAAATTACTACCAAGGATGCTAATACAATTGGTGGAATGAGCAAGCCAATTGGTGCTTCGTGTGCTTCTTTCTTCAGCTTTTCTGGTTGATATTTACCCATAAAAGTTTTAAAGAACATGATCATACAATAAACAAAAGTAAATACACTAGCTATCCATGCGATAATTGGGAACAAAAATCCCCAAGACGGAACATTGAAAGCACCAATTGTTGATGCATTAAGTACTCCTGTGAAAAACATTTCTTTACTTAAGAAACCATTAAATGGGGGAAGGCCAGCCATGGATGCGATCCCGATTATAGAGATGGTAAAGGTGACAGGCATAATCGCCATCAATCCGCCAAGACGACGTATATCTCGTGTACCCGTTTCATGATCTACAATACCAACAACCATAAACAAACTACCTTTAAATGTAGCATGGTTAATTAAATGGAATACTGCCGCTAAGATTGCAACTGCGTAGAAATCAATGTCAGAGGCATAACCATAATACATGGCTGCTGAACCTAAACCTAATAACGACATAATAAGTCCCAGTTGACTTATTGTAGAAAAGGCCAGGATGGCTTTTAAATCTGTTTGACGAATAGCCGATATGGAACCCCATGCTAATGTCACTAATCCGAATATGGTTAGTAGCCAGAACCATTCAGATGTGCCACCGAATACTGGTGTAAAGCGAGCTACTAAATAGATTCCTGCTTTTACCATTGTAGCTGAGTGCAAGTATGCACTTACTGGAGTAGGTGCTTCCATTGCATCTGGTAACCAGATGTGAAATGGAAATTGTGCGGACTTGGTAAATGCCCCAAGTAGAATAAGCAACATTGCAGGAATAAATAAAGCTTCGTTAAAGATGGCACCTGAACTTGCAAAGAATTCGATGATCCCTTGAATGCTAAAAGTACCTGCCATGATATACAGAAGACAGAAACCTGCTAGCATTGCAAAACCACCGGTTACAGTGATGAGCATTGATTTTTGGGCACCATATTTTGATTTTTCTTTATGGAACCAATAAGCAATGAGTAAAGAAGAGGCTAAACTTGTTAATTCCCAAAATACATAAATAACGATCAGATTATCTGATAGAACAACTCCTAACATGGCCCCCATAAACATGAGTAAATACACGTAAAAGTTGTTTAGCGGTTCATCTTTTTTATTAGCAATGTAATAAATAGAATAAAGAACCACCAGAACACCTATTCCAGTAATTAATAATGCAAATAGTAGACTCAAGCCGTCTAGATAAACGTCAAAATTAATTCCTAACGATGGAACCCATGGAACGCTATAAGCTACTGGACTATCTGCCGGAAGGTACTGAATCAAATAGATGAACAATATGAGTGGTAAAGCGAGTACGAACCACCCCGTATGTATGTTTCGGAACCATTTATAAAAGAATGGTACAAAGATAGCCATAATAAAGGGTGCTAAAACTAAAAAGTGAAGCGTTGACAAATGATTTACCTCCTTTTACGTCATATACAATTTCAAAACTTTTGTAAGCAATTTCTTTCCACAGAATTAGGACCAAATAAAATTATAATATAAATCAACTAACCTTGCACCTCTCAGACCATTAGTCTGTACCAATATACAATATTTATTTAAATAAGAAGAAACTCATGTTTTTTAATAAAAAATTAAAAACGAGGCTAATTAAAGGGCTGTCCACTAAATTAACCACGTAATCAAATTTAGAAAAATTAATGTGATGAGTATAAAAAAAAGAAAAACCGTATCATCCTAGAATAGAAGGATGTGATACGGTTGAATAATAGAAAAGTTTATACCATTTCAGCTTTTATTTTTATTGTGATGTTATCAGTAGCTTTACCTTTTCATCTAGAAACAACAAACGAAATCGTTAATAAACAAAGCCAAGATGAATCCATAAGTGGATTTTTTTTCGGTGAAAATGGCCGAAGGGAATCAAGATTCCAGCCGCGAGAATATATTCAAAGAAGTAAAGCCTATGATATGGAAGAGTCTGTGATAGAGGGTAACTAGCCCTCTTTTTTTTTACGGGCAATTGAATACTATGACATCAAGCTACGCTTGTCCATCATGGATCGGCGCTCCATCTCTTGGACAATCAAATGAATAAAGTCTTCACTCAGCTTAAGTTCCCTTGCTTTTTCATAAGTTTCAAGCAACAATGCATCAGACAAATATCTCATAGCTCCCCGCCGCCTCATGGCAGCTTCACCTCCTTATATAATTCAATAACTTGAAAGAGTTGCATACACTCTTGTGACAGTCTTTGACAATATATAAAATTGATACTTTATGTTTCCGTCTTTACTTTGTGATTCGATAATATCATGGAACGAATAGGTTCTCAACGTGCCTATTATCCACATTAGAAGGTGGATAAACTGTGGATATCCTGTAAATAAATAGAAAAAAAGTAATTGAATGAACATTTAATATGTGTATAATGTTATCCACAATTGTTTGCGATTGACGAAAATTGTCGAAAAGTTTTTTTAATATTCTATGTTCATTGAGCATAGGATATGAGTTTTCTGTAGTTCTGTTTGAAAAAACAGCCATACTAACGGTATGATAGAGAGGTATACATATCAGAATCTACAATACACGAAAGGAAGATCACATAAATGGATGAGAAAAATGAACAATTAGTTATTTGTTCAGGCTGTGGGATACAAATTCAGACGGAGGATGCTAAGAAAATTGGTTACACACCTAAATCAGCAATGGAAAGGGAAGTGGTCATTTGCCAACGGTGCTTCCGTCTTAAACATTATAACGAAGTTCAGGACGTTTCTTTAACGGATGATGACTTTCTAAAAATATTAAATACCCTTGGTAAGAAGAAGGCGTTAATTGTAAAAATTGTAGATATTTTTGATTTTGATGGAAGTTGGCTTCCTGGACTTCATCGTTTTGTCGGTAATAACCCTATTTTATTAGTAGGAAACAAAGTAGATCTCCTCCCAAAATCGGTGAAAAGAACAAAACTTATTCAGTGGATGAGAGCTACAAGTAAAAACTATGGTCTAGATGCCGCTGAGGTGCACCTGATGAGTGCTGAAACTGGGGAAGGTGTCATGGAAACGGCGGATATTATTGAGAAACATAGGAACAAGGGAGACGTTTATGTTGTCGGCTGTACAAATGTGGGGAAGTCCACTTTCATTAACAGACTCCTTAAGGAATTTGGTGCAGATGATGAATTTATGATAACCACATCCAATATTCCAGGAACTACATTAGATATGATTGATGTACCTTTAGATGATGGGTCTTCCCTTTTTGATACTCCCGGTATCATCAATCATCATCAAATGGCCCATCAACTTGATAAAAAAGAACTGAAGATCATTTCTCCTCGGAAGGAGATTAAACCAACAGTTTTTCAACTTCGATCTGGACAAACATTGTTTATGGGTGGTGTGGCAAGAGTTGACTTTACAGAAGGAGAAGAACAGTCCTTTGTATGTTATTTCTCCAATGACTTAAAAATTCACCGCACAAAGCTAGAAAAAGCAGATGAGCTTTATGATAACCATTTAGGTGAACTCTTGACTCCACCAATGAAAGAGAATAAGGATTCCTTTCCACCGCTAGTGAAGAAGGAATGGAAGTTTTCAAAGGATAAACAAGACATTGTTATTTCTGGTTTAGGGTGGATTACAGTCCACGGGAGCGGTGCAACGGTAAGAGTACATGTTCCAAAAGGTGTCCATGTAAGTGTGCGAGAGTCAATTTTTTAAGACGTCAGTGGTTAAATAAACTATTATACACAAAGTTCCTAGTGAATATGGGAGAGATAATATAGTTGACAAAGGGGAGACGTATAATGAAACAAGTGTTGGGAGTAATTGGTTATCCTATTAAGCATTCGTTATCACCACAAATGCACAATGCGGCCTTTGAAGCTTTGGAATTAGAAATGACTTATCATGCCTTTGAGGTCTCCCCTGACCGTCTACAAGAAGCCATAATCGGGCTAAAGGGTCTAGGTTTAAGGGGACTAAATGTAACTATTCCTCACAAAGTAAATGTAATCCCTTTTTTAGATGAGATAGATGAATTAGCTAAAGAGATTGGTGCAGTTAATACCATTGTCAATTACAATGGTATTTTAAAGGGCTACAATACAGATGGAGAAGGATTTCTCCATTCACTATTAGGTTTCATATCTGGCAACCTAAAAGAGATGTCGGTGCTAATCATCGGTGCAGGAGGGGCAGCGAAGGCAGTTGCTTTGACGATGGCAAAGCATGGATTAAAACACATAACCATTGCTAATCGTACTTTAAGTAAGGGGGAGGAATTGGCGGCAAGTTGTGGGAACTATGCCCCTTCGTCTTCTGTATCCATACTGGATGGGGAGAAAATGATCAATCAATTTGATATTATTATAAATACGACTTCTATCGGAATGATTAATAAAGATGAGATTCCCATTTCTTTGGACAGATTAAGGAATAATGGTAATGTTTTTATTTGCGACCTCATTTATACACCAATGGAGACGAGATTTTTGCAGGAAGGACAAAAAAGAGGAGCGAAGGTTATGAATGGTTTAGGAATGTTTATAAATCAAGGAGCTATTGCCTTTGAACATTGGACAGGGCAAAAGGCACCTGTTCCTATTATGAAAGAAACAGTAGTAAAACATCTAGAAGGGGGAAGCTAAATTGCTCACCAGTAAACAAAAACGATTTTTAAAAAGTAAAGCACATCATTTGAAACCAATTTTCCAAGTGGGAAAAGGTGGTGTGAACCATAACTTAATTACTCAAGTAAATGATGCATTAGAAGCTAGAGAGTTAATTAAAGTAAATATTCTTCAGAATTGTGATGATGACAAGCACGATGTGGCTGACGAAATTACGAGAAAAACAAATGCCCATTTGGTCCAATTGATTGGAAATACAATGGTCTTTTATAAAGAATCGCAAAATAAGAAAACAATAGAATTACCTTAATTGAGGTGGTTTAATGGGGCGTATTGGTATTTTAGGGGGGACGTTTGATCCTCCCCATATTGGGCACCTATTTATGGCCGAGGAAGCACGGATAAAAATGGAGTTGGACGAGATATGGTGGATGCCTAATCGAATCCCACCCCATAAGGAAAAAAAAAGTAACACTACGGAACAGGACCGGCTTGACATGGTAGTGTCGATGGCAACCCTACATCATAATTACTCCGTTTGTGATGTGGAATTGAAGCGAGAAGGCATATCCTACACTTTTGACACGATGGTAGAATTAACAAGGATGTATCCAAAGCATGAGTTTTTCTTTATTATTGGTGGGGATAGCCTAGAGATGTTAAATAAATGGTATAAACAGGAAGAATTGCGAGAGCTTGTTTCATTTATAGTCATCCAACGGCTTGGGTATGAGAGTGATAAAAATAAGGAAGGTAAGGGTATTACTATAATAGAAGGGCCGATGGTTGTTGTCTCCTCCTCTAGTATAAGGAAAGCGTTTCAAGAAGGGAAAGTTAATAAATTCCTGTTAACGGATGCTGTCTATACATTAATAAAGGAGCGGTGTTTGTATGAATGAAGAACAAGCCTTTCAAGTGGTGGAGAAATCCTTGAAACGAAGAAGGTTTGAACACACCGTTCGTGTAACAGACGAAGCAGAGAAACTTGCACAGCGTTTCCAAGGAGAAATAAAAAAAAGCGAGGCTTGCAGCAATCCTTCATGATTATGCTAAATATAGATCAGTAGAGGAAATGCGTTCTACCATTATTGCCCACAAGCTAGAGAAAGATCTATTGTACTATGGTAATGAAATTCTCCATGCTTTTGTGGGTGCATACTATGTTGAGAAGGAACTAGGTGTCAGTGATGAAGATGTATTAAATGCAATTAAATATCACACGACCGGTAGAGCTGATATGACAACCATCGAAAAAATTGTTTTTCTAGCCGACTATATTGAACCTGGGAGAACGTTTCATGGAGTGGAAGAAGTGAGAAGAACTGCTGAGAACAGTTTAGATCAAGCCTGCTTTTTAGCATTAAGAAACACAATAAATTTTTTAACAACAAAGAAACAGCCTATTTATCCCGCTACATTTGAAGCGTATAATAAATTTGCAAGGAATATAAAGGGAGGTCATGGTTGATACATGAATAAAAAAGAATTGTTAGAATTGGCAGTACGTGCTGTTGATGACAAAAAAGCCGCAGATATTGTCGTGTTAGATATGGAAGGAATTTCACTTATTGCAGATTATTTTGTCATTTGCCACGGTAATTCAGAAAAACAAGTGGAGGCAATTGCCAATGAAGTGAAGGATAATGCTCAAGAAGCAGGAATTGATTTAAAAAGGCTAGAAGGAATAGACGAGAGCAGATGGGTGCTAATTGATCTCAATGATGTCATTGTTCACGTATTTCATAAAGATGAAAGACTTTATTATAACTTAGAAAAGCTTTGGGGAGATGCTAGAGCATTATCCCTAGAACAAGTTTTAATTGACCGATAAGCTAGAAATAGAAGCTGAGGAGATTTAATGGTTATGCAACATTTTGCAGCAGTCTATGACCAATTAATGGAAGACGTTCCCTATGAGGATTGGTTGCTTTATACAAAGAAACATGTAAAGGATGGATCAACGATTGTTGACCTTGCTTGTGGAACAGGCACGTTGTCCATGTTGTTATACGAAGCAGGCTTTTCTGTAACAGGCATTGATATCTCACAAGATATGTTAACTGTTGCTGAGAAAAAAATAAGGGAAAAGCAGTATCCCATAAAACTTTTCAAACAGGATATGAGAAAGCTTAAAGGATTTATGAACGTAGACGCAGTAACAATATTCTGCGATGGTTTGAACTATTTGTTGAAGGAAGAAGAGGTAAAAGACACTTTCCAGAGAGTGAGGGATATTCTTCGTCCTGGTGGGGTATTTTTATTTGATGTTCACAGTCCATTTAAGATAAAGGAAGAGTTTGATCATCAATTATATGGTGAAAATGGAGAAGTCGTTTCTTATTTATGGTTTGCATCTCCTGGTCAAGAAAGTAATAGTGTGGATCACACATTAACTTTTTTCATTAAAGAAGCAGATGATTTATATAGCAGAATCGATGAAGAGCATTCCCAACGCACCTTTATAATAACCGATTATGTTAAATGGCTAGAGGAAATGGGTTTTGATCAGATTGAGGTAACTGCTGACTTTGGTAGAAGGAAACCAAAAGACACAGATGAAAGATATTTTTTTAAGGGAATAAAGAAATAAGCAGGAATTAATCTATTTATGTCGAATGAAAGAGCAGGGAGCTAATCCCTGCTCTTTTCTTTACCTAATTGATTTTTAATGTGGTAGCGGTCTTCGTTGAATTTCTCGTGGGTTTTTTGGAAAAGCTTATTAAACTGGTCACCTACTTCTGCCCTTAACACCTCAAGCCCAACTCCTGTCACTCCACCTGGGACCGTAACCTTTTCCTGAAGTGTTGCCAATGTAAAATGTTTTTGTCGGAGTAGTTCACCATATCCGATGAGCATGGATTCCATAATATTAGTAGCTTCTTCTTCTGTTATATTTGTTTCTTCCACAGCAGCCTTAATCATTCTCTCAACTAAGTAACTAACAAAAGCTGGACCACAGCAACCTAAATCTGAAGCGACCCTAGTGATTCGGTCATCGATGACCTCAGGTCTAGAGATAGTTCTTGCTAAGGATAGAAACTCTTCTTCTAGCTTCGGTGACACCTTTTTTCCAAAGGTCACTAATGAAGGTCCTTCCAATGCACGATTTACAATGCTAGGTATAAACCGGATAACATTTGCATCCGTTAAGGACTCAAGTTCCTCTACTAACAGGGGACTCGTAATGGAAACGAGCAAATGATTTCTTGACAGTTCTGGATTCACTTCTTTAATTATGGGTAGCATTTGCAGTGGTTTAGTACATAAAAACACCCAGTCACTGTTGTTGATGACCGCAGTTGCATCTTCGACTATTTTTATTCCAGGATATTGAGAAGCCAGTTGCTGGGCCTTGCTTAATGTTCTGTTTGTAATTGTTAATTGGCTTGGGGTAATAGCATGAGAATTCAAAAAGGATTCGATGAGAATCGTTCCCATGTTTCCTGTACCGATGAAGCCTATTCTCTTCAACCGTTCCCCCTCCTTTAAAACATTTATTCCTAAACATTGTATGACTAAAATAAATAAATATGAGTGATGAGGTGAAGCAAATGGATAATTTCCTGTTAAATACTAAATGGAAATTAGTTACAATTGGTGTTTTTTGTTTTTTGGTGGGAGCTGCCTTGGTGTATTTTTTACCTAGTGGGACGGAAAAAGCTGAAGAACCTTCCTTTTTCCTGCCATGGGAGGAAGAAGGAACGGGAGGAGATATGGGTAGTAACGGGGAAGTCTCTACAACGTTTTATATTGATGTGAAAGGCGAAGTAGTTTTTCCGGGGCTATACGAGATGGAAAGTGGGGAAAGAGTATTTCATGCCATTGAGCGTGCAGGAGGATTCACCAAAGAAGCAGAGCAAAATCTGGTGAATCTAGCGGAAAAATGCTATGACGAAATGGTCATTTATGTCCCCTCGAAGTTGGATGTGGAAGTGGGAGGGGGAGTTGTTTTCCAAGGAAACATATTAAATGAAAAGGATGGTCTTATACATGTCAATCGAGCATCGGCAGAGGAACTTACAAAGCTTCCTGGTATTGGACCAGCAAAAGCAGATGCAATCATCCGCTACCGAGAAGAAAACGGTCCATTTCAACAGATGGAAGAGCTAGTGAAAGTACCAGGAATTGGGGCGAAAACGTTAGAAAACATAAGAGACATGATAAAGATTCCCTAAATAATTAGAAAGTACAGTTGACGGTAGCAAGAGGCTTGACTACACTTAAAATAATGTATTCTCTACTAAAGAAAGAGGTGGCCGATCTTGGAAAGAATATCATGGCATCAATACTTTATGGCACAAAGTCATTTACTCGCTCTTCGCAGCACCTGTTCACGTCTAATGGTGGGAGCGACGATTGTAAGGGAAAAAAGGATCATAGCTGGAGGATATAACGGCGCTATTTCCGGTGGTGTTCACTGTATAGATGAAGGTTGTTTCGTAATTGATAACCATTGTGTAAGAACGATTCACGCGGAAGTAAACGCATTATTGCAATGTGCAAAGTTCGGTGTCCTACGGAAGGTGCGGAAATCTATGTAACCCATTTCCCTTGTCTTCATTGTTGTAAATCTCTTATTCAAGCAGGCATTAAGAGAGTTTATTATGCAGAGGACTATAAGAACCATGCTTATGCTATTGAATTGTTTGAGCAGGCAGGTGTAGTTGTGGAACAGGTAGAATTAGAAGAAATGATATTAGATCTTAACAGTGAGGAAAAATTAAAGTTTACTGCCGAACTTCTGAAACAACTGGAAGGTCTAGGTTTAAATGATGAACAATTACAAGAACTCAAACTAAAAGCAAATCAACTATACACGTCATTATAAGCATTCAATGATACCTCGTTCCCTCCCCTGATAATGTGGAGGGAATAATATTAGACTTCCTAGTTACTACTCTTCCATGCAGAAATAGTGATTTTTAAGTTTCTATAGCCTCTATCATGCTCATTTTTTCACAAGTGTAACCCATGGATGAATAATAAAAATGGTATATGGAGTTGATGAAGTTGCTACAGCGATCATATATTTTTGTTTTTGCAGCTGTCGGTGCTTTACTTTTCGCTTTTTTCGGTAATGGTGGATGGGGCTGGACTTTTCTTCTTTCAGGAATAGTTCCCCTCCTCCTTTCATGGAAAGGACAAAAAAGTTGGTTATTAGGGTCTGGTTATATCCTCGTCTTTTTGCTTTTTTTTCTTTACGGTTTTCATGTATATCAAGGAGAAAACAATCTTACAGGAAAGGAGAACCAATTTACTGGGGTCGTCGTATCAGAGCCAACAATGACCAATAACATGCAATGGTCTTTTCAAGTTAAGCTCGATGCAGGTGGAAAAATTCAAGTGTTTGCTAATTCTCAAACGGCAGTACCTACTTATGGAGGGAGATGTGCTTTCACGGGACAATTACAACGACCAGAAACAGAACGTAACCCGTATGCATTTAATTATAAAGATTATTAGAAAAACAAGGAATTCAATGGCTTTTAAGAATTACTGACAACCAAATGGTATGTAGTGAATCCAATGGTGGATTCATTTATTCCATAAGGGAAAAGGGAATAGAAAAATTAATGGAAAGTAACCACAGGGAAACGTCTGCTATAATGGCTGCATTAGTTTATGGCGAACGGTCGTTTTTAACTGAAGAAAGAATAAACAATTATCGGCAGTTAGGGGTACTTCATCTTTTGGCTGTTTCAGGTCTTCATGTGGGAATGGTAACCTTTGCCTTTTATTATGTATTAATCCGGTTAGGTATTACGAGGGAAAAGGCAAACATCATGTTAATGGTCATGCTACCTTTTTATATTATGATAGCTGGAGGTGCTCCTTCTGTTGTACGTGCTTCCCTCTTGTGTTTTGCTGCGTTGTTGATGCAAACGTTAAAAATGCCGGTGAGAGGAATTAATCTCCTTACGTTTATTTGTTTAGCTTATCTTCTTTATGACCCATTCATATTATTTCACCTCGGCTTTCAACTTTCCTTCCTGACTAGCTATGCATTGCTTTTGTCCAATAAGTTGTTTAGAGAACAAAATAAAATACTGCTTTTGTTAAAAGTGACATTTGTTGCTCAGTTGATCACGTTGCCCATAATAATTTTTCATTTTTATGAATTCTCCATCCTTGCTATCCCAATTAATCTTTTATTTATCCCATTTATATCTTTATGGATTTTACCCTTATCCTTTTTTACGGTAATACTAGCTAGCATTTCACCAAAACTGTCAACACCGATATTTTTACTGAGTGAAAAGAGTCTAAGCTTTGCTCATTATTTTTTGGATAAAGTAGCAGCCATGTCTTGGGATATGCTCGTATTTGGTAAGCCCTCTACCTTAATTTTACTAGTGATGATGGTATTTATCATTGTTTTATTTGTATCGTTAGAATGGAAAAGTAGGAGATTGATCAGTGTTTCTATGGTTTTATTATGCTTTGCTTTTGCATTTCAACTCCTTCATCCATATTTCCAAAGGGAAGCAACAATTACAGTTCTAGATGTAGGGCAAGGAGACGCTATTGTCATTGAATTACCTAGGAGAAAAGCTGTTTATTTGATCGACACGGGAGGAGTTGTTCGTTGGAATGAAGATGAAAGGGAAAATAGGGAATTCAGTGGACCTGGTAGACGGGTCATTGAGCCTTATTTAAAGGGGAAAGGCATTGGCACCATTGACAGAATGATTCTTACCCATGGACATACAGACCACGTTGGGGAAGCTTGTTTTCTTCTCGATACCTTTGCAGTAAAAAAAGTCATGTACCCTTTGTCTCCTCAAGTATCAACGGAAGGGAGAGCGGCATTATCGTGCGCTGAAGAAAATGGGGTTCCGATTGTTTGGACCAGTGAAGGTGATAGGTGGACGGATGCTGCAAACATCTTTTATGTCATGAATCCTACCGGCTTTGAAGTAAAAGAAAATGATCTTTCTATTGTACTTTTAGCTGTTATTGAGGATGTGGTTTTTCTATTCACGGGTGATATTGAGGAAGCTGCGGAGAATAGGTTAATAAGCCATTACCCAGCCTTTGAACTAGGCGTATTAAAGATTGCTCACCATGGAAGCAGAACGTCTACTTCACAAGCTTTTTTAGAGCATTTTGAGCCCATGGTTACCGTAGTGTCGGCAGGGAGAAACAATCGGTTTGGTCATCCTCATGGGGAGGTATTAGATAGATTAGAGGAAAATGGCATCCCGTTATTACGTACTGACAAACACGGTGCAGTTATGTTTCATGTTCAAGATGGGGTAATAGATGTTCGCGTTCATTGGTCACAATAAAGTTCTAATTTTTTACCTCCTAAAAAAACAAAAAACACTTTTCCACATTTAAGTTGGAAAAATGCTTTAATTGCTGTTTGTACATGTATCACATTGTATGTACTAATTAATTTGTACCGAAGAAATGAATCACTTGCGCAATTATAAAGATGGTCATGAAAAAACCGAAAGGTACGATAAATCCAACAACACTATCTAAAAAATCATTACGTTTTGACTGAACATCTTTTTCGAATTCATTTACCATATAAATCCCTCCCGTCACCAATTTAGTATACGTGAATAGTGTAAAAAAATCCACAACAAAGTATGTATTTAAAGTAATTTTATTCATTGGTACTCCTGTAAAGAGTTGTCACTTATAGGGTAAATGAGCATAGGATAAGATAACGAATACACAGAAAGAAACAAAACAAATTGCATAAGGATATCGCCATAGCGGAGCATCCTAGGTACTTTGCCGTGGCGTTTATCATAAATGGGGGGGAGAGCATTTACTGTTTTCTCCCCTTTTTCTTTTCTTCCCCTGTTTGTGTTAAACTACTGTATAGAAGTGGGACGAGGGGAGTAAAAGAAATGGCATACATAGATGTTATCAAAAAGATAAAAAAAGGAGAAGTATCTCCAGTCTATTTATTGAGTGGAACAGAACATTATATTGTTGAGGATACACTTCAGCAAATTATAAAGCAAGTCCTAACAGATGAGGAACGAGAATTTAATTTGTCAAAGTTTGATATGAAAGAATATCCCGTTGAAGCTGCTGTAGAAGAAGCGTTTACCTTCCCTTTTATGGGAGGAAAACGAGTGGTGATCCTTAAAGATGCCTATTTCTTTAGTACAGCAAAAGAAACAAGCAAACTAGAGCACGACTTGAAAAAATTAGAGTCATACTTAGAGCATCCTGCACCAGAAACAGTTTTTATAATCCTTGCTCAATATGAAAAACTAGATGAACGGAAAAAAATTGTTAAGCTTGCTAAAAAGAACGGAGAATTTTTAAATGGCATCGCCCTAGAAGAGCGGGATCTGAAATTGTGGATTATGGATCGAGCTAGGGAAAATAAAGTGAGCTTTGATGATGATGCCATTGACCATTTGCTTGCTTTAACTGGAGCGGAATTAATGCTCTTGGCATCTGAAATTAGAAAGCTTTCTATACATTCCGGAGAAGGAGAAGTAGTTACTAAAGAAGTGGTGGAATCTTTGGTGCCACGTTCATTGGAACAAAATATCTTTGCATTAGTAGAAGGCGTAGTAAAACGTGAAATCGAATCCTCTTGGAAAATATTCCTTGATTTACTTAAGCAAAAGGAAGAGCCAATTAAAATAATTGCATTAATGGTAAGGCAGTTTCGCATTCTTTATCAGGTTAAACAGCTTTC
>JAJOJL010000024.1 GCA_021208645.1 Bacillus sp. (in: firmicutes) | reverse complement strand
AAACATATGTAGTTTCTATAAAGAAAGTTTGACTAAAATGATACGGTTGCTAATCTTTGTGTATTAATATGATCTGATACACGACTAAGGAAGAGATGTTTTCACAAACAAAAGTATATAAATATAAGAACAAAATCGCTAACGCGACTTTCGCACGTCCCAAGTGTAGATTAATCACTTGGGACATCTCTCGCTTCACGCATCGTGCCATTACAAAATGGACAGACAATCTCTACTTCTTCACCCTTTTCAAGGTCATATGAAAATTCATCAATTATAAAACCAGGTACTTCGTCTTCTTTCTTACAATCTATACACCTAAAAATAACCACCTCTGTATCTTCCTCTTCTCCAAATGGCTCATCTAGCCATTCTAAGAAAGGCTTATTTGGGTTATCCTGCTCTTTTTTTGACGACATTCTCATTCCTCCTAAACTTAATACACTTCATTCCTTGCATATAATGAAAGGTAAATCCATGTTCTGGATGCCATATCTCCGTTAAATCCATATCCCGATGACAATAGGGGCATTGGAATGGATCCTTATCAAATGCTTCAATCATCCTTTGCCTATACGTTTTCTTTCTCTTCTTCTTCTCTAGTAACAGAGATAGTTGATGAGTTCTTACGAATGCATAAAGTGATAATATTTGATTTGTTTTCCTGTAGAGTTTGCGGCTATACAACCCAAAACGACCAACCATTCGAAAATGCTTGGGAGGGATGTGTTGTAACATTTCAAATAGAAATTTATACACTGGCCAGGCTGCATCTATTCTTTTGCCTGTTTTATGATCTTCATACCAGAAGCGAACAGTTTGTCCATCATAAGACTCTATTCTATATTCTGCAATCGCAGGCCTTGCGAGATATCTTCCAATATATTTCGCAGCTCCTTTTGCATTCTTCATTTTCTTTTCTGCATTAACATAGAAACCTTTAGGATATCGTTTATACAAATCATTTACCAAAGCATGTACTTTAGTGTTATTCGGAAACCAAGCTTTCATTGCATCCATTAAAACCTTTTGCCAAGACTTTCTTAAATATTCATATGGGATATATTCACTAGAACGCCATTCCTTGTTTTTATCTAAAGCCCCTTCAGTTACCAATACATGTATATGGGGATTCCACTTAAGATCTCTTCCGAAAGTATGAATAACAGTAATAATACCTACTTTTAACTGACGTTTCTTACTCATACGATTATAGTGAAATCGAAAAACCTCTGCCACTTGTTCACTTAACTCATTTAACTTTTTACGGTCTTCAAAAAAAACTGGTCTACATTCCTTCGGAATAGTAAAAACCATATGTCGATGAGGCACATCAAAGATCATTTCCTCCTGTTTGTCAGACCAATCATCTGTGTATTTTTTCCCACACTTATGACAGAATCGACTCTTACATGAGAACCCAACAAAAACTGGTTTTGGATCCCCCACACATCCTAGACACTCATATTTAGCAAATCCAATATCACTTGTTCCACACCTTATAGCTTTCATAACAGCATTCTGTATATCGCTTTGATATTGTTTAGGAAACCTATTGTGATGAAGCCTCCAAAAACCATCAAAATGGTCTTTAAGTATCTTTTTAATAACACCACTATTCTGCTTCATCACTACTCCCCCTCTAACTACATTTTAATTCATGAGTTATCCACAGGTCGATTATTTTATAATTTCCTAAACAACAAAAAAGAAGCAACGGAACTGCCTGTTGCTTCCGTCCCGCTGCTTCCCCTCTTTTTTTACTTGACTAACTCTAACTCAACTGGAATAAAGTCATCTACTGTTTCGCCTTGGAATACCTTTAATGCTGTTTCAACAGCTAATTCCCCAATCAATGTTGGCTGTTGGGCAACTGTTCCTGCCAAACGTCCTGCTTCTACTGCAGCGACCGCATCATCTGTTGCGTCGAAACCAATAACTACAATGTCACCGGCTTTCCCAGCTGCGTCAATTGCTTCTAAAGCACCTAATGCCATCTCATCGTTGTGGGCAAATACCCCAACAATATCCGGGTTACCTTGTAAAATGTTCTCCATTACATTTAATCCTTCCGAACGGTCAAAGTTTGCCGTTTGAGAAGTTACTACATCAAGACTTCCTTGGGCAATGGTATTGAATCCTTCTCCACGTTCACGTGCAGCAGAGCTACCTGGAATACCTTCCAGTTCAGCTACTTTAGCACCCTCTCCTACTAAATCAACAAGTAATTGACCTGCCATTTCACCACCAGCAACGTTGTCTGATGCAATATGGGCAATAATTTCTCCTCCATCAGCACCCCGGTCTACTGTAATAACTGGAATTCCAGCATTATTAGCCGCTTCAACGGCAGCCACTACAGATGAAGAATCGGTAGGGTTAATTAAGATAATGTCTACACCACGCTGAATTAAATCCTCTACATCACTTACCTGTTTTGCATCATCGTTCTGGGCATCTAAAGTAATTAATTCAGCACCTAATTCCTCTGCCTTTGCTTTAGCACCTTCTTGCAACGTCACAAAGAATGGATTGTTTAATGTGGAAATGGAGAAACCAATCGTGAGTTCGCCTTCTTCACTGCCACCATTACCATTATCACCAACTGGTGATTCCGTTGAACAAGCCACAACAAACAATAGAGCAACTAACGACAAGAACATCCAAACCTTCTTCATCTTAACTTCTCCCCTTTTTAAGCATTTTTTTTTGCGATCCAGTAAAACAGCTAACAGGATCACTCCACCTTTACTACTTGCTGGAAAAAAGAACTTACTCCCAACAAGTTGAGCCCATTATTTAGGACCCCTATAATCAAGGCACCAATAAGCGTGCCTACGATCCAACCTCTGCCTCCAGTTAAACTCGTACCTCCAAGGACAACTGCCGCAATTGCATCTAGTTCATACATGGTACCTGCAGTTGGCTGAGCTGAGTTTAATCTTGATGTTAAAATAATCCCTGCGAGAGCGGACAAAAATCCAGTTAAGGAATAAACATAAATCTTAATTCGATCTGCTTTAATCCCCGATAAAATCGCCGCTTCTTCGTTTCCACCGACAGCATAAACTCGCCGTCCAAATGTTGTTTTCTTTAAAATTAAATACAAGATAAGAAAGGAAACCATCATGTAACGGCTGGAATAGGAATACCGAACAAATACCCTCTTCCAATAAGCTGAAAAAACTGTGAATCTCCTAAACCAGTAATAGGCCGGCCATCAGTAAACATTAAGGTTAAGCCACGGAAAATTGTCATCGTTGCCAATGTGGCAATAAACGGAGCAACCTTCCCTTTTGCGATAACCAACCCGTTAAAGCACCTAATATGGCACCTACTAATAATCCAATAAGTACTGCGAGCACAGGATCCACACCCGCTGATAACAGACTAGCTGTTACGGCACCTGAAAAAAGCAAGAATTGCCCCGACAGATAAATCAATTCCCCCAGTCAAAATAACAAATGTCATGCCAAAGGCAATAAGGGCGTTGATGGAAACTTGCCGTAAAATATTTAAGACATTTGAAAATGATAGGAAATTAGGGTTCAAAATAGTAATAATAGCAATAATTAAAAACAAACCTAGTAATGGGCCTAATACAGCTAAATTAGCTCTAATTTTACCCCACATACATATCACCTCCAGTCGCATAATGCATGATGCGTTCCTCACTTAATTCCTTTCGTTCAAGAATTGCCCTCTGCTTCCCTTCAAACATGACTACTACTCTTGAACTCATTCCAATAACTTCAGGCAACTCTGATGAAACCATAATGATAGCAACCCCTTGCTCTGCCAGCTCTTTCATAATTGTATAAATTTCCACCTTCGCTCCCACATCTACGCCCCTCGTTGGCTCATCTAGGATTAAGATGCGAGGTGAAGTACCTAGCCATTTTCCAATAACTACTTTTTGCTGGTTACCGCCACTGAGAGACTTGACCTTTTGCTCTGGGCCTGATGTCACAACAGCGAGTCTCTTAACTAATCGTTCATATAGAGCTATTTCTTTACTATTCACGATCCAGCCTGAAGATGAAATCGTCGATAAGTTTGCTAGACTTATATTGTTACGGATGGAAAACTCCGTTATGAGCCCCTTTGACTTCCTGTCCTCCGTAATTAACCCTATTCCTAGGTTTATGGCATCTGTCGGATTATGGATCCTTACTTCCTTTCTATCGATAAAAACTTTTCCTGACTCTAGTTTTCGATAGCCAAACAAGCTTTCCACCACTTCCGAACGACCCGCACCCATTAACCCTGCAATGCCTACAATTTCTCCCGCACGGACGGAAAAGGAGATATTCTCAAACTCCCCTGACCGGGTAAGGTTTTGAATTTCCAACTTAATATCACCAGGTGAATTCGTAAGCTCTGGAAACCGATTCCCTAATTTTCTTCCTACCATCATGCTTACAATTTCATCAAAGTTTGTTTCCGGAACATTTTTTTCCCCCACATACTCTCCGTCCCTCAATACCGTAACCCGGTCACAAAGGGAAAATATTTCTTCCATCCGGTGTGAAATATAAATAAAGGAAACCCCTTTTCTCTTTAAATCTCGTATCATTGTAAAAAGAGTATCAATTTCACGCTCTGTTAATGCAGCAGTCGGCTCATCCATGATGATAATATCTGCATTTGTCATCAAAGCCCTGGCTATTTCAATAATTTGCTGCTTTCCAACAGACAGGTTACCTGTCCGCTCCGTTGCCTTCACCTGCAAACCTAATTGCTGCAGCTTCTCCTCGGCAATCCGGTTCATCTCCTTCGTTTTTAACCAGGCCGTTTTGCCAAGGGTTAACTCTTTACCAAGGAATAAATTTTCAGCAACCGTTAATTCAGGCAAAATATTTAACTCCTGATGGATCACGGCGATGCCATCGTTCTCCGCTTCTTTAGGTGTTTTGTAATCTACTTTTTTCCCTTTGACCTTAATCGTGCCTTCATCTTTTGTATAAATACCCGTTAATATTTTCATAAGAGTGGATTTACCAGCACCGTTTTCTCCCATTAAAGCGTGAATCTCCCCTTTTTCCATGGCAAAAGAAACGCTCTTTAACACCATGTTTCCACTAAAAGCCTTTGAAATTCCCTCCATTTGAATAATCATAAAGACACTCCTTTTAGAAAATCACACCTGAGCGAAGTATAATATTGGCATATGGCGTTACTTCCCCGTACGATGATAACCTTGGACTCTTTCGATTTGTTTTTAAAACTCTCGTGATCCACAAACTCGATCGGAAAACTATTTTCGGTCAACTTAGAATAAACAGATTTATTATTTACCTTTATTTCTTCCGCACAAACGGCTGCTTCCACTTCTAGATCGTTTAATACTTCTTCTAAAACTTCTTCAAAGGAAGGCTCCCCTTTTTAATGGACAAATCGATACAGCGAACATTCTCTGGAATAGGTAATCCGCAATCTGCAATTACAATGGTGTCTGTGTGACCTAGTTTTGCAAGGACTCCGGCAATATCTCGATTTAAAATCCCATGCTTTTTCATTCTTGGTTCCTCCTGTCAGATAAGAAGTTATCTAATTCCGCCCTTGTAGGCATTCCTTCCTGCGCTCCATACCGTTGGACAGACAAGGCTGCCGCTCCATTTGCAAAAGCAATCGCTTTGGAAGTTTCCATTTGTTCCCCTAGGGCAACGGCTAGAGCACCATTAAAGGTATCTCCAGCACCTGTTGTATCGACTGGAGTTACTGGAAAAGCAGGAACATACTGTTCACCCCCATTTTCAGTAAACATTGCCCCTTTCTCTCCCAAGGTAACAATCAATTTATGGACAATAGATTCCTTCGCATCAACTGAAGGAGAAAATAATTCCTCCACTTCCGTTTCATTAGGAGTTATATACGTGGCTTTTTCCCAATATTCTTCTCCAAGCTTCCGTGCAGGAGCAGGGTTAACGATTACTTGAATCCCGTTTTTTTCACAGAGCTCCAAGCAATAACGAACTGTTTCTAAAGGAATTTCAAATTGTAATAAAACTACGTCACTGGTAAGAATTTGCTCTGTAAATTTTTCCAAATACTTTGGGGTAAGGTAATCATTAGCGCCAGGAACAACAATAATCCGATTGTCACTATCCGATAACAGGATCGTCGCGACACCGGTACTACAGTGTGTAACCGGTTCCACATGCGTGGTGGAAATACCTTCCTCTTCCAACTTTTGTTTCAACTCTTTACCAAAGGCATCCTCCCCTACTCGGCCAATAAACTCGGACCTCCCCCCCAAGCCGTGCCGCAGCAACAGCTTGGTTAGCCCCTTTTCCACCAGGGAACGTTTGAAACCGTTCTCCTATGACTGTTTCTCCTTGCACGGGTATTGTTTCAGTAATCGTAACCATATCCATATTTATACTTCCAATAACGGTAATGATTGGATGCTTTTTCATGCTTCCCCCCTCGCTCCCCTTTGTTGATTGTCGAATAATTAATTCCGTAGGTAATTCATAGTAAAACTTCTCTAGTGATTGTTTTTCGATTAATTTAATTAATAATCTAGAGGCTAAGGCTCCCATATTATAAATTGGCTGAGAGATGGTTGTTAAAGAAGGTACTAACATCTCACCAAAGGGAATACCGTCAAATCCAATAATCTGTATATCTTCCGGAACGCTTTTTCCTATACGATGCGCCGCTTTAATGGCACCTGCTGCAGTGACATCACTGCTGGCAAAAATCCCATCGATGGAAGGGTGCTGCTCCAGTAGTTTCATCGTATCCTGCTCTGCTTTTTTAAAATTAAATTCTGATTCAACAATGACGCTTGCCACACCAGCTTGCTCCACTACTTTTCTGAAACCCTTAATCGATCCTCTGCTGTCGTTAACCCTTTTGGTCCACGTAAGTGAGCAATAAATTTACAGCCATTCTTAATTAAGTAAGAGGTAGCCGTCCTTGCGCCATCTTCATTGGATGATACTACTGTTGGAATCCTCTCACCAATCACACGGTCGAGAGCCACCATCGGCACATCCAACTCACTATAATCAGAAAAAGCCAATTGATTTGTCGTCAAGATAATCCCATCTACATACTTCTGCTTTAACGCCTCTAAATATTGCTGTTCTTTCTTACTATTTTCATCTGCATTGCAAAGGACTACGGTATAGCCGTAAGTCATTGCTATATCCTCCACTGCCCGAGCCAACTCAGGAAAAAAGGGATTCGAAATATCCGGAACAATCAATCCGATCATTCGTGACGATTTATTATAAAGAGTTCTTGCAACGGCATTGGGCCGGTATTTCAACTCTTTAATAGCTGCAAGTACTGCTTCCTCAGCATCCTTACTTACATATCCTTTTTTATTTAAAACTCGTGAAACCGTTGCCACAGAAACGTTGGCATGTTTCGCAACATCTTTAATTGTTGTCATAATATCCCCTCAACTCTTACTGTAACCGGTTACACATATGATAATTCATATGCAACATCCTGTCAATATATTCCTCACAAAATAATGAAGAAGTTGAACATATTCAAAAGCCACTTGCATGTTAACACACTAATCCCTTTCTACAGGGAGTAAAAATACGGTTGATTACTTTACTCAATCATTGACTGCAATAATACAACATTCAAATTGCTGTGGATTGTTCTTTTTTAGAAAGTCCCTTTGATCAGATTTTTCGGCATAGTGTTGTACATAGTGAATTCCTCCAAATTTAGAAATATTTTAAGAAGCATTTTTTAACTAAGATGATTCAACAAAACTGACAAAATCCTTCTCATTTAAAAAAGAAAAAATGATTCCTGACCCACAGGTAACGTTAACGTTTTACTGTACCGGGAG
>JAJOJL010000086.1 GCA_021208645.1 Bacillus sp. (in: firmicutes) | reverse complement strand
GAGAAGTTTTAGTAGGATTAGGATTATTACTTGGCGTTTTAACAACTGCTGCTGCATTCTTTGGTATCATGATGAACTTCGCATTCTTGTTTGCAGGCACAATTTCGTCTAACCCTTGGATGGTATTATTGACAATCTTCATCTTAGCTGCTGGATACAACGCTGGCCGTATCGGTGGAGACCGTTGGGTGATTCCTTACATTCGCACTGTAGTTTTCAAAAACAAATTTACAACGGCTAAAGAAGCAGCCTAATATCGACAAGGTAAGACACTTCCAAAATAAGTAGGAAGTGTCTTCTTTTTGGTTCAATTGGATTCAAGCTAAAGATGAAAAAGCTTAATTTACTTTTTACAGGCAATATTTTTGCACAGGTAGGGTAAGTTAGATAATATAAGAATAGGAAAAATTAAAGGAATTATTTGTCTTATTATGAGCAGATATTTTCCTAATTGCCTGTTTATGACGGTATAATAAGTTTTGACTTTAATATTGCTTTACTTTGAGGAGGAATTTTTTAATGGCAATTGTAAATGTAACAGACCAAAATTTTGCTGAGGAAACGAGTCAAGGTGTTGTTCTTGCTGACTTTTGGGCACCGTGGTGTGGGCCTTGTAAGATGATAGCGCCAGTCCTTGAAGAACTTGACGGAGAGATGGGTGACAAGGTAAAGATTGTGAAACTTGATGTAGATGACAATCAAGAAACTGCAGGGAAATTTGGAGTGATGAGTATCCCAACTTTACTTGTGTTCAAAGATGGTCAAGTAGTGGATCAAGTAGTAGGCTTTCAGCCAAAGGAACAATTAGCTGCATTACTAAATAAACACGTTTAAGAGTCTGAATAAAAAGCTCGTTTTTTGAGCTTTTTATTCAGACACGATGTAATGAGCGTAGCCGTCGCACTCTTTTAAGAGCTGACAGGAGTGGGTTTCTCCTGTCAGCGAGCGACGAGCGAAGCCATTGCCCCGATACATATTCAATCACACTCTATAAGTTGACTAAATCTAGGACTGCATCGATTTTCATCGGGTAGTCTTTTTTGTTTAGGAAAAAGTGGAATGTGAGAACCATCATAAGGAAGTGGAGAAGATGAGAGGCCTGTGCTATAGTGAAAAATATTATAAAAAAAATCACACTAGCAATTTAAACATAAAAGGGAGAGACTTGCTATGCCACAATTAAAGGAGAAATTAGCGTTAGTTCCTGCCCAACCAGGCTGTTATTTAATGAAAAATAAACATGGAACAATTATTTACGTTGGGAAAGCAAAACTACTGAGAAATCGGGTACGATCTTATTTTACAGGCTCTCATGATAAAAAAAACGCAGCGATTGGTCAGTGAGATTAAAGATTTTGAGTACATTATTACATCCTCCGATTTAGAGGCATTAGTTCTTGAGCAAAATTTAATAAAAAAATACGAACCACGATACAACGTGCTCCTTAAAGATGACAAAAGTTATCCCTTCCTAAAAATTACGAAAGAAGAGCATCCTCGATTGATTACTACAAGGAAGGTGAAAAAGGATGGAGCCAAATATTTCGGTCCTTACCCTAATGTTCATGCGGCCAATGAAACAAAGAAACTGCTAGACAGATTATATCCATTAAGAAAATGCCGTACCCTTCCTGATAGGGTCTGCCTTTATTATCACATTGGTCAATGCCTTGCACCGTGTGAATTTGAAGTGACTCCTGAAAAAAATCAACAGCTTGTGCAAGAAATAACAAGATTCTTAAACGGGGGGCATAAGGAAATTAAGCAAGACCTCACTCAAAAAATATTCCAAGCATCAGAGGAACTAAATTTTGAGAGGGCGAAAGAACTTAGGGATCAAGTGAAACATATTGAAGCAGTCATGGAAAAGCAAAAGATGACATTGACGGACGAACTTGACCGCGATGTGTTTGGATTCGCTGTAGACAAAGGCTGGATGTGTGTCCAAGTATTCTTTATCCGTCAAGGAAAGCTCATCGAGCGGGATGTCTCAACATTCCCCATGTACCAGGACCCTGAGGACGATTTTTATACGTATATTGGCCAATTTTACCTCGATGAACAGCACCAAAAGCCAAAAGAGATATTTGTTCCAGAGCAAATCGACGAACAAATCGTTACGGAATTTTTACAAGTTAAAACCCTTCGCCCGAAAATTGGGAAAAAGAAAGAACTCGTTGAGCTTGCTAGCAAAAATGCAAGCATTGCTTTAAAAGAAAAGTTCGATCTTATTGAACGTGACGAACAAAAAACCATCGTAGCAGTCGAACGGTTAGGTCAAGCTCTTAATATTGATATTCCCCATCGGATTGAAGCTTTTGACAACTCGAATATTCAAGGAGTCGATCCTGTCTCGGCAATGGTGTCCTTTTTAGATGGGAAACCAGATAAGAAAAATTACCGTAAATATAAAGTAAAGAGTGTTGAAGGGCCTGATGATTATGAATCCATGAGAGAAGTTGTCAGAAGAAGATACGTAAGACTATTGAAAGAAGAGCTGCCCCTTCCTGATCTCATCGTTATTGACGGTGGTAAAGGTCAAATTTCGGCAGCTCAAGGGGTACTGCAGGATGAATTAGGTTTACCTATCCCTGTATGCGGATTAGTTAAGGATGAAAAACACCGAACGTCTCAGTTAATGGCAGGGGATCCTCCTGTAATCGTACCTTTAAAAAAGACGAGTCAAGAGTTTTACCTTTTGCAAAGAATTCAAGATGAAGTTCACCGCTTCGCTATAAGTTTTCATCGAAATATTAGAAAGAAAAATATGTTTACCTCCATTTTAGACGATATAGAAGGTATTGGTGAGAAAAGAAAAAAGGCATTACTAAAGCATTTTGGATCATTAAAGCGTCTAAAAGAGGCTAATTTGGAGGAAATAATAGCTGCAGGTATACCAAAGGGAACTGCTAAAGCCCTACACAAGATAATCAATGAAGACGGGGAATAATGGAAATTGTCATATGGCATTGTCTTTGTTACACTTTTAATCGAGTTTTGCTTTTCACAAAAAGGAAGCTTTGAGTGCTTCCTGTAGGAGATTTTCATCTCCCAATAACCATACATCAGCTCTTAGGAGTGATGGTAGAGGTGCGATAACCATGAGTCTATTACAGGAGAAGGTTGAGCTTCGTTGAATGTAATAAAAAGGGGGATTCGCCGAAGGAGGCTAATCTCTCAACAATTGCCTTCTGGCTCTGTATTGAATAAATACACAGCTGTCATACAAACAAATGTTGTATGGAGAACTATCTCACGGAGCGGCTTTTATATTTTCGTTTTCACAAAAAGTCGTACTCGACAGTGGGATCCTCCTGCTGTCGATTTTTCATTTTCATTTGTCGAAACAAAGGGAATAAACCATTTGGATGATGTAGCTACTACATACACAGCAACGGACACATCCAAGTCAATGCAATTGTTACTGCGAGAGTAACGGCTGCTCAGAATTCCTAAAAGCTGACTTCTTGTTCTAAACAAGAAAAGAAGTAAGAATCAATAATCTTTGTATGGCTCGAACTAAAAGAGGAGGCGTTCATGTTGGCAACGATTGTTCAGAAGTTCGGAGGAACTTCTGTCGGGGATGTAACAAAAATTAAACGAGCAGCTGAAAAGGTGAAAAAAGCGATGGAGGCTGGACACAAAGTAGTTACAGTGGTTTCAGCGATGGGAAAATCAACCGATTCCTTAGTACAGCTTGCTCAAGATATTACCGATAGTCCCGTAAAGCGGGAAATGGATATGCTTTTAAGCACTGGTGAACAAGTAACCATGTCACTGATGGTAATGGCGCTGAAAGAGATGGGAATTGAAGCCGTTTCCTTAACAGGCTGGCAGGCTGGAATTAAAACAGAACCAGTTCACCAAAATGCAAGAATAACTAGTATAGAAACGGAACGGGTGGAAGCTTACCTAAACGAAGGAAAAGCAGTGATTGTGGCAGGCTTTCAAGGCTTGACCGATGAAGGGGAAGAAATCACTACATTAGGCCGTGGAGGTTCTGATACAACGGCCGTTGCCCTTGCTGCAGCTTTAAACGCGGAATCGTGTACCATATATACAGATGTGACTGGAGTCTACACATGCGATCCTCGTGTGGCAAAAGAAGCAAGACAACTGCAAAGTATTTCCTATGATGAAATGTTAGAACTGGCCAACTTAGGTGCTGGTGTCCTTCACCCAAGGGCTGTGGAGTTTGCTAAGAACTATAATGTAAAGCTAATTGTACGATCAAGTATGGTAGATAAAGAAGGAACGATTGTTGAGGAGGAAGTTTCCATGGAACAAAATTTGACTGTCAGGGGCTTAGCTTTTGAAGGGGCCGTGACGAAAATAAGGATTGAAAATTTACCGAATAACGTTCATACAATGGCCAACGTGTTTTCACCGCTGGCGGATGCGGGGATTGACGTAGATATTATCATTCAACAAATGACAGGAAAAAATGAAATGAATATTTCTTTCACGATTTTAACTCATGACTTGCCGGAAGCGATTCAAGTTTTAGAAAGGAACAAGAAGAAATTAGGGTATACAGAAATTCGGCATGAAGGGGAACTAGCAAAGGTATCTATTGTAGGTTCAGGTATGGTATCAAACCCAGGAGTTGCTGCTACCATGTTCAAGGCCTTATCAGACGAAGAGATTGGAATTAAAATGGTCACCACTTCCGAGATCAAAGTATCTGTTGTTATTGAGGAAGAAAAAATGGTAAAGGCAGTAGAAGCTCTACATTCTGCCTTTGAATTGGATGAAATTAAAGAGGAAGCAAAGGCTGCAGTCTCTTAATTTCAATAAAATAGGCTGACTATTTATGCTGTAATAAATGGTAAATGGCTTTGCTCGTCGCTCGCTGACAGGAGAAACCCGCTCCTGTCATCACTTAAAAGGCTGCGACGGCTCCGCTTATTGGATCGAGTCTTACTTAAAAGGGGAAATATCCCCCTTTTGAGTAAGGCTTTTAAAATATTTCTATTTTGTCTTTTGGATCCCAGCGAACAATAATTCTACATGTTAATGGTTTTTTCTTTTTTACTTCATAGGTAGCTTCTGAAACGAAACCTGATTGATGTTCCATCCATTGAGCTAGGAAGCCGCATTCCATTGATAATGGTCGGTATGGTATCATCATTGGCGCTACTAAGTCATAGTGTTTTTCGTGACGCCTTTCTTTAATCAAGGTCAATGTACCCCAATTAGCTTTTTCAAAAAATGAAGGTAAATCACTCATATCCTCCACTTGTAATTTTCTCGCAATTGCTTTTCCTGCCCAATAGAGAATACTTGCTTCTTCTTCCCCTAATAATTCTGGAATCAAGACGTGACGGAGCACGTGATTACTAAAGGGTGAAATGGGTGTGTCCATTTCCTCGATCAATTCGATCCATTGTTTTTTCTTCGCCAATATAACCCCATCCTTCTTAAACGTGTTTGGTGCACCCCTAATGAGCTTTATAATTAGTACATTTCATACATTGTCAAAATCAATATTTCATTTCTCATCTTACCATAGACTTAAAATAATTATGATATATTTTCAACATAATTTTTTGGACAAAGATGGTAAACGGAACATAAGTCATGATATACTAAAGCCCGTATGAAAAACGGAGGTAACTGCAAATGAAATTAGGGTTGACTAAGTTTTTAAGTCCGTTCAGGGTAATTGTCATTTCTTATATTCTTGCCATGTTCCTATTCAGCCTTTTACTATATTTACCCATATCTTCCCAACCTGGTATTACTGTATCTTATTCAGAGGCTCTGTTTACATCCGTTAGTGCCGTTAGTGTTACGGGACTTACGGTTGTTAATGTTTCTGAGACGTACAGTGGTATTGGAATATTCTTTTTAGCCCTTGCCATTCAGCTTGGTGGAATTGGGATCATGACATTAGGAACATTCGTTTGGATTGCCTTTGGTAGAAAAATCGTGTTGTCCCAGCGAATGTTAATTATGGTTGACCAAAATCAAATTGCCTTCTCTGGCTTAGTTAGTCTCATGAAAGGTATTTTATTTACAGCTTTAGCTATTGAATTAGTTGGTGCAATAGTTTTAGGTACATATTATATGAACTATTTTGATACGGTTGCAGAAGCCTATTATCAAGGGGCATTTGGTGCTTTATCGGCTTTCACTAATGCGGGCTTCGATGTTACGGGACAGTCATTAATTCCCTTTGCGGACGATTATTTTGTACAGATGGTAAATATATTGTTAATATTTGCTGGAGCAATTGGGTTTCCAGTTATTATTGAACTGAAGGAATACTTCAAATCGAAGGATCGAACCTTCCGATTTAGCTTATTTACAAAGATCGCTGTTTCCACCTATTTCATAGTTTTTGCCATTGGATTTGTTGGTCTTTGGTTCCTAGAGAGAAATGCTTTTTATGAAGGGCTAAGCTGGCATCAGCAACTCTTTTTTTTCCTTGTTTAACTCTGCTACTGCAAGGAGTGGGGGGTTAGCAACAATGGATATTTCTCAGCTTACACTGGCAAGCTTGTTGTTTATCTCTGCATTAATGATAATTGGTGCTAGCCCGTCAAGCGTTGGCGGAGGGATTCGTACGACTACTCTAGCAGTCATGTTCTTAACGATTAAGAGCTTTGCCATGGGAAGAAGGGATGTAAAAGCCTTTGGCAGGGAGATTCATGAAGAAGACAGGCAAAAAGCGTTTATCGTACTGTCCGTCTTTCTCGTTGGCTTGCTTCTTTCCATAATATTAATCAGTGCCTTTGAAAACAGCAGCAATATTGAACTAATGGCAATCATTTTTGAAGTAAGTTCTGCCTTCGGAACGTGTGGACTATCCATGGGGATCACGTCTCATTTGACACTACCGAGTCAAATAACGTTAATGGTTCTTATGTTAATAGGTCGGGTAGGTCTAATTGCCTTCTTGTTTTCCATTCGTGCTAGGGAAAAAGTCAGCCATTACAAGTATCCGACAGAGCGAATCATTATTGGATAATTCACAAAAAGGTATTCCAGGAAAATTGTGTCTGAATTATGAATAATAATAATGCTTCTCAATTTGAAAAGCACTTTTCTTCGAGGAAGAAAGTGCTTTCTCGTTGACTTTAAACACTATAGTGATGGTTTTAAAACATTTTTTAATCAGAAAATTTAGAAGAATGTGCCACAAATAACATTTTTCTGTTAAAATAATAAGGTGTATCCGCTTTCTTGACGGCTAGTGGATAGAGGGGTAAAATGAAATTGTCACAGTTTATACAAACTTGTGTTAAATTTCACTATTTACAAATGTGTAATGATGTATTAATAGATTTATGGAAAAGGAGGTTAATATACGACAAATAATTTGTTTTAAAGTACTAACTATCATTTTAGGGGGAGAATTTGATGTCCAAGAATCGCGAGTTTTTCTATCGTAAATTGCAATTCTCTGCTTGGTGTTGTGCCACTAGGGGCATTTTTAATTGTTCATTTTATGATCAATTATCAAGCCGTACAGGGTCCTGAGGCATATAACCAGGCAACACATTTTATGGAACAACTACCATTTTTATTAGTAATGGAGTTTGTATTAATCTACATTCCTATTCTTTTTCACGGTATTTACGGCTTATACATTGCTTTTCAAGCGAAGAACAATACGTCTACATACAGCTATTTTAGGAACTGGATGTTCCGCCTGCAGCGTATTACAGGGGTAATTACAATTATTTTCGTTGCATGGCATGTATGGGATACGAGAATCCAAAAGGCATTTGGAGCAGAAGTGAACTATGATATGATGGCTGACATCGTTGCCAGTCCTATTGCTCTTGTACTTTATATTATTTCGATTATTGCTGCATCCTTCCATTTTGGAAATGGATTGTGGTCTTTTGCAGTAACATGGGGAATTACTGTTTCTCCTCGTTCCCAGCAACTTATGACCTATGTAGCAATGGCAATTTTCGTAATCATGTCTTATATTGGAATCCGAGCGATCTTAGCATTTGTCTAGCCAAAAAGAAGGAGTGTTTCTAAATGAGCAAAGGTAGAATAATCGTTGTCGGCGGCGGTTTAGCCGGACTGATGGCGACAATAAAAGCAGCGGAAGCTGGCGTATCAGTAGATTTGTTTTCCGTCGTACCTGTTAAACGATCACACTCTGTATGTGCACAGGGCGGGATTAACGGGGCGTTAAATACAATGGGTGAAGGAGACTCCACTTGGGAGCATTTCGATGACTCTATTTACGGAGGAGACTTTCTTGCCAACCAACCACCAGTAAAAGCAATGTGTGACGCTGCACCAGGGATTATCCATTTGATGGATCGTATGGGAGTTATGTTTAACCGTACTGGGGAAGGTTTGTTAGCACTTCGCCGTTTTGGAGGAACACAACATCACCGTACTGCGTTTGCCGGTGCAACAACTGGTCAACAGTTATTATATGCATTAGACGAGCAAGTTCGCCGCCATGAGGTTGCTGGGCTTGTAACGAAGTATGAAGGATGGGAATTCTTACATGCCGTATTAGACGACGATGGGGTTTGTCGTGGGATTACTGCACAAGACTTAAATACTTCAGAAATTAAGCCGTTTAGAGCAGATGCTGTTATTCTAGCAACAGGTGGACCTGGTATCATATTTGGTAAATCTACCAACTCCATGATTAATACAGGTTATGCAGCCGCTGCGGTATATGAGCAAGGGGCTTATTACGCTAACGGTGAGTTTATTCAAATCCATCCAACTGCTATTCCAGGAGACGATAAACTTCGTCTCATGAGTGAATCTGCTCGTGGAGAAGGCGGACGTGTTTGGACATATAAAGACGGAAAACCATGGTATTTCTTAGAGGAGAAGTATCCTGCCTACGGAAACTTAGTACCTCGTGATATTGCAACTCGTGAGATCTTCCACGTCTGTGTGGATTTAAAATTAGGTATTAATGGGGAAAACATGGTTTACTTAGATCTTTCTCATAAAGACCCGAAAGAGCTTGATATTAAGCTTGGTGGTATTATGGAAATCTATGAAAAGTTTATGGGTGATGACCCTCGTAAAGTACCGATGAAAATCTTCCCGGCTGTACATTACTCTATGGGTGGACTGTGGGTAGATTATGATCAAATGACTAATATTCCTGGTCTGTTCGCTGCTGGTGAGTGTGATTATTCTCAGCACGGAGCTAATCGATTAGGAGCTAACTCCTTGTTATCAGCCATTTATGGTGGGATGGTAGCAGGACCAAAGGCAATTGACTATATCAATGGTTTAGATGAGTTAAGTGAAGACCTATCTTCTGATGTTTTTGATGCCCAAGTTCAAAAAGATCAAGCGAAGCATGATGAAATATTGTCCATGCAAGGAGAAGAAAATGCATTTAAGCTTCATCAAGAACTAGGTCAATGGATGACAGATAATGTAACCGTAGTTCGTGAAAATAAACGTTTATTAGCTACAGATGAGAAACTACAAGAATTACTTGAAAGATTTAAGAATATTAATATTGACGATACGGCAAAGTGGAGCAATCAAAGTGCAGCCTTTGTTCGTCAATTAGAAGGAATGTTAAACCTTGCTCGTGTTATTACTCTTGGTGCTTACCGCCGGAACGAGAGCAGAGGCGCGCACTTTAAACCGGAATTCCCTGAGCGTAATGACGAAGAATGGTTAAAAACTACGAAAGCCAAATATAACGTTGCAACTAATGGACCGGAATTTGAGTATGAAGAAGTAGATATTTCACTTATTCCACCACGTAAGCGTGATTATACTTCTAAAAAGAAAGCAGGTGAAAAGAAATGAGTGAAAGAACTATTGAACTGATTATAACGCGACAAAAGGATCATGAAAGTGCGCCTTACGATGAAAAATTCGTTCTCCCATATCGTGAGAATATGAATGTTATTTCTGCACTCATGGAAATTCGCCGAAACCCTGTTAATGCCAATGGTGAAGATACAACTGCTGTAGCTTGGGAGTCCGTATGTTTAGAGGAAGTTTGCGGGGCCTGTTCCATGGTCATTAACGGGAAGCCACGTCAGTCTTGTACGGCGTTAATTGACCAATTAGAGCAGCCGATTCGCTTAAAGCCAATGAATACATTCCCGGTTGTTCGTGATTTAGTTGTTGACCGTCAAAAAATGTTTGATTCCTTAAAGCGTGTAAAAGCGTGGATCCCAATTGACGGAACATATGATTTAGGACCTGGACCACGTATGCCAGAAGCGAAGCGTCAATGGGCTTATGAACTCTCAAAGTGTATGACTTGTGGTGTGTGTTTAGAGGCCTGTCCAAATGTTAACAGTAAATCAGAATTCATTGGTCCAGCACCTTTATCTCAAGTTCGTCTATTTAATGCACATCCGACAGGTGCAATGCATAAAGCAGAACGCCTGAGAACGATTATGGATGATGACGGTGGCCTAACGAATTGTGGGAACTCACAAAACTGTGTGCAGGCTTGTCCAAAAGGAATTCCATTAACAACTTCCATTGCAGCTTTGAATCGTGACACAACTTTGCAATCATTTAAAGATTTCTTCGGAAGTGACGAAAACGTATAAGCTATATTTAATAAGGGACATTTTGTCCCTTTCTTCTTTCAAAAACAATGAATGAATAGTCATTCATACCGAGTGTGAGGGGTGGTATTGTGGCAAAGCCGATATACATTGAAAATCTTGTTGAGTGGAGAGAGTCATTTAAATACAGTTATCCTGTAACTGTTCGATTTTCAGAAACAGATGCTTTTGGACACATGAATAATTGTATTTCTTTTGTGTATTTTGAAGAAGCAAGGATAAATTTTTTTCAAAGAAAACTGGTCTGGCAGAAGAGTGGTTTTCTCAGAAGGGAGAGACGATTCCCGTTACTGCCGATTTACAATGTGATTATAGGAAACAAGTATTTTTTTGATGATTCCCTTCAAGTATATGTAAAAGCCGATACGATTGGGAAGACATCGGTAGATCTACATTACATGATTTTAAATGAAAAAGGGGATATTTGTATGACTGGGAGGGGAAGAATGGTTCAAATCTCTAAAGCAACTGGTAAACCGGTTCCATGGAGTGAAACTGCAATGAAATGTATTCAAAAAAGTCTATAATTAGGTTTCTAAATAAATTTTTGACTAGAAAAAGAGAGTTTTTTTAAGATTTTATAAAAAAATCCTTTTTTGCCTAGCTTTGTCGTGTCACATGGTTTCTTATTCGTACATAAGATAATCATGACTAAATACTAACTATTGCAGATGAAGCAGCCCATGCAAGAAAGGGTGAAACTATTGAAAGAACATGAGTTCCGACCTAAACCGCTTTTAACGAAACGGGAACGGGAAGTTTTCGAACTCCTCGTACAGGATAAGACAACGAAAGAAATTGCTGCACAGTTATTCATAAGTGAAAAGACCGTTCGTAATCATATTTCGAACACGATGCAGAAGCTTGGAGTAAAGGGGCGCTCGCAAGCAGTTATCGAATTAGTAAGATTAGGGGAACTGAAAATTTGATGTATTACCGGCTTCGTATTTTTGAAGTCGGTTTTGCATCCATTTTTAGAATGAGTGTGCAACCTCAGAATAATTATTTCTGAGGTCTTTTTTTTGTAGCCCATTTTTTCTCTTGTTATCTCCAACGGAATTAGGGTACAAATAAGTATAGGTAGGAAACTAAATCACAAACAATAAGAAATAGGAGTGAAAACGATGGTAGAAAAGAAGTATACCATAACATCTGAGACAGGTATTCATGCTAGACCAGCAACCCAACTGGTAAATCAAGCTAGTCAATATGAATCTGAGATAACATTGGAGCACAAAAGGGAAAAAAAGTGAACTTAAAGTCGATAATGGGTGTTATGTCTTTAGGTATTGCACAAGGTGCAGAGATCACCATTACTGTTGAAGGAACAGATGAAGAAGAAGCCATAAAAGGGATTGATGAGCTGATGAGAAGTGAATTTAGTTAGTAGAGTGGCAGTCTGTTACAAAACTCTCAAAAAAATAAGCTTGGACCAAACGTTTAGAGGGTGTTCTTGAAGTGGATTTTCACTTTGGAGACACCCTCGAAGCCATTTGGGGTCACCAGAATTTCTAGTTTACAAAGAGTAATTTTCCCATAAAACTAAAAGAGAATATTTTCTTGTAGTGTAAAAGTTTTTTTTTGCGGTATAGTATCATTGAAGAAATACTTGAAATTACATAAGAAAACTAGCAAAATAAAAGAAAGCAATATTTCGATTACCGAAAGGAGGATTGGCTATGGCTGAACAAAAAGAAGGTATAGAGTTAGCACAGGTTGCTCAAATTGAAAAATCACTACGTCGTATTTCAGATATTGTTAAACAAAAAGGGAGAGAGATTTTAAATGAGTTTCCCATAACCCCTCCCCAGTTTGTAGCATTGCAATGGCTACATGAATATGGTGATATGACCATAGGTGAATTATCTTCAAAAATGTATTTAGCTTGTAGTACAACAACAGATTTAGTGGACCGTATGGAGAAGAATGAACTGGTAGAAAGGGTAAGGGATGTGAATGACCGCAGGGTTGTCCGTATCCACCTGTTAGATAAAGGGACTACCATTATTCAGGAAGTAATTCATCAGCGACAAGCGTATTTACAAGGGGTACTTGAGAATTTCTCAAAAGAAGACGTGGATTTTCTAGAAAAAACTTAAAGTTTTTAAACGATGAAATGAAACGCGATGCAAAAACCTGGAAATCATTTTAATTAACAAAGGACGTGCAGCATTGGAAAGACCAATTGGAGTGATTGATTCAGGAGTGGGGGGACTTACTGTCGTTTCTGAATTAATCCGTCAGCTACCTAAAGAAGAAATCATCTATATTGGTGACACAGCAAGATGTCCTTATGGACCACGAACTGTTGAGGAAGTAAAAACCTTTACGTGGGAAATGATTGACTATCTCCTTTTCCATGATATAAAAATGCTTGTCATTGCTTGCAATACTGCAACGGCTGTTGTCCTAGATGAAGCAAAACAACGATTAACAATTCCAGTAATTGGGGTTATTCATCCAGGGGCAATTGCTGCTTTAAAAGCAACGAGAAATGATCATGTTGGGGTTATTGGAACAGAAGGGACGATTAAGAGCGGGGCGTATTTTCGTGAATTAACCATGATAAACCCGAATGTAAAGGTAGAGAGTTTGGCTTGTCCTAAGCTGGTTCCCCTCGTTGAACAAGGGTTATTGTCAGGCCAAGATTCCAAACGAACCGTTGCTGAATCGTTGTCACCCATTTTAACTACTTCCATCGATAGTTTAATATTAGGTTGTACGCATTATCCACTTCTTGCACCTATAATAAAAGAGATTGCAGGAGATACTGTAGAAATAATATGTTCTGGTGATGAAACAGCTAGAGAAGTGAGTGCTCTGCTTTATCACCAGGAACTATTATTTACTGGTGATAGAAACCCTTCTCACTTGTTTTATTCAACAGGTTCAAGTGATATGTTTGAAAGAATTGCTTTAGACTGGTTAAAGATGGAGGAGCTTGATGTACGTAAAATAGACCTTCTGCAAGGGCAGTTTAAAGAAAAATTAAGTCGAAAAGCTAACTGGAGTTAATAAAAGGGAACCACCTATTGAATAGGGTTAGGTTCCCTTTTATTATTGTCAACTATTAAAATTCCTTACAGGTTGTTCGATTCTTATGGTCTAAATTATGGAATAGCTCGTATACATGTTAGTACAAACAGTCAAGGAGGGGAAACTATGCGTCGCCTAAAAACGAAATTAGGGTGGTTGCTGATAGTAACAGCAGCAGTAGCACTCACGGCATGTGGCTCGGAGCCAGCAGATGAAGAAGTACTAGAAGAGGTGGATCCACCACAAATAAACTATATTGATGAAGATGTGGATGTTCAAGCAGGTGTGGATGATGGAGAAATCGGTGAACCGATGACCGATATGGATGGAGACGGTGAAGCCGATGGAGAAGAACTGGAGGAAAAAGGTGGTACAGTAAGTGAAACAGTCATGACTGAACTTTATTTATTAGATAAAAATGGACTAGTAGCACCTCAAAGCATTAATATTCCTAGAGGAGAAAATCAAGTTGAAAAAGCAGTAGAATACTTAATTCAAGGCGGACCAATAACAGAACTATTACCAAATGGCTTCCAGGCAGTTCTCCCATCTGGTACAGAATTATTAGACGTTCAAGTGGATGGGAATGGCGTTGCCACGTTAAATTTCTCTGACCAATTTAGTCAGTACCACCCTAATTTAGAAATGCAAGTTCTACAGGCATTAACCTGGACCGTAACACAGATGGAGAATGTGGATAGAATTAAATTACAGGTAAATGGAGACGATCTTGAGATGATGCCACAAAATGGTACCCCAATTTCTTCAGGGTATACTAGGGCTCATGGTATTAATTTGGAAATGACTGATGAAGTAGACATTGTTAATACAAAGCCTGTTGTGGTTTATTTCTTATCACAAATCGACAATCATACGTATTATGTGCCTGTCACACGACGTGTCCCGCAACAAATGGATAATTATGAAGCAGTAATAACGGAGTTAGCCAAAGGACCAGATATAATGTCGCCATTACTCTCGAGTATGCGTAGCGGGTTAGAGCTAATTGAAGCACCGATGCTGTCAGCAGATGGTACACTTACATTAAACTTTAATGAAGTGTTGTTGAGCACAATGGAAGGGCAAGCCATATCCCATGAAGTTCTTAATATGTTGGTACTATCCTTGACAGAACAGAAGGATGTACAAAGTGTAGCTTTACAAGTTGAGTCAGAAGGAACAATCATGGTAAGTACAGGAGAAACGTTGACGGAACCTGTTTCACGTCCCAATATGGTAAATACAGGTGAATATTAAGGATCACTATTTGAAATCCCATTCGTAAAGAATTATCATAAGGGAGTAGCTTATTATAAGCTACTCCTTTTTCCTTCCGTTTTTTCATCTGTTCCGGGAGAAGGGGTGCAATTGGCCCCTGATGCAGGAAGGGTTCACTGAGGTTCTGGATGGAAAAATGATTGTATAGGTACATAAAGAAAGTACATTAATAGGAGTGGATTATGATGCGTCATGATGGAAGAAGTAAAAATGAGTTAAGGAATATTGAAATACAGACAGATTACATAAAGCATCCAGAAGGATCTGTACTCATTGCCTTTGGTGATACAAAAGTTATTTGTACAGCGAGTATTGAAGACAGGGTGCCACCTTTCATGAGAGGACAAGGGAAAGGCTGGATTACGGCAGAATATTCAATGCTACCCCGTGCAACAGAGCAAAGGAACATTCGAGAATCTTCTAAAGGGAAGGTATCAGGAAGGACAATGGAAATACAAAGGCTTATTGGACGAGCACTACGTTCCGTCGTAGACTTAGGTGCCATAGGTGAGAGGACGATTTGGATCGACTGTGACGTTATACAAGCCGATGGAGGTACAAGAACAGCTCCATTACAGGGGCATTTGTAGCCATGGTTATTGCCGTTAATAAACTACTTCAAACGAAAGCTATTAATAAGTTCCCTGTGAAAAAATATTTGGCTGCTGTATCCGTAGGAATCGATGAAGGGGAAGGGGCTATCCTTGATCTAAATTATGTGGAAGACTCCAAGGCAGAAGTAGATATGAATATAATTATGACTGGTGATGGAGAGTTTGTTGAAGTACAAGGTACAGGCGAAGAAGCTACTTTCTCTCGCAAACAATTTAATGAAATGATCGATTTAGCAGAAAAGGGTATTTTCGAGTTATTTGAACACCAACGGAAAGCAATAGGGGAGGGTGTAGAGAATTTACCTAAAGTAGTAATTGCTTCTGAAACTGCCTCCCAACAAGTTGAGAAAAAGGACGATCCGATTGTATGAAAATCCAGCAGTTATTTATTGCCACCAAAAACAAAGGAAAAGTAAAGGAATTTGCTGCTTTTTTTGAGGGGAAAGGAATAGAAGTAAAATCCCTGTTAGATTTAACAGAAGATATTGATGTGGTGGAAGATGGTTCAACGTTCGAAGAAAATGCAAGAAAAAAAGCAGAGGAAATTGGAAGGATCATCGGTGAGCCCGTTCTTGCTGATGATTCAGGATTAGAGGTAGACGCCCTTGGAGGTAGGCCAGGAATATATTCAGCGAGGTACGCAGGAACGGAAAAAAAGTGATCATGCTAATTTGAAAAGGTATTAAAGAATTAAATGGGTTACCTGCTCGTGAAAGGTCAGGAAGGTTTGTTTGTGTTTTAGCAGTTTATATTCCAGGTAGGGAAACAAAGACAGTAAGAGGAACATGTGAAGGTATCATCTCCAATGAACCTGTTGGAGAACATGGTTTTGGCTATGACCCAATCTTTTTTTGTTCCTTCATTAAACAAGACAATGGCTCAGTTGGAGAAAGAAGAAAAAAATAAAATTAGTCACCGGGCAAATGCCCTTAGAATTCTAGAAAAAGAATGGGAAAACTGGTTTGATGTGTAAAAATTTATAGTTGAAGAATGGAGAGGAGACAATATGCGTGCACTAATTATGAGCGATAGTCATGGTTGGGAAAAGGAACTTGCTGCTGTCATTGAGCGTCATCGTGGTGAAGTGGACGCATTATTTCATTGCGGCGACTCTGAATTAGCTGAAGAATCACCAGTATTAGATAATGTATATACTGTAAGGGGAAACTGTGATTTTGGTAGTGGATTTCCTGAGGAGATCAACGAAGAAGTAAATGGTGTGAACTTCTATATTGCTCACGGCCATCTCCTTAATGTTAAAATGACAGCCATGAATTTAGTTTATAAGGCACAGGAATCAGGGGCGGATATTGTATGCTTCGGTCACACCCATGTGCCTATAGCCTTTGAGGAAAAGGGGATTATTATTGTTAATCCTGGAAGTATGAGACTACCTCGCCAAGTAAAAGTTGGAACTTATGTTTTAGTGGAGAAAACAGGAACGGAAATAGATGTTGCCTATTATTCTATAGCTGGAGTTAAATTAGATGATTTGAGTAAAACTTTTTCTGTGAAATAGTTGACATTGAGCTTGGGATTATATTATATTATTACTTGTCGCTGTTAATAAATCAATCCCAAGCTTGTTCAATCTTATGAAAAAGTGGTTGACAGAAGGTTGAAGATATATTAATATAATGAATGTCGCTGTAAAACAGAATACTTCAATATGCGGGTGTAGTTTAGTGGTAAAACCTCAGCCTTCCAAGCTGATGTCGTGAGTTCGATTCTCATCACCCGCTCCATTATATAAAAATGGACAAACCATTTATGTATTTTCATAGATGGGCCTGTAGCTCAGCTGGTTAGAGCGCACGCCTGATAAGCGTGAGGTCGGTGGTTCGAGTCCACTCAGGCCCACCATATAAATGTTCCACAGTAGCTCAGTTGGTAGAGCAATCGGCTGTTAACCGATCGGTCGCAGGTTCGAGTCCTGCCTGTGGAGCCATATTGATGGAGAAGTACTCAAGTGGCTGAAGAGGCGCCCCTGCTAAGGGTGTAGGTCGTGTAAGCGGCGCGAGGGTTCAAATCCCTCCTTCTCCGCCAGTATATTTCATGTCTTGTGAAATTATTAATGGCCCGTTGGTCAAGTGGTTAAGACACCGCCCTTTCACGGCGGTAACACGGGTTCGAATCCCGTACGGGTCACTAGTTATTTTAATACTAATAGTATAAGAGCCATTAGCTCAGTTGGTAGAGCATCTGACTTTTAATCAGAGGGTCGAAGGTTCGAGTCCTTCATGGCTCACCATTTTTAGACTTGATTGATACAAGTCTTTTTTTTGTTAATTTTCAAGGCTAATTCATCTTAATTCTGGGTTTAGATGTTAACAATAGTACGTTATTATATATGAAAAACCCTGCTATAGATTACCGTTATAGCAGGAGAGTAAATATTTTGAATTTGTAATTCATTCATCTTCCAAAAATCTCTTCCTCACTCAATTCTACAGCATTTTTAATAATATCTTCAGGAATCACAAGATTAATAACTTCATTAAATTTTCCCATTCTTACTTGTGTAGTTAACACAGATTGGATTCTTTCATCCAGTATCTCCATATCCATAACTATTTTAATGGAAGATTTTATAAGGTGAAAAGATTCTTTATCAATAAAGACCATATAGTCTAACTCAAGAATTTCCAAATTAGAAAGGATCTGAAATATTTCGTCCATGTTATTAGATGACATACTTAATAAATGTTCAGCTAAGTCTTCTAATGTTTTTCCTTTACCAGAAAGGTGAAGAATGTACGTGTCGTTTTCTGAATTGAGGGATATTTCAGATGTATACATTAAAGGGGAACGAGTTGCCCTTTTGGATGGATATGTTCTTCAGAGTCATTTAGTATCTCCGTTACCAATACTTCTGGGTATTTAGCCCAGTCGTTCGAGAATGGGTCTTCCATAAACAGTCCTTCTTCTTCTGAATAATAAGTTTGGTAATAAACTGTTTCCCCCAGTAATTCTGAATTAATGCTAGTTTGTTGATAAAAGGTTAACGGGACAGTTACTAAATCCATTTTTAATTGAGAATATAAATTGACGTGTTCTGTATCTGTCAAATTCATAATTTGCTGTGAGTCCATTTCGAAAGTATAACTGTCTACAGCCTCCATCACTTCTATTGATTTATTTACTATGTCTTCAATAGTAAATTCATCATCTGATGTATTTTCATTACATCCTAATAGGATGAAGATAGTAACAATAAATAACCAGGGCAATTTCATAAGTGTGATCCTCCAAATAATAAAAGTAGCAACAACAGATGTGGATGAAGGTTTTAATAAATTGATATGTTGTGCATTTATAAAGTTGTCTCCTTTCTTTATATATATCGCTCCATAAGACAAATTTATGTAGGTTATTTATTCAATTCAATAGCTTAAGTAACACTTCTTTTTCCCTTTCAATAATTCTATTTCCACAGAATTTTCCTATTCTCATAGCTTATTAAAGAATGTTCACACTTTTTTTGGAAATGCTGAAGTTGAAACCTTTTCTTATTTCCTCCGTAGTATAAGATGGACTTAAAGAATGCTTTACATTTTAAAGAAATTATTTAGAGGGGGTTAAAAACAATGGAAGAATTACAACTAGGGTTACAAGAAATACCTTGGGGATTAATTGCTCCGATTTTAGTTATTCAATTTATTTTAATGATTGTAGCATTAGTAGATTGCTTTCGGCATAACAAAACAAATGGACCGTTATGGGTATGGGTTCTCGTAATTGTGTTTGTTAACCTTATTGGTCCCATTCTCTATTTCATTTTTGGAAGGAGACAAGACTAATGAGCTTGATCAAAACAGAACAATTAACCAAATCATTTAACGGGACAAAAGCAGTGAAAGGAATAGATTTAACCATTAATGAGGGAGTGTGTACGGCTTTATTAGGCCCAAATGGTGCCGGGAAAACGACAACCCTGAATATGTTAACTGGCCTAATGAAACCAACATCAGGCTCCATATCCTTTGACGCAAGGTATCAAGGAGATAGAAGGCAATACATTGGCTACTTACCACAATATCCTAAATTTTATGGTTGGATGAGTGGGGAAGAGTATGTTATTCATGCTGGTCAATTAGGGGGATTATCAAAGGAGAGAGCAAGGGAAAAAGCCAATGAACTATTAGAGCTAGTTGGCCTAACTGACGCTAGAAAGAAGAAGATCGCTGGATACTCTGGGGGAATGAAGCAGCGACTAGGTATAGCACAAGCCCTCGTTCATGAACCGAGGCTAGTTATATTAGATGAACCAGTATCTGCATTGGATCCAATTGGTCGCCGAGAGGTACTTCAATTAATGAATAAATTGAAGCAATCCACCTCCATCCTTTTTTCTACCCATGTTCTACATGATGCAGAAGAAATTTGTGAAGATATTTATATCATTAAAGAAGGGAAAGCCGTCATTGGTGGTAATCTTAAAGAGTTACAAAAAAATATCAGCAGCCTACAATATATATAGAAACAGAGGAAGCTCTAGATCAATGGACCTATACATTAAAAAAACAAGAATGGCTAAGGCATATGAAATCCGACGAACATCATTTAACAATGACTGTAGAAAACATAGATGCAGCTAGGGAGTTTTTACTTAGTAATGAGAAGTTGTTAAAGCTTAAGCTTGTAAATTTTGAAATAGTAAAAACGACACTGGAGGACTTGTTCTTGGAGGTGACAAAATAATGGAACAATGGTTTGTGCTTTTTAAAAAGGAATTTGTTGAATCGATCAGAAACTTTAAGTGGCTATGGATACCGATTGTATTTGTTTTGTTAGGAATTACACAGCCAGTCACTTCTTATTATTTGCCTGACATTATTAAAAATTTCGGTGGGCTTCCGGAGGGGGCTGTTATGGAATTTCCTTTACCAACGGGAGCACAAGTATTAGCGGAAACGTTAGGGCAATTTAACCAAATAGGGATACTTGTTTTAGTTCTTGCGTTTATGGGAACGGTAGCAGGAGAAAGAACGAGTGGAACGAATATTATGATTTTAGTTAAACCTGTTTCCTACATTTCTTATATTACTGCAAAATGGGTACATATTAGTTTATTAGCTGTAAGTTCGTTTGTACTAGGGTTTCTTTTAGCATTGTATTACACTCATTTGCTTATCGAAACGGTACCTTTTAGTCAAGTGATCCAAGGTATTTTCATTTATATTCTATGGCTTCTTTTTGTTATCACCTTGGTGGTGTTCTTCAGTACAATTATAAAGAGCAGCGGTGTAGTGGCCTTCTTAACATTGGGCATAACAATCACTTTGAGCATTGTAGGAAGTATCGTTCCAAATATTATGCGGTGGTCTCCTACTATGTTAACTAGTCATAGTTATTCCTTCTTCCAAACAGGATCTGGGGGAGAGGCATTATTCCTTTCTATTATTTGTACTGTTCTTTTAATTATAGTGATGTTGGCGACTGCCATATATGTTTTCCGTAACAAAGAAATGGCTGTTCATACCACATAGATCAAATCTAATTAACCTAAAATAACAACATATATATGGCTAAACGGTGAACAAAATACAGTTTGTTCACCGTTTTGTCATAGCTTTACCATAATTTTTATATTAAAATGTATATAAATAGTTAAATGTATAAAAATTTTGTATTTTTTTTAAAATCAGATAATTTACGGTTGTTAGTCATCATTATTTTTGATATAAATAAAATAAGGATGCGCTTTCAAAAATTTAATATCATAATTTGTTCAAAAAGTGATGAAGGCAAGTTCTTATATTCCTACTGGCGGAAAAGCAGTGAAGGGAGGCTTAGTCTAACATTTTTATCTTGGGGATCCATATAGTATTACAATTTAGCAATTATTCCATCAAAATTAATACCATACTTAAGTAAGTAACACAGTTATGATTGTCCAAAAGGTTCACTTACGTTGCAAACTTTCGTGAACTATTGAACAAAAATGGGGGGACGTCCAACATGGTTCGTGAAAGCGTGAACAATGTTGTGAAATAGTATTTTTATAATGTTTTAGTTTACTAGATTGAAGAAGGTGGGGAGAAAATGAATATTCTTGTTTGTATTAAGCAAGTACCTGACACGAAGATCATTAAAGTCAATCCAAAAACGAACACACTGGATCGATCCAGCGCGCCGGCTATTTTAAATCCTTATGATGCCCATGCAGTGGAAGAAGCAGTTCGTTTAAGGGCTATTCACGGGGGGAAAGTCACTGTACTATCCATGGGGCCTCCACAAGCAAGGGAAGCCATTAAAAAAATGTATCCAAATTGGTGCTGATGAGGGGTTCTTAATTTCTGACCGCAGATTTGCAGGGGCAGATACGTTAGCAACTAGTTATGCATTGTATAAAGCGATTGATAAGATGATGAATGAAGATGGTGTTGATTTAGTTTTATGTGGAAAACACGCGATTGATGGAGATACGGGGCAAGTTGGACCAGGGATTGCTAGACGTATGGGGATTCCGCCACTAACAAATGTAATCCTAGTGGAAGAAGTAGATCTCGAAGGAAGAAAAATGAAAGTTAGACGTAAGATTGAAAACGGTTACGAGGTACTTCAATCTGATTTGCCATGCTTACTAACTGTTGAAAAGGAAATTAATGAAGTTGCGTATTCACCGATGCCAAACATGCTCAGAGCAGCACGCTATAACCCTACTGTTTGGACTGTAGATGACTTGAATGATGTAGATATTAAGCAACTTGGTCTTAAAGGGTCTCCAACAATTGTAGGTAAAATGTGGCCTCCAGCCAAAAGTGAAGGGGCACAAATTATTGAAGGAGATACAAAAAAGCAAGCAGCAGAAATAGTTTCAATTCTTCTGCAAAAGAAAGAGCTTTTTGAAGTGAAAGGTGGGGAGCAGGCATGAGCATGGAGGAGTACAGAGGTGTTTGGGTATTCATTGAACAAAGAGATGGAGAACTAGTGGATGTAGGTCTAGAACTGCTTGGGGCAGGAAGAGACTTAGCTGATAAATTAGAAGTGGATCTATGTGGTGTTTTGCTAGGCCATAATGTGAAAGGATTAGCAAAGGATGTCTTTGAACATGGCGCCGATAAACTGTATGTCATTGATGATCCAATCGTAGAAAAATACCGTTCTGAAACCTATATGAAAGCCGTAGGAGATCTTGTCAGAAAATACAAACCAGAAATTTTCCTTTATGGGGCAACTTCCAATGGAAAAGACTTAGCCAGTGCGGTGGCAACAGAGGTTATGACAGGTTTAACTGCCGATACAACCATGTTAGATGTGGATTTGGAGAAACGACTATTAGAAGCAAGCCGACCAGCCTTTGGTGGTAATATTATGGCAACGATTCTCTGTAAAAAGCACCGTCCGCAAATGGCAACCGTTCGTCCGAAGGTTATGTCGAAGCTAGACCCAGAGCCGGGCAGAACAGGAGAAGTCATTGAAGAGACAATCCAACTTAAAGAAGAAGATCTTCGCACGAAAGTTTTAGAAATCGTGAGAGACACAACAAAAGCCGTAAACCTAGAAGATGCAGACATTATTGTTGCAGGTGGGAAAGGGATTAAAGATGAGAAGGGCTTAAAGATGATCCAAGAGCTGGCAGACGTCTTAAATGCTACAGTTGGGGCAAGCCGGGATATTGTTGAAATGGGTCTCATCAGTCATGCCCACCAAGTTGGGCAAACGGGATTAACTGTTACACCTAAACTGTATTTTGCCATTGGAATCTCTGGAGCGATTCAGCATAAAGTGGGAATGGAGAATTCAGAAACAATCGTTGCCATTAACTCAGATCCAAATTCGGCAATCTTTGATGTAGCTCATTATGGTATCGTTGCCGATGCCTTTGAAATAGTGCCACTCCTAACGGAAGAATTCAAGAAAGCATTACAACAAGGAGAGGCAGAGAAAGAAAAGGGAGGTGTGGCACATGCCTGAAAAATTTGATGTCATCGTCGTAGGAGCAGGACCAGCAGGAACTAGCTGTGCATACACAGCTGCTAAAAATGGATTAAATGTATTATTAATTGAGCGTGGAGAATTTCCTGGTGCCAAAAACGTTATGGGTGGAATATTATACCGTAAGCAGATGGAGGAAATTATTCCAGAGTTTTGGAAGGAAGCTCCTTTAGAAAGACCAGTAGTAGAACAACGTTTCTGGTTTTTAGATAAAGAATCAATGGTAACAACAAGCTATAAGGGATTAGAATGGGGAAAAGAACCTTTTAACAACTTTACTGTTCTCCGTGCTAAATTTGATAAATGGTTTGCCAGCAAAGCAGTAGAACAAGGTGTAACACTAATAAATGAAACGGTTGTTACGGAATGCATTGTAGAAGACGGGAAAGTAGTAGGTGTTCGCACGGATCGCCCTGACGGTGATGTTTATGCAGATGTAGTCGTTTTAGCTGATGGTGTAAACTCCTTATTGGCAAAGGGATTAGGGTTCCATAAGGAATGGAAGCCAAACGAAGTAGCTTTAACAGTAATGGAAGTAATGAAACTCCCGAAACAAACAATCAATGAACGATTTAATGTTTCCGATGATCAAGGTGTATCTGTTGAAATATTTGGTGACTCTACCCAAGGAGCATTAGGAACAGCATTTCTTTATACGAACAAAGACAGCATTAATATTGGTGTAGGAACGACACTATCTTCCATGATTAAAAAGAAGATGAAGCCGTATCAGTTGTTGGAGTATGTGAAGAGTCATCCAATGATTAAGCCATATATTGAAGGTGGAGAAACCTTAGAGTATTTAGCTCACCTTATCCCAGAGGGAGGTTACAACTCAATCCCAAAACTGGTCGGTGACGGTGTTATTGTAGCAGGAGACGCCGCTCAACTTGTTAACGCTATTCATCGTGAAGGGTCTAACATGGCCATGTATTCAGGTAAGTTAGCAGCAGAGACGATTATGAAGGCAAAAGAACTTGGTGAATTTTCTGAACGAGTTTTATATTCCTACCATGAAGGGATATATGATAGCTTCATAGGAAAAGATTTGAAAAAATATAAAGATGCAGCCCATACGTTTGAGGAACACCCAGTTTACTTTGAAGAATATGTTCCATTGCTTAACAAAGCGATGCAGACAATGTTTACGGTGGATGGAACAGCAAAGTGGGATAAGCAAAAGAAAATCATGCAATCCTTTACTGCTGGCAGAGGAAAATTAGGAGTGGCGAAAGACCTTTATCGCGCTTGGAAGGTGGTGAAATAAGATGGCAACAACTCTTGAAGAAAAACAGTATCTCGTCCGTTTCAACTGTGATACAGAGTCCCATCTTACTGTGTTAGATCACGACGTTTGTGCAACGAAATGTCCAGACAAAGACTGTACAATTTTTTGCCCCGCTGATGTTTATAAGTGGGAAGGGGACAGAATGTTTGTTGGTTTCGAAGGCTGCCACGAATGTGGAAGCTGTCGAATTGGCTGTCCTTTCCAAAACATTAAATGGGAATATCCAAAGGGCGGTCACGGAATCGTTTTCCGCTTAGCATAAGTTTAAAAAATGAGACCTCTAGGAATTATTTCCTTGAGGTCTTTGCTATTTGGAAGTATTGTACTAATTGGCAAAGTTAATACTTTAAACACTATCGTTATGTTGTTATTATACCTTACTATAGAAAAATAGTAAATGGATCAATAAATAGAAAGAAATTTCTAACATTTACATAACTTTAGCGGATATAATAAAACTGAAATAAAAAGGAGGGGGAAAGGATGTCTGAGAAAGAAAAGGAACTTTTACGTTTATTAGAAAAAAGCGGGAGGTTAGAGAGTGAGAAATTAGCCATAATGCTGAATGTTTCTGAAGCTGAGGTAAAGGAATGGATTAGTAAATTTGAATCTAAAAAAATTATATTAGGGTATTCGGCGATCGTAGATTGGGCCAAAGTAAATGAATTAGAGACAGTTACGGCAATGATTGATGTAAAGGTTACTCCAAAAAGAGGGGTGGGGTTTGACGAAGTTGCTGAAAGAATATACCGTTTTAAGGAAGTAAAAGCGCTCTATTTAATGTCTGGGACATATGATTTAGCTGTTGTTATTGAAGGAAAAACCATGTCAGAAATTGCTAGATTTGTATCAGAAAAGTTGTCTACCCTCGACTCAGTATTATCAACGACAACACATTTTCAACTAAAAAAATACAAGCATGATGGTGTTGTTTTTGATGATCGGGATGAAGACAATCGGATTGTGGTATCACCATGAGTGATTACCAATGCTCTAGTAAGTTTTTAAGTAATGGCGTACAACAGATACAACCATCGGGAATACGTAAATTTTTTGATTTAGCCGCAGCAATGGATAATGTCATTTCTCTAGGTGTAGGTGAACCGGATTTTGTGACACCTTGGAAGATTCGAGAAGCAAGTATCGCGTCTCTAGAGAGAGGTTTGACAACATATACACCCAATGCTGGATTATTGGAATTACGGACAGCTATTTCTGACTATTTAACCAAATACCAATTAAATTACTCTTCTACAGAAGAAATTGTCATAACTGTTGGGGCAAGTGAAGGGATAGACTTAGCGTTAAGGGCATTAATTAATCCAGGGGATGAAATTCTTATTGTCGAACCGACTTTTGTATCTTATGCTCCTTTAGTGTCACTAGTGGGAGGATGTCCAATACCAGTAGGAACCAATATAGAAAATGAATTTAAAATTACACCGTTCCAGTTAAAGAAAGAAATTACGCCTAAGACAAAGGGAATAATTTTATCCTTTCCCAATAATCCAACTGGAGCAGTCATGGGTCGTAACGAATTAGAAGCTATTGCGAATATTATTAAAGATCATGACCTCTGGGTACTTTCTGATGAAATTTATGGAGAACTTTCTTATGATCAAGATCATGTAAGTATCCCATCATTACCAGGAATGAGAGAGCGTACAGTCTTAATTTCTGGATTTTCCAAGTCATTTGCCATGACTGGTTGGCGGGTAGGCTATGTTGCTGCACCGAAGCCAATCTCTGCAGCAATACTAAAAATTCATCAATATGCCATGATGTGTGCTTCAACAATGGCCCAATATGCTGCATTAGAAGCCATCCAAAATAGCCAAGACGAAATGAGAGAGATGATGGAAAGTTATCGACAACGCCGCAATTTTTTCGTTCATTCGTTAAGGGAAATTGGGCTAAGATGTCATATGCCAGGTGGTGCATTTTACGCTTTTCCTTCGATAGCCTCCACAGGTTTAAGTTCTGAAAGTTTTGCAGAAAAACTTCTCTCTACCCAGAAGGTAGCAGTTGTACCAGGTAATGTCTTCGGGCAAGGTGGAGAGGGACATGTTAGATGTTCTTATGCAACTTCCATGGCTCAATTAGAGGAGTCGTTAGAGAGGATCAGAAAATTTGTGGAGAGTTTATAATTTTGCATAATAAAAAGCAAAGTACCTTTAATACGATACTTTGCCAAAAGGGGGAATACTAGGTTATATACACTACTAGTATTTCCTTTTTACAATTAGTTATACTTATTTTTACAAATGATCCATCGGTAAATAATGGAAGTAAATTGGAACTTAAGAAGATAAAACGCTACATAAAGGGAAATAATATTAAGGTAGCAGACTGTTTAAATAATATCTCTTTTAGTGGCTAATGTCGATTTTGGATATACGTTGATTTTGCGAAAGGAGCGAGACTCCTGCGGGAAAAGCAACGGCTGAAGACCCCGCAGGGACGAGGAGGCTGAAGCGTTGCCCGCGGAAAGCGAGCTCCTGTAGCATAAATCAACAACAAAGACTAACAGAGCCTAAATAATGATAAGTAGTTATTTAATGGGCAGCTTCCCCACTATTATAGCAGATGAGTTTTGTCATAAGTCCAAACTTATGATATAATTAACAAGTTAAAAATTAGTTAGGAGTTGTTTTCATGTCAGGTCAATATGAAGTAGGAAGTATTGTTGAAGGTAAGGTCACTGGAATTAAACCGTTTGGTGCGTTTGTTGCATTAGATGAACAAAAACAAGGTTTAGTACACATTTCTCACATCGCTCATGGATTTGTCAAGGATATTAATGACATTCTAAGTGTTGGAGATGAAGTAAAGGTTAAAATTCTATCTGTGGATGAAGGTACAGGAAAAATTTCATTATCTATTCGTGAAACACAACCGAAGCCAGAGCAACCGGAGCGTCCGGCACGTTCAGAACGTCCAAGGAGACCTAATGCTCCAAAGAAACAAGAACAAGCATCTGGTCAAGGCTTCAATACTCTTGAAGAAAAATTAAAGACTTGGTTAAAAGAGTCCAATGAGATTCAAGCGGATTTAAATAAGCGTGTAAAAAAATAAATCATGCTTTCCATTAAGAAAAGAGGCAGCTCCATGGAGCTGCCTCTTTTTTTTCTTTTCGATGAAAGTAAAGAGATCATTACCGCTGAGGTTCTGGACTTCTCTCTAACTCTTCATCAGGTTTAAACAAGATAGAGATACAATATAACCCTGCCAATCCTACGAGGGCGTAGATGAAACGGGAAAATCCAGCAGCTTGGCCACCGAAAATGGCAGCAACTAGGTCAAAACGGAAGAAACCAATTAAGCCCCAGTTGATTGCACCAATGATTGCCAAAACAAGTGCTGTACGTTGGATTCCGCTCATGGGCTCCTCACCTCCTTTTCGGGGGTAAAATCAAGCCTAAACAACAGAAGCTACATATTTGCTCCTTCCCTTAGAATGATTAAAGAGTCTTGTGATTATGCATTATTTATGAAAAATTAATCAATATTTCTTGTTTTAGCTAAAATAAGGGATAATACAGTCGAAACACACAATTAGGGGGGAAAACATGGATTCATTTATTTTTCAAAATCCAACGCAGTTAATTTTTGGAGAAGGACAAGTTAGCAATCAACTCACGACATCTTTAAAACGATGGGGTAAAAAAGTTCTACTCGTTTACGGTGGCGGTAGTATTAAGCGTAATGGATTATACGATGAAGTGGTAACGTTACTGAAGGGGGATAATTTCATACTTTCTGAGCTAGGAGGAGTGGAACCTAATCCTCGCCTATCTACCGTACATAAGGGTGTTCAAATCTGTAAAGAAGAGGGAATTGAAGTAATATTAGCTGTTGGTGGTGGTAGTGTTATTGACTGTACAAAAGCTATAGCCGCCGGAGCGAAGTATGAGGGAGACCCTTGGGATTTAGTTACGAAAAAAGGGGAAGTACCCGATGCCTTGCCATTTGGAACAATTTTGACATTGGCAGCAACTGGATCGGAAATGAATTCGGGATCTGTCATCACGAATTGGGAGACAAAAGAAAAATATGGGTGGGGCAGTCCCTTTGTTTTTCCGAAATTTTCAATACTAGATCCCAAAAACACATTGACTGTACCTAAAGACCAGACTATTTATGGAATTGTAGACATGATGTCCCATGTATTTGAACAGTATTTTCACCCTCAAAAAAACACAGAGCTGCAAGAGCATATGTGTGAAGCAGTCCTTAAAACCGTTATTGCAGCAGGACCGAAATTAGTGGAGGACCTAGAAAATTTAGAACTACGTGAGACCATTCTTTATTCAGGTACAATAGCATTGAATGGAACGTTACAAATGGGAGTTCGTGGTGATTGGGGCTCCCATAATATAGAACATGCTGTTTCAGCTGTATACGATATCCCCCATGCCGGTGGATTAGCGATACTTTTCCCACGCTGGATGCGTCATAATCTCCACCTTGGGGAGAGGAAGCTGGCTCAATTAGCAGTGCGAGTTTGGCAAGTAGACCCAGCGGGTAAAACCAGTAAAGAATTAGCTGAAGCAGGTATCAGTGCGTTGGAGAAATTTTGGACATCCCTTGGAGCTCCACAACGTCTTGCCGATTATAATATTGACGATAGTCACCTTGAATTAATTGCTGATAAAGCTATGGCAAGGGGGAGCTTTGGAAATTTTGCTACCTTGGAAAAAGAAGATGTGGTTGAAATATTAAAGATGAGTTTATAATTTCTCACCTAAAAGGGAAGTTTAAATGGGAGCCGTCTGCATTTGCAACGGCTCCATATTATTATTTAGCTTTTCTTTAGTTTATAAAGCCTGTTAATTTGCAGTTAGAAGATGGTTCCCTCAACAAGAATAATTATTTTTCTATTTGAATACGTTTACATGGGAAAACTAACTTGATTATATATATGTTATTTAATAAAGTGAACTTTAGGTATACATATTTTGTTCTTGACTAAAGAAAGGGAGCGGTAATAATGTCAAAAAAAATTACATTTGATTACTCAAAAACAGAATCATTTCTTGGATCCCATGAAGTAGATTATTTGGGGGATTTAGTTAAAAGTGCACATGATGCCCTTCACAATGGGACAGGGGCAGGTAATGATTATATTGGCTGGGTAGACTTGCCTGTTAATTATGATAAGGAAGAATTTTCCCGTATTAAAAAGGCCGCAGAGAAAATTAAGTCTGATTCTGAAGTGTTATTAGTTATTGGAATTGGAGGCTCCTATTTAGGAGCACGTGCAGCATTAGAAGCATTGAATCATTCTTTTTATAATGTATTGGAGAAAGAGAAGCGACAAGCACCACAAATTTTCTTTGTAGGAAACAATATAAGCTCTACCTATGTAAACCATCTTTTACAAGTGATTGATGGAAAAGATGTGTCTATTAATGTTATTTCTAAATCAGGAACAACAACGGAACCAGCAATAGCCTTTCGTATCTTCCGTGAATATGTGGAGAAAAAATATGGCGTTGAAGAAGCTAGAAAGCGAATATACGCAACTACAGATAAGGCGAAGGGTGCGTTAAAGCAACTAGCCACGGAAGAAGGTTATGAATCCTTTGTCATTCCTGATGATGTGGGGGGCCGATTCTCTGTTCTGACTGCCGTCGGCTTACTCCCTATTGCTGCTAGCGGCTTGGATATTGACGCTATGATGCAAGGAGCGGCTGATGCTCGTGAAGCGTACTTAAATTCAAACCTTAGTGAAAATGCGGCCTACCAATACGCGGCTGTCCGCAATGCTTTATACAATAAAGGGAAAACCATTGAATTAATGGTGAATTATGAGCCATCCTTACATTTTGTCGCAGAATGGTGGAAACAACTTTATGGAGAAAGTGAAGGGAAAGATCAAAAAGGAATATTCCCAGCTGCGGTAGATTTTTCTACAGATCTTCATTCTATGGGCCAGTATGTCCAAGATGGCCGACGGGATCTATTTGAGACGGTTCTTCATGTAGGGAAATTGAACGAGCAAATAACCATTGATAAAACAGATGACGATTTAGATGGTTTAAACTACCTTTCTGGAAAAACGATGGATTTTGTAAATAAAAAGGCATTTGAAGGAACATTATTGGCTCATATTGATGGGGGAGTGCCTAATTTAATCATTAACATTCCAGAACTTAATGAGTACCATTTTGGCCATCTGGTCTATTTCTTTGAAAAAGCTTGTGCAATCAGTGGATATTTATTGGGAGTTAATCCCTTTGATCAACCTGGAGTTGAGGCATACAAACGTAATATGTTTGCCTTACTAGGTAAGCCAGGCTATGAAGAAGAAAAAGCAATGTTAGAAAAGCGGTTGAATAATAAATAAATGGAAACCCCTTAGGAGAAAAGCATTCTTCTAAGGGGTTTCGTGTCAATTAGTAAATTCACTGACAGTTAAAAGTAATTGTATGGAAAAAATAACTAGGTAACTTATTGTGAAAATACAAGCATTATGGTAATATTTGCATAGATAAAGTTTGAAAATTCAAAACCTCACATATGATAACATCACCCTAGATGATATGTTAATTCCCTACTAACATAGAATAAATTTTTCTTGCCGTTTCTACATTTGTTGTCCCTTTTATAATGGCACGACCATTGGTGAAAAGGGTAATTTCATAATCATTATAATGTAAGCGAAGAAGAAATGAATTTCTCTCTACAGTTCCAAGTCTGGACCACCTTTCCTTTAATGAATCTAAATCAATAGGGTTATTCTCTTTTTCTTGAGGGTTAATCTGGATGGCATTTCTTCCGCAAAGGGAAGAATGAAGATTAGTAGAATAATAATCATTTAAGTAAGGATATTGTTTTTGCTGACAGCTGGGACAGTCTTGATTTAAAGAATATTGAAAAGGGAAATTTTCAACATCGTTTTTCCATACATCAAGCTGTAACATCTCTTCCCTAAGGTATTTATTTTCTTCAATAAGCAGTTTGAATGCTTCAGTTGCTTGATAGGACGCAACTATTTGTACTGCCGTACTAAGGACACCTACAGTATCACAGGTTTCACCATGACCGGCTTGTGACTTAGGAAATAGACAGTTAAAACATGGCGTAAGTCCCGGAATAATGGTTGCAGTCATAGCGCGAGAATGAACGACTCCTGCATATATCCAAGGTATATTCTGTTTAATGCTCACATCGTTTATCAAGTAACGTGTTTCCATATTGTCTGTACCGTCTAGTATCAAGTGGGATCCATTAACAATAGATTCGATATTTAAATTGTTTACATCGTCAATAATTGCCTGAATGTTAACTTCAGAATTAATTAAGGATAGCTTTTCTTTCGCTGCAATCGCTTTAGGTGTTTTATTTTTCACATCCATTTCATCGAAGAGCATTTGTCGTTGGAGATTACTTTCTTCTACATAGTCCCTATCTGCTAATCTCACTTCTCCAACTCCAGCACGAACGAGATGGTTGGCGAGAGCAGTACCTAACGCTCCAACGCCTATAATGGTGACGGTTTTACTTTGTAAGCGCTTTTGACTTTCTTGTCCATCAGGCCAAAATAATATTTGTCTCGAGTATTTATTCAGATTAACAGTCATTTTTTTAGCTCCTTTATCGTTATTTACGCTAAATAATGCTAGTGACTCTATGAATTTAGTTTATCTGATAGTTTTTAGCAGTGGAAGAAATATTTTTACCATATAAATATTTTTTCATGTACCACCAATTAACACATTTTAAAGGAGGGGTTTTCGAGTGAAGCTAGGAGGATACAGAAATCATGAAGCTTGGATTGATTTAACGGAGGGGACAATTGAATATCGTAAGTTGAATGAAGAAGATGTGAAAAAGTACATTGGTGCCAGGGGTCTTGGGGTTAAGTACATGGTAGATAATAAAGTGTACGAAGCGGATCCGTTTTCAGAAGAGAATTTGCTTGCTGTTATGACAGGTCCGTTAACTGGTACAAGAATCCATATGAGCGGCCGTTTATGTACCGTAACTCGCTCACCATTAACGGGAACAGTTACTGACTCCCACATGGGCGGTTGGACAGCTGCACGATTAAAGTGGGCAGGTTTTGACAACCTTATTTTCTCAGGTATTAGCGAAAAACCAGTTTATTTATATGTAGAAGATGGAAAAGTTGAACTCCGTGATGCCTCGAGATTATGGGGGAAAGGTGTTCGCGGAACGATCAAAGCCCTGCAGGAACTCCATGGAGATAAAGATGTTAGCGTAATGGCAATTGGACCTGGTGGAGAAAATCGTGTTCGCTACGCTGGCTGGATGAACGAAGACGATCGTGCATCTGGACGCGGTGGAACTGGTGCCGTTGCAGGATCTAAAAACCTTAAAGCTATCGTAATTAAAGCTGCCCAAAAAGGAAATATGCCAGAACCAGCGTTACCAGAAAAATATCCGACAGCCATTAAAAATGGCTTAAATGCCCTGGTAGAAGGAGCCTTAACGGCACCTAAAAAAGGTGGTTTATCTGTTTATGGTACGAACGTACTTATGAATATCATTAATGAATCAGGTGCATTGCCAGCGAAAAACTCACAGGTGACTCATTTTGAAACGGCCGATGAAATCAGTGGTGAAGCTGTTAGGGAAGAAATCCTTGTTAGTGATCCTACCTGTCATGCCTGTCCGGTTGCTTGTAAAATCGAAGTAGAGGTAAAAGATGGGAAGTATAAAACGAAGGTAGAAAGCTTTGAATATGAATCTGCCTGGGCATTAGGACCAAACTGTGGAACTTCCAATAAAGAAGCCGTAGCCTTCCTAATTGACTTATGTAACGAGTACGGCATTGATACTATTGAACTAGGTAATGCCTTCTCTGTAGCAATGGAAGCCTATGAAAAAGGGTTAACGAAGGATCGTCTTGACTGGGGCGATGTGGACACGATGATTAACTGGGTAGAGAAGATTGTTAATCGCGAAGAAGGAATTGGAAATGTCCTTGCAGATGGACCTGGTCGTGCAGCAGAATTTTTCGGGGACAAAGGCTTAGCTATGGTTGTTAAAAATCAAGCTATTCCAGCTTATGACCCTCGAGGAATACAAGGAATTGGTTTAGGGTATGCCACTAGTAACCGAGGTGCCTGCCACTTAAGAGGATATACGGTTGCTTCTGAAATCGCAGGTATTCCTGAAGCTACTGATCGTCTTAAAGTTGAAGGAAAAGGGGAACTTTGTAAGACATTCCAAGATTTATTAGCATTCTCCGATTCCCTAGATCTTTGTAAGTTCTCTTCGTTCTCGGAAAATCCAGATCTATACGCAGAGCAGTATACTGCGGTTGTAGGAATTGAACTTACTGGCGATGATATTATGAGTATCGGTGAACGTGTATACAATATTGAGCGTTATTTTAATAACTTAGCTGGTTTTGGTGGCAAGGACGATTCTCTGCCAGAACGATTCTTGAAAGAACCGGCAACAGGAAACTCTGAAGGTCATGTGAGCCATCTTCCAGAAATGCTAAAAGAGTATTACAGTGTTCGAGGATGGGTAGATGGAGTTGTCCCTCCTGAAAAGCTAAGAGAGTTAGGTATTGAAGAAGCAGTAGAAGCGTAAGAGAAATCGTTGTTTAAGTGGGTGCCCTAAAAGGAGTAAATATCTCCTTTTAGGGTATCTTCATGTAATGGGCTTAGCTGTTTGACGTGTGAGCCATTGCTACTATTTGAATAGTTCTAGTTAGTTCTTAAATGGAACTGATTTCCAATGAACACGAAATTGAGGATGAAGGATAAAAACGGGTAGATAGAGTGGTTCAATGAGCACGAAATTCTAGATGAAGGGGAAAAACGTGTATGTAGAGCGATTCAATTAACAAAATATTACTGCTCAGCAAAAAAGACGATTAGAAAGGAATATCCTCTCTGTAAATAACCCATTCGGTTGAGGTAGGGAAATTGCAAATGAGCACTCGAAATAAAAATAGAAACAAAAATATAATAAGCCGTTGATTTCCCATTAGAAATCACGGCTAGAATTTACATTTGCACACCAAAATGATGATTTTTTAGTGTAAGGATGGGTGGGGTGAATAATTTAAGCGGAGAATTTCCGTTTATATTTACAATGAAGCTTTTTTTGGAGTATATAAGCGGAGTTTTTCCGGCTATACAAAGAAAACACCTCTATTTTCAAATATTTTTGACTCAATAGACGGAATTTTTCCTTCTATATAAGCTGTTTTCAAAGCTATTTGCTAATTAAGGGAAATTTCTCCGCTTATCTTCCAGATCGGGTGCTTAAGGTAATGAATAATAGAATTAGCCACCGATACGAAATGTTTTTTTGCGAAACTCTGTCAAAATAGATTTAAGTACCTCTTTGTTAGAAGCAGAAAATGTAACAGTAACTTTTGGGATATCCGATTGGAAAAGGCGAAAGCTTTCTTGTGGAGAAACGACACATTCCCAATGGGGTCCAGTCAAGACTTTATCATTACTGCTCGTTTCCCCTCCAAGCTCCCTTACATAATTTACAATTGTTTTTCGGTGGATCCCTCTTATCTCTATAGTTGCTTCCTTCCTCATTTTAACCTCCAGCTACAGGTGGAAATAAAGCAACCTCATCTGATGTCTTTAGTTTTGTTTCTAGTCCATCGAGGTGAATAATATTTCTTCCGTTAATAAAAACATGAATCAATGGTTTAAGTTCTCGATCCTTTGTAAATAACTCTTCCTCCATAGGTGGAAACCTGTCTATTAAATTATCTAATGCTGATTGAATTGATTGTCCTTCAACGATTGGTAACTGAACTACTTTCCCACCGCATATTTCACGATAATTAGCAAAAACCTTTATGTTCATGTGAACCACCCCTTTTACTAGCTTATCTTAAGTTTATTATTCATCAATTTGTCATATAATTCAATTATTATATTCCAAAGCGGCAAAGGGGCAAATCTACCCTATTAATTATTTTTGAGTAATGTTCAATGACATTTTCATAGCTGTCCTATGTTTAGGTTATGCTAACCAAGAGTATCATTAATACATTGGAGGGAATTGCATGATTGAAGTACCATCATCAATTGAAAACCGAGAGTACAAACTAATTGAGTTAGAAAATAAATTAAAACCTTTAGGATATGTCATTGGTGGGGGATGGGAATATGATCATGGCTACTTTGACTACAAGCTTGATGATGAAGGAAGTTATTTATTTGTAAGGTTACCTTTTACTGCTGTAAATGGTGAATTAGATACAAAGGGGGTAGAGGTACGACTAGGACGGCCTTTTCTCCTTGCACATCAATATGAAAGTGGGTTAGACCATGACAATGAAGAAGACCCTAATCCGCTGATAAATCAATTTGCAGCACCAGATAATCCAGATGCGCATATACCAGCGGAATGGATACAGACAGGAAAACAGTACGTTCGGGAGTTAGAGCAGGTGATTTTGGGAACAGGTGACTAAGTTTTAATTGCTCACATTCGTTTAAAGAAAATAAGGAGATCGCCTTTTAACACAATTGAGCTCTTTTCTGGATGTAAAATAGTTTCACTTCCCCTGCGAATACCAAGTAAAAAATTATCGGGGGTTTGACACGACTCAATCGCCTGCTGAAAGCTTTCATTGATCAAATGGGACGGGACGGTTTCAAAGGCCAGCTGATCATTCTTACCATGCTTTAACATTTGGGAAATCACATCTGTCATACCGTGGAATAGAATTCCATTCATCATTAACAAGCTTAAATGAGCAGAACTTTGGATGATTTCGTCGGCCCCTGCCCGTTCCGCATTTTTTATTTGGTTCGCTGTTACTAGTTCTACTATAGAATAAATCTCTGGGCTAACGCCTTTTACGGTTAATAGGGTCAACACAGAGTTGGCGTCTGCAATCCGCTCATTAATATGAAGATTAGCCGTAATAATAATCGTATGAGCTTCTTTTGCATTAGCCCTTTCATAGGTTTCGTCCATTGTAGGAGACCCTTTTATAAAGACAATACTAGGGCATTCATCTGGACGTTGCTGTAACGTTTCGTCAATTAAAATAATTTTTATATGACGATTTATTTTGTGGATCTCTTTTATAAGTTGGTGACTTCGTTCATTCCAGCCTACAATGATATAATGACTACCTTTATGATAGTGTGTGCCCCCTTTATCACGATCCTGGCGTGCTAAAATTGTGGAGCTAGCCAGGTTGGTAATAAAAAAGGAAAATAAAGCAATACCAGATATAATCAATAGCATGCCTATGATTCTGCCGGCAGTGGATTCTGGCACGAAGTCCCCATACCCGACTGTGGATATAGTGACCATTGCCCACCATATTCCATCAAAAAAATTTGGAAAGGCATCAGGCTCAATGAAATGGATTACATATCCAACGAGAAAAATAAATAAAAGGACGATGCCAGTCATTTTCATTAAACCGTGGAATTTACTATAAGTATTTACTACGAAATCGAAACGAAACATGATTTTCTCCCCTCTTATTCTGTCTTTTACCCATTATGTACAAAAGGAAGTACTTCTCATTCATCTATCCTTGTTATTAATAATGAAGACGGGTTTACATGCAATGATGTAATAGAAGAAGAGATTACAGTTGTAGTAAATTTCATTAGTTCATCCTTTGCCATTCCCTTTTTAATTTCGCTCTATTATAATAGGATAGGAAGGAGAGGAGTTTGTTATGGTAGAAGCGATAATTTTTGCAATTACAATTTTCTTTGGATGGGTTATTTTTGATACAGTTAAAAATAAGAAATTAATTAAAGAAAATATTTGGGCTGGTTTAGTAACTGCAATTGTTGCAGGCTTAATCTGGTATATTCTGTTTATTGTTTTTTAATTTACTTACATAAGGGTATTTCAATATAATATTTTCTTCACATTTTCGACAAGAAATTTTAAAAAATACTTGCTTAATGTTAATAATGTCGTTATAATTCATTATTGTAAGTAGTTTCACATATACAGTCTAAAATCTAGTCAAATATATATTGTGGGGCGTTGGCGCAGTGGGAGCGCATCACACTGGCAGTGTGGGGGTCGTCGGTTCGAATCCGATACGCTCCACCACAATTACATATTTTGTAATATTTTTAATTTTTGAATAACGATGTGGTTTCTCGCAAGAAGCGAGGGGTTGCGTCGTTTTTTTTATTTACTAAATGAAAATAACATAACGAAAACTAATGTCTTTATGAGGAGACCGCTGAAAAAGTACATAACAACTTTTTCAGCTCCTTAAATTGCTGTTGCAATGGCTTCGCTCGTCACTCGCCTGATAGGAGGAACCCAATCCTATCAAGCTTTTAAAGATTGTGACGGCTACGCTCATTGCTTCGAGGGTATTGAAAAAGGTGGAAATGCACCACTTTTTCAGTACCCTCCTTTATGAAACAAGTGATTTTTTGTTATAGTGGTTTTAAGGTAGATAGTGAGGTGACGACGGATGAATGACATTTATATTTTATTAATCGTATTTATTATGTCTGCTATACCTTGGGTTGAAATATTTTTTGCTATACCCCTTGGTATCGGGTTTAATATAAATCCCCTACTAGTAGGGATCGTGGCATTTCTAGGGAATTTATTCCCCTATTTTTAATTCTTTTTGGCTATCAAAAATTTAAAAAATGGCGTGAGGAGCGCTCGCGAACAGATAAAGATCCAGATCAAGGTGAAACTGACTCATTGAAACAAAAACAGAGTAACAAACGTTTTCAAAAGGGCAGAAAGATCTTAGAAAAGTACGGGATTCCAGGTTTAGCTCTGACAGGTCCACTTATAACTGGTATGCATTTGGCAGTCATCATATCATTGCCTTTAAAAGGGAAGAATCAAAGAATATTAACTTGGATGACAGCAAGTTTATTTGTTTGGACGGTTATCTTTACATTTATTACCTTCCAGGGATTAACTTGGATATTGTCACAATAATTTCACAATTTTTATAAAAACTATTGCTTGAACCAAGCTGATGTGGTAACTTTAATTTGTAAACATCATAATTTAATAAATTTGTTACGGGTAGAGTATAAGAGATCACCCATTCTAACAATTATTTCAGTCTTCTGTATAGTGGGCTTATTTAGAAATGATTTTTAGAATAGGTGATCTCTATTTTTTTATGTGACAATGGAAGGAGAAGGTGTATGTGCAACTAGATAAAACGTTAAATATCGCCCATAGAGGTGCTTCATCTCAAGCCCCAGAGAATACGATGGCAGCTTTTTCACTAGGATTAAAGCAAGGCTGTGATGGTATTGAATTAGATGTTCAACTATCCAAGGATGGGGATTTTGTTATTATTCATGACGAATATTTACATAGGACAACAAACGGAACAGGCAAAGTGTCTGAGACAGATGTAAGCGCTTTAAAGCAATTGGATGCAGGAAGTTGGTTTCATGAAGACTTTAAAGGTGAAAAAATACCGACATTAGAGGAATTACTGGAGTTTGTACCATCAGAAATTTTCTTGAATTTAGAGTTAAAATATAAACCTAGTCATTTGCCAAATGTAGAGGAAAAATTACTAGATATATTAAAAAAGAGAAACAGGTTAAACAATGTTGTTATTTCTTCCTTTAATCATAAAAATCTCTACAGGTTGAAAACTCTAGATAATAATGTGAAAATAGGACTCTTATACAATTCTAATCTAATTAATCATTTGAAATTAATCGATACTTTTAGTCTTCCATGTTACTCCTTACATCCAGATTATCAAATGATTGATGATGAGGATATTACTTCTACATTGGAAAAGGGATTAGAACTATTTATCTGGACGGTTAATAAAGAAAGAGACTATGAAAGACTGATAGAATTAGGTGTTTCAGGCATTATAACAGATTGTCCTGGGAAATTAAAAACCACATTAGATAGAGTATCAAGACAAAAAATATAACAATGAATGACGGTAATTTTATGTTCACAAATTCTACAAATATATAACATTTTTTTTACACATCCTTTATAATCCTTTATAAATATTTTGCTATACTTGCATTGAGATTATAGTATCAGAGGGATATAAAAGTTGTAGAGAGATTTTCTCTATTTTTCTTAGCTTACTAGAATATTACTAAGGGGGTAATAAAGTGAGTATTTCCAAAACTTCGAAGCCGAGGATGAAAACGGATACATCCAATGGCAGCAATACTCAAGTTCCAGATCCTGAAAGGGAGAAACGAACTAAAAAACGGAAAAAGGAATGGAAATTATTTGGTGAAGGATTAATATACTTATCTCCAGCCATCTTGATTTTGGGAGTATTTTTGTTTTATCCCATGGCTAAAACGCTCTATTACAGTTTTTTTATTACAAATCCAAGGGGAGATACGGTCTTATTTGTAGGGTTGGAACATTATATTAATTTGATACAATCCCCAAATTTTCAAAATAGTATGATACAGACGTTTAAGTTTGTTATGTACACAGTTCCTACTGGCGTGTTGCTGGCATTATTTTTAGCTGTTATAGCCAATGAAAAGCTTAAGGGAGTTGAGTTCTTCCGAGTTGTCTTTTCGTCAACATTAGGTGTGTCAGTCGCTGCTGGTGCGAGTATATGGTTGTTTATGTTCCACCCAAGTTTAGGTGTTTTTAATAATATACTTAGTGTTTTTGGAATAGAAGGAGTAGCTTGGCTTACGTCGAGACAATGGGCCCTCGTATCGGTATCCGTCACCACCGTATGGATGGGGATTGGCTTTAACTTTATTATCCTTCTTGGTGGGTTGCAAAGTATCTCCCAAGAGTTGTATGAAAGTGCTTTAATTGACGGTGCCGGTTATTTTCAACGACTATTTAAAATAACTTTACCGTTGTTGTCCCCAACGTTATTCTTTGTTATTACCGTAACACTGATTAATTCATTTCAATCGTTTGGGCAGATTCATATCCTCACTGGCGGGGGGCCTAATGAGGCAACAAATATCATCGTTTATTCCATTTATAAAGAAGCTTTCGAGTTTTCTAGATTTGGTACTGCAAGTGCTCAAGCGATCATTTTATTTTTTCTTCATTCTTATTGTTACGATCTTGCAGTTTAAAGTCGGAGAAAAGAAGGTGCATTACCAATGATGAAAAAAATACTAGTCTATTTTCTATTGTCCTTATCGGCGTTAATCATCTTTTTCCCGGTATTATTTGCTCTATTAGCAAGTTTTCTTACCCCTTCTCAATTGAGTCGAGGTCAGTATATACCTACATCAATTAATTTTGATAGTTATATTAGTGTCTTCCAAGATGTGCCGTTATTACAGTTTTTGATTAATAGTTTCATCGTTTCATCAACCGTAACAATTGGTCAATTGCTTTTGTGTAGTTTAGCAGCTTATGCGATTGTATTTGTTCCTTTCAAAGGTAGAAACTTTTTCTTCTTCCTGTTTATTTCAACATTGTTGATTCCATGGGAAGCAGCAATGATCCCGAACTTTGTTACAATTTTAAACTTAGGTTGGCTAAATAGTTATTTGGCATTAACTGTCCCATTTTTAACAACAGCCTTTGGTATTTTCTTATTACGGCAGCATTTTAAAACAATTCCTCGGGAATTATTCGAGTCTGCTCAAATTGACGGCTGTTCCCGTTTTCGTTTTTACTGGTCCTTTGCACTACCGTTATCAGGACCCATGTTAAGTGCACTAGCTATTTATGCATTCTTAACAACTTGGAATATGTACTTATGGCCGTTATTAGTAACGAGTAATAATGATGCTCGTACGGTTCAAATCGGAATTAGGATGATGATCTCTCAAGAATCAGCTACTTCATGGAATACAATCATGGCTGGTGTAATTATTATCCTCATACCAACATTGCTTTTATTGTTCCTTGGAATTAAACAAATCCGTAGAGGATTGATGCAAGGAGCATTGAAAGGATAAATTATGAAATTATTTTAGGGGGATGGAAAATGGTAAAAAGTTGGTTCAAACACTCAGTGCTATTGGTGGCGGCAATTTTGTTAATTGTGACAATGGCAGCTTGTGGTAATTCTTCTAGTGAAGTAAGAACAACAGATGATGGAAGAATTATTGTTGATTTCTGGTATGGATTAGGTGGTAACTTAGGTGAATCAGTACAGGAGATGGCGGCAGCATTTAACGAAAGCCAAGATGAATATCATGTAGAAGCGATTTACCAAGGTACTTATGAAGAATCATTGACACAGCTTCGCCAACTTGCTGGCACAAGTGAAGCACCTGCTCTTGTACAAGTATTTGAAGTTGGTACGAAGTATATGATTGAAAGTGGTTATGTTGAGCCAATGCAAACGTTTATTGACGAAGATAATTTTGACATCTCTTTATTAGAAGAAAATATCTTGGCTTATTACCAAGTAGATGGCAAACTTTACTCCATGCCTTTTAACACTTCTAATCCGATCATGGTGTATAACAAAGATATGTTTAGAGAGGCTGGACTAGATCCAGAGAGCCCTCCTCGTACGTTTAGTGAAGTTCATGAGGCAGCTAGACAAATAGTGGATCATTTTGGTAGTGGTGTAGATGGATTCTCTGTTATTACAAACGGTTGGTTCACAGAACAAATGATTGCAAACCAAGGTGGCTTATTGGTGAATAATGATAACGGTCGTTCTGGTGAGCCTACTGAATCATTAATTAATGGTGAAGAAGGAACCCGTTGGTTCCAATGGTTAGCAGACATGAAAGCTGATGGTGTATTAGGAGATTACGGTCGTCCATGGGATGATCATCGTGCAGCATTCCAAGGAGAAACAGTAGCAATGTACTTAGACTCCACTGCCTCGTTAGCAGGAACAATTAATAATGCAGAATTTGAAGTTGGAACGGCATTCCTTCCGACAGCAGACGGTATGGACCCACAAGGGGTTATTGTAGGTGGAGCGTCAGTTTGGATTTTGGCAGATATTCCTGAAGAAGTACAAAAAGCTGCTTGGGAATTCGTGAAGTTTTCAGCACAACCTGAAATTCAGGCGAAATGGGCTGCAGATACAGGGTATTTCCCAATTACAAAAGCTGCATACGATGAGCCTTATTTACAGCAACGTTACGAAGAATATCCACAGTTCTTAACGACTGTTGAGCAGTTACAAAATACTACTTTGTCTCCTGCTACGCAAGGTGCTTTAATTGGCGTATTCCCTGAAGTTAGGGAAAGAGTAGTAAACGCAATTGAAAGTATTCATGATGGTGGAGATCCAATCGAAGCGATTAACAGAGTACATGATGAGATTAACACAGAGCTTGAGAACTATCGTCGAGCTAATCAATAATTGAGTTACTGAAATTGGTACTAATTAATAAATGAGTGGTTGTCTCAACTGGGAAATTACCCATTGAGACAACCTCTTCTTTACTTACCAGTTTTGAATTCATTATAATAAGATATAAGTACGTGAGTGAATTCGAAATATTCTTAAAAAAAGGACTGGTAAGAATGACGAAATCGATTGTTGATATGGTGGAATCACAAGTGATTGCATCAATTGGTAATTCTAATTCAGATAGTTATTCTAATTTAATAGAAACGGCCATTAATAGTTACTCAAATATGATATTTATCATGAAGGGTGATCTTCTTACGGTGCCTGATCAGATCGTACGTTTAAAGGATGCTGGAAAAACTGTTTTTGTGCACATGGACTTTATTGGTGGATTGGCCAATAACAAGGATGGTATTCGTTATGTTGCTAGAAAATGGCGTCCAGATGGTATAATTACTACGAAGAGTCAATTTATACCTTTAGCAAAAGATGAAGGCTTAATTACGATACAACGATCGTTTTTAATTGATTATAATGCATTTGATCGCACCGTTGCCATGCACCATACATTGCGCCCTGATGCAATTGAAGTACTGCCTGCCATTATTCCCCGTGTTATCCATGAATTAACGGAGAGAGTGGATCTTCCTATCATTGCAGGAGGGTTAATAAAAGAGAAGCAAGAAATTTTAGATGCATTAGCAGCAGGAGCATTAGCAACTTCAGTAGGGAATCCGCTATTATGGGATGTGGGGATTTAATTATTTCTGAATTATTAATAGGTGGAAATATGACTCCACTGCGCAGTATTACTTTTCTTCTGTGTAATGGGGTTTTTATAATATAGTAGAATTTAAACAGTGAGTTTAGGTGGAGCAACACCATGGCAGGGGAGTGTTTCTCCTGTCAGGGACGAGCAAAGTGATTTCCAGGAAACTTTTTTTCTATAAACTCTAATGAGTAAACGCTGTTCTAAATTATTTAATTTACTAATATAATATAGGAATAGTTTTTGTTTGTTTTATAAGACTGGCTTCGGCCAGTCTTAATTTTAAACCTGCTATTTGAAGTTGTTACAAAAATTTTTACGAAGGAGTTGATACCATTGGCTGAAAACTTAAGAACCTTTACAGATGCGATGGATGCAATACAGCGGAAAATTGTCCAAATGGCCGAAATTGCTGGTAAGGAAATTGTCATCTCCGTAGAATCATTAGTACAGCAAAATAATGAAAAAATGGAAGAAGTTCTAAAATTAGATAAACGAGTAGATGAATTCGATGAAAAAATACATTCTTCTGTACTTCAGTTAATCATCATCCAGCCGCCTTTACCTCAAGAATTAAAAGCACTTGCTACAATGATGCGAGTATCAAGGGAGTATGAACGAATTGGCGATTATGCCGTAAACATTGCTGATACAAGCCAATACTTAGAGATTGAAGAAAATTCTGATATATACGTTATGATCCATGAAATGAGTCAACTAACTGAATCAATGTTAAAGGAAAGTATTGAGGTGTTAAAAGATAAAACGATTACTGATGCAAAATCTGTTGAAGCTAAAGATGATGAAGTGGATAATTATTTTCATCGTTTACGAGAAAGACTTGTTCTTGAAATGAAACAAGACACAGAGAATATAGAGTCATTGTCAAACTTGCTTCTTGTGAGCCGGTATTTAGAAAGAAGTGCTGATCACGTAGTAAATGTGACAAGGCAAGTCGTGAGAAGTAGATACTAGGGAGAGGATTTAGATGGATTGGATTCAATTAATAATGGGGGTGTTAGGCGGGCTAGGAATTTTCCTTTATGGAATGTATATTGCCAGTGAAGGGTTAAAGAAATCAGCTTCCCAACATTTAAAGAATTTTTTAAGTAGAGTAACAAAAAACCAATTGTATGGATCTTTTGCCGGGATGGTACTGGCTGCTGTCCTTCAATCTTCTAGTGCTGCTACAGTTATGGTCGTAGGTTTCGTAAATGCTGGGTTAATGACGTTAAGGCAAGCGATGGGTGTTATGCTAGGCTCGGCAATTGGAACAACGTTAACGGTTCAGTTAATAGCTTTCAAAATTACAGACTATGCACTTATCTTTGTTGCGCTAGGGGTACTCATTTTTTTTGTTGCATCTCCTCAGGTAAAAGCTGTTGGTACAATTGTTTTAGGCTTTGGTTTTGTTTTCTTTGGGATGGGAATGATTACGGAGGCGATGCTTCCTATACAGAATAATCCTGAATTTGCGGAAGCCTTTGTGTATTTAACAGATAATTTGATTATTACGGTTCTCATTGCTTTGATTTTTACGGCTATTATTCAAAACAGTGCAGCGACGATTGCTATTGCCATGACCCTTGCTGCATCAGGTACATTAACGATTGAAGCAGCGATTGCTATTGTCTACGGGGCAAATGTTGGAACAGTAGTCACAGCATTAATTTCTAGCCTTAATGCCTCGAAAGATGCGCAGCGAACAGCAGTTGCCCATGCAATTTTTAAAATAATCGGGGTGTTAGTATTTCTTCCATTTACCCAATTGTTTGTTCATGCTTTAAATATGACTGGTGGAGATGTGGAGCGGCAAATTGCCAATGCCCATACGGTTTTTAATATCGCCAATTTACTTATCTTATTGCCGTTCTGTAATAAATTTGCCGACTGGATGGTAAAGCTGTTGCCTTATAAGGAAAAAAACACCGAAGCATATTAAGTATTTGGATAAAGAGAGTTTAGAAGTACCAACTGTTGCCTTAGTAAAGACAAAGAGTGAATTATCCCATATGGCAAATTTAATAGAGGAAAAATGTTTGTTAAGTTTGAAGACTTATTGGATAATGCAAAACCAGTTCAACGCCAGGCTGTGATTCAGTATGAAGATACGATAGACGCTATTTATAAGCATATATACCACTATCTTCAAGACATAACAAAAAGGGATTTATCGGATGAAGAATCCAGCGAGAACCTGAAACATTTATATATAAATAATCACTTAGAAGGAATATCTGACTCCCTTCAGCAAGTCGCAATCATTACGACAAAACTGGAGGATACCCGTACAAGTTTAAATAAGTGGGAAACAGAAGGAATTATAGAGTTTTATAAAGAAGTGAAGGACAGTTATCGCCTGGCAATGGAATCCTTTTCTGAAGGGGACGAAAGTAAGGCGATTGAAGTTATAAATCGTAATCCAATGATTTTAAGAATGGAAAAGAATTTAAGGTTTGAACATTTTAATCATGGTGAAAATGAGAGCAGTAGATTAAGTGCAGTTTATGTGGATGTGATGAATGAATTATTGCGGGTAAATCATCATTCAGTTAATATTGCCTACACGATTATTGGAATGGTATAGGGTATGTTCGAAAAGCTAGTGTTTTGAGCTTTTTATACAGAAACTATGGTTAATAAAGTTGATTTTTTGCGTAAGGCACGACACTCCTGCGGGAAAAGAGGTTAAGGGGAGACACCTCAGGCGAAGCCGAGGAGGCTCCACAACCTCCCGCGGAAAGGGAGTGCCTGTAGCGGAAATCAACTACTTATTTATAGTTTCCTTTTATGGTGGTGGCTGTATAGCCATCGTTGTTTTGAGCAAGCACTTGCTTCGTTATTTTAAATGGCTCTTTTCGTAAACTTTGTCGCTATTTTAACAAGGCTTGGTGGAGCGGAAGAAGGCGACTCCAGAGACGAGCTTAGCTTCTTGAATTAGCTACAAGTTGTCTCGACGGAAAATGCTACAAAGAAATGCTAGCAGAGGAAGAGACAGGGTTAATAGACGAAGACACCGCAGGGAAAAAGAGTGGCAATGGCTTCGCTCGTTGCGCGTTAGCTTTGAGAAGAGCACTCAAAGCTAACATTAAGACCATGCAACGGCTACGCTCATTGCTACGGCAACTGAACGGCTAAGAACGTGCCTTTTCAGTTGTCTCCGAGGAGGCTGAGGCATTGCCCGCGGAAAGCGTCCGCCTGTAGCGTAACCAAGCCCAAAATATTGCTCAAAAACAACAATCTATGCGAAAAGAGCCATTTAAATAAAAATACCACCACTACTATTAAATCACGAATTAAAATAGAATAACATTAAATAAACCTTAAATCTTTGTGAAAAAATAATGGAAATGGGTCTGTTCCCTCAATTTATTAAATTGGGGAGATTCACTTTAAGAAAAACAACACAATCGAGATGATTTTTAGTCAAGCTTCAAATTCCCACTTAACACACAAATTTAATTTTACAAAACTAATAGCCTTCCCATTACTTACTAACAGGAAGGCTTCGGAAACGTATTATCGCTAAAATCACATTTTTTTACTACACTATGACATTATGATTTTTTCCTACGCTGCACAATTAAATATTTATTCAACTGTTGAAATAGTTCTGTTGTTGTTCGTCGGTCAATATCAAATTTCACACGGTATTCCACATCACTTACCATTGTATATTTATGTACAATTGCGGCAAATATTCTAAAGGATGAATCAAGTATATTAAAACGGCATTCAATCACTGTTCCAATTGGTATATCTACAGTAGACATGAATTTCATACCTCCGACACTAATATTATCAATACGTATATAATAGTATTCTCCACCATATACGGTGATTTTTCCATCCAACATTGGACTAAAATCTACACGGAAGAATTCTCTGCGGTTTCTCTCATCTGCACCCTCCCCAAAATGACATTGACATACAAAAGTTAATACAAGTTATAATTCCCAATAGCTTACATCTTGGTAATAGTAAGGACTTTGCCGTTACAGGTTATTTCTGAAGTCTACATATACAAATTAATAATTAAACCCTTAATCTCACCAACTAAACTAAGAATAGCAATTCTATCTTCTTCCATATTCATTACTTCTTCATAAAGTTCTAGTAATTTATCATCAATCACTTCAATTATTTGAACAGTTTTCACATTTCCATCAGCATACGTATCATGTCTATCTGCTAAATGTAAACCTGAACTAACTGCCTCCTGAACAAACCTCTGTATAAACTTCTTATAATCCCTAAAATTCTCAATTGTTCTATGCTTTATCAGCTTTTCTCCTTGCAAATCAACTAGTTTAACTAGCCTACTTAACGCTTCATAATGCAATTTTTCACTTGAATTATTTAATATATTTGCAAAGGAACCATTAGATTTTTCTACTCCTGAGCCTTTTAAAAAGTTTCTCCATAGAAAAGTTGGTTTGCCCTTCAATCCGCACAAAAATACACCCCAGTTATTTAAGTTTTCCTTGTTTCACTGTTATCATTTTCACATAGAGTTCCACTTCACTTATCTCCTTTTGCATAATCTTCGCAATTTGTTTCGTAGAGAAGCCTTGCTTGTGCAATTGGATGATAGTATCCTTTTCTTTCTGCTCACTGAATTTTCTGCTAGATGGTTAACATTATGTTCTTCCAAATTAATAATAGCGTCTTTCTGATGAAAGTTTTTTTTTCCGCAGAACTAATCCTTTTCTCCAAAATAGTTTCCTTTTCCTTTATGTAATTGATCATTCTTTCATATAGTTCATTATTTTCTTTCTCCATCTTTACCACAAATTCTTCCATATTATGATGAAGGATTTCTGGATCTATTGAAGGCCTGTTTTCTTTTTCCTTCTTCAACAAAAAAATAGTTAACCCAAGATTGACGAATGCAAAGACAAAAAAGTAGCGCAATTAGAAACCCTTCCACAAGATCACCAAACCTTCCTTCTAAATTAGACCTTCAGTTAATTTATAAATGCTCATAAACAGACATAATTGCCCCGTGCAGGCGCAACATTGCTTTTGAGTGCAACTGCGAAACTCGTGAAACACTAATACTTAAAACATCTGCAATCTCTGTCAACCTTAATTCTTCAAAATAACATAATGAAACAACAAGCTTTTCTTTTTCTGGTAACCTTTCTACTGCTTTCACCAATGCTTCTTTTGTCACTTGTTCAAAAAATACCCTCTCTGGCTGAACAGCATGAGGGTCAGGAATGCTTGTGTACTTTCTAACATCATTATCCTCATCGATTACTTCGTCAATGGAGATCATTGCCGACAAAGCAGCTTCCGACACAGCCCGATGGAGCTCTTGCTTTGTAATCCCCAAGTAGCGACAAACTTCATCATCTGTTACAGACTTATTATATTTTTGTTCTAAGTCAACATATGCCTTTCAATTTTTTTTTACTTTTTCCCTGACTGACCGGGGGAGCCAATCGCTCTGCCGGAGACCGTCAATAATTGCCCCTTTAATCCGCCATGTGGCATACGTTTCAAACTTTAAATCCTTCTTTATATTAAATTTGTTGAGAGCATCAAGAAGCCCTTCCAAGGCATAGCTATAAATATCTTGTTTATCCACTGTTTTAGGTAAACTAATCATAAACCGTTCCGTAACATACTCAACTAAAGGAAGGTATTTTTTTACTAATTCATCACCAGCTTGGTTATTTTGTTGCTTTTGCCATTTCCCCCAAAGAGAAAGTTCTTCTTTGGACAGTTTATTGTTCACCAATAGCTTCACCACCTTTTCCGCGTTATACGGTCACTTCAGCATTAATTTCAATAAAAATCCTCGAATCCCTAGCTTATAAGACACAGGAAGTTGTAAAAATTCACAAGTTACCCTTTCCATTGCCAACGTAGCAGCACTCTTAGGAAAAGCCATCAATAAAGGAACTTGACCTCTTACAGCCATGGATACATTCCTATCTTCAGGAATATACCCTAAAGTTTCAATTTGCTTATGAAGAAACTCCGCAGCTACCTTTTTAAAATTTGCTGCTGTCTGTTCCCCTTCTTCTCGTTCGTACATTGATTTATTAAGATTTTAATAGGAATATTCCGTTTTTTTAATGTCACCATTTTTACTACTGCATAAGCATCCGTAATGGATGTAGGCTCAGGAGTCGTCACCAAGATGACATCATCAGCAGCCAAAATAAACCGTAAATTCTCTTGAGAAAGCCCTGCTCCTGTATCTAAAATGATGAAATCGGCTTCCCCATGGAGACTACTTAGTTCATTAAAAAATTTAGCTAGATGTCCTTCACCCATATGAAATAGTTCACTAAATCCAGTCCCGCCAGAAATAAATTTTAAGCCTTCAGGTCCATCTTCCATAATATCAGCAATAGACAAATCCTTTTCAAGCATCGTAGCAATTGATTCCCTTGGGGATCTGCCTAACAATACGTCAATATTTGCGAAACCTAAATCTACATCAAAAATTATCACCTTACGTTTTTGCCTAACAAGGCAAAGGGCAAAGTTTAATGCAAAATTCGACTTTCCCACGCCACCCTTACCACTTGTCACTGCAATTACCCTCGTATTCCGCTGCTTCTTATCTTTCTGTTTTTTTTTGTATTTTCTCCCTCAGCCCTTTTGCTTGATCAAGCATAGTCATCTTCTCCTAAAATATAGTCTGCAATCAACTGCGGAGTAACTGTAACAATATCATCAGGGACATTTTGACCTGTCGTTATATACTTTAAAGGGATTCCGTAGTCATGCAATAAATTTAAAATATTGCCCACAGAACTTGTTTCATCTTTTTTCGTAAGGATTAACTGTTCCATTTTTATAGACTGAAAGTTATCAATAATAAGCTTCATGTCTTCATACTTGGACGTCAAACTTAAAACTAAGTTAATTTCTATTTCGTCCTTGTTACTTAGTAACTGCTCCAACTCATTAATATATTGTTTTTGCTGATAATTTCTCCCCGCAGTATCCATTAGAATAACATCACAATTCTTTAATTCCTCCATAGCTCCCGTCAGTTCTTTAAAGGTGTCTACTACTCTTACAGGGATATTTAAGATACTTCCATAGGTTTTCAGTTGTTCTACAGCAGCAATACGATACGTATCTGATGTAATTAATCCCACCTGTTTATCTTTTGTTAACATATAATCAGCAGCAATTTTTGCAATTGTCGTTGTCTTCCCAACCCCTGTCGGTCCAATAAAACAGATGACTTTAGGGTCCTTTTGGTTTGTAACAACCTTCTTTACATATTCATTAATCAGTTTGATAATTTCTTCCTTCGCAGCCTTTTTTATTTGAGCAGCAGTAAACTCACCTGATTTTTCCACCTTGATCATTAAACTTGAAATTAGTTCGGAACGAACTTGGGGTGATATCTCCTGCTTTAGAAACTGTTGATTCATACCAGCTAAAGGTTCAGGCAACCGGTCATCCTCCATTACCCTCATTATGAATTGTTTAAGATGCTTCAACTCATGGATAAGCTCTACGTTAGAATTGGCATCTCCATAAAGTGAAGAAGTAGTTGAAGGTCCCTCTTCTCCTTTAGCTAAAGTTTCCTTTAACTCCATTGCCTTTAGAGGAGGGAAAGAGACTTCTTTTTTGGGATGTTTTCGTACCGGTTTCGATTCAACTGCTGCGATCACTTCCATTTTTTCTTTTTGAAAAAAGCCTAAAAACCCTCCTCTTTTAACTTTTTTTGTATTCAAAATAAGGGCTTCAGTGCCTAAGTCCTTTTTAATAATCGGCATCGCTTCACTAATATTATTGACAACGTATGTTTTCAGTCTCATGAGATATTAATCACTCCAACACTCTGAATTTCTATATCTGGTTCCAGTTCATTATAGGAGAGTACTGGAAGCTCTGGAGCAAACCGCTCAATAAACTGCCTCATATACATCCTAATTGCAGGTGAGGTTAACAGAACTGGCTGAATTCCTGATTGTTGCAACTGGGAAACTTGTTCTGATACTTTCTGAAAAATAGTTTGTGATGTTTCTGGATCAATAGACAAATAGCTTCCTTGCTCCGTACGATGAACCGAATCTGATAATTTCTTTTCTAAACTAGCTCCTGCTGTAATAACCTTTAACGCTTGATTTTCAACAGAATACTGCAAGGTAATTTGTCTAGAGAGTGCTTGTCTTACATACTCTGTAAGCAGATCAATATCTTTCGTTTGCGTTGCATAATCTGCCAATGTTTCCAAGATAATCAGCATATTTCTAATTGATACTTTTTCTTTCAGCAGCTTCATTAATACCTTTTGAATCTCACCAATCGTCATAAGGTTTGGTATTAACTCCTCTACGACAGTAGGAGAATCGTTTTTAATATTATCTATTAAAGATTTAACTTCCTGCCTTCCAATTAGTTCATGGGCATGGCGCTTAATTACTTCCGTTAAATGGGTAGATACGACAGACGGGGGATCGATAATTGCATAGCCTGAAAGCTCCGCCTCTTCTTTCATTCCTTCATTTATCCATAGAGCAGGCATCCCAAAGGCAGGGTCTACTGTCTCAACCCCTTCGATCCGATCATCATCTACACCAGGGCTTAACGCCAAGAAATGATCAAGCATTATCTCTCCTCTTGCTACACGATTCCCCTTGATTTTTATAACATATTCATTAGGCTGAAGTTGAATATTATCACGAATACGTATAACAGGTACGACGATACCCAGTTCCATAGCACATTGCCTGCGAATCATAATTACCCTGTCCAATAAATCGCCGCCTTGATTTTTATCGGCAATGGGAATTAATCCGTAGCCAAACTCGAATTCAATTGCATCCACATGCAATAAATCATTAATACTTTCAGGGCTCTTCATTTCCTCTAATTCTTTAGCATCGGTAGATTCTATTTCTTCTTCTTCCGAAGCAGTTAGATTTTTTTGCAATGTATATGCCCCGAAAATAATTAACCCAGCAATAGGGAAAACTAACAGCCCACTAATAGGAGACGCAACCGCAATGACAATAAGTGTCCCAGCAACTACATACAAAAGCTTTGGATAGCCAAAATTTGTTTTGTTATATCAGAACCTAGATTCCCATCAGATGCTGCCCTCGTAACGACAATCCCTGCTGCTGTGGAAATAAGCAAAGCCGGTATTTGGCTAACTAGTCCATCTCCAATGGACAATAAAGTAAACAATGCTCCTGCTTCGCCAAAAGACATACCGTGTACAACAACACCAATAACTAAGCCTCCAATAATATTGATAATCGTAATGACAATTGCAGCAATGGCATCCCCTTTAACAAATTTACTAGCACCATCCATTGCTCCGTGAAAATCTGCTTCTTGACTAATTTTTTCTCTCCGTTTTTTAGCCTCTTGCTCAGAAATAATCCCTGCACCTAGGTCGGCATCAATACTCATTTGTTTTCCAGGCATGGAGTCGAGGGTAAATCTGGCCGCAACCTCTGCAACCCTTTCCGTACCCTTAGTTATTACGAGAAACTGTATAATTACCAAAATTAAAAACACTAATATTCCAATAACTGCACTTCCCCCAACGACAAACGAACCAAACGTGGCAATTACCTCACCAGCATCCTGATGGGTCAAAATGGATCTCGTTGTGGAAACGTTCAGACCTAACCTGAACAATGTAGTCAGTAACAACAATGAAGGAAAAATAGAAAACTGCAAAGCTTCCTTTGTATTCATTGCTACTAGGATGATTGTTATAGCTAAACTAATATTAAATATAATTAAGAGATCTAATAACAATGGCGGAAGAGGAATAACCATCATGACCACTATCATAATAACGGCTACTAAAATTGCATAATCCCTAATTTTCAAGCTCTTTTCCTCCCCCTATTAAATGGACTTTCCTTTTAATCTATAGACATATGCTAAAACCTCTGCCACAGCCATAAACAAATCTTCTGGAACGCTGTCACCAACATCCACCTGATGATACAAAGCCTGTGCCAACGGTTTATTTTCCATAATCATAATTTCTAAATCCCTAGCTTTTTCTTTTATCTTTAAGGCAATGTAATCTTTCCCCATCGCAATGACCATAGGAGCATCCATCGTTTCTGGATCATATTTTATTGCCACTGCATAATGAGTAGGGTTAGTAATGAGGACATCCGCATTGGGAAGTTCTTGAATCATCCGATTCATACTCATCTGCCGTTGCTTTTCTTTAATTCTCGATTTTATGAGGGGGTCACCCTCTGTTTTTTTGAATTCATCTTTAATATCGTGCTTGGACATTCTTATTCCCTTTTCAAACTCATATTTCTGGTAGATATAGTCAAAAACAGCTAAAATTAATAGGACAATTATTGCAGTCAAAGCCATTTGAAACATGAGCAAACCGATAAACGTAATAGACTCATTGATCGTCTGCTGTGATAATAAATGAAGTTCCTCTCTTTTCGACCATAACACCCCAAAAGCTGCCGTAGAGATAATCGCTACCTTCATTAATGATTTCGTTAACTCTACTAACGCACGAATGGAAAAAATCCGTTTCGCACCTTGAATTGGGTTGATTCGTTCTAACTTTATCTTTAATGGTTCCGTTGTAAAAATCGGTCCTATTTGGATGTAGTTACCAATAAATCCGAAAACAACGGCAATTACCATTACAGGAGCTACTATTTTAATTCCCTGCATTGCCATTTGCTCAAATAATGTACTTATTAATTGAGGGGTTAAATTCCAACCTATATACTGCGTATAGTTCAGTCGGAAAATAATCATAAATTGCTCTAACATCCAGCCACCAAGAAAATAAATGACGATTACCCCGCCGAACATTATCATGGCAGAGGGCACTTCAGCGCTTTTTGCTACCTCTCCTTTTCGCCTTTTCTCCTGCCGCTTCTGTGGTGTTGCTTTTTCTGTTTTTTCGGCAGCAAACAGCTGCAAGTCGAGAGGAAGATAAAACACGAGTTATGTACCCCCTAATATTTGAATCAACTGTCCCATACTTGAGATGATTTTTTGAAAGAGATTTTGCAATAAGTAAAAAAAACAGTGGAATCGTAAACAGTAATAAAATAAATCCTAGAAAGATCTTAAGGGGAAAACCCACAACGAAAATGTTTAACTGCGGTACTGTCTTCGCCAAAATCCCAAGGGCCACATCTACTAACAGCAGTGCCCCTACGATAGGCAAAGCCATCTGCAAAGCAATCAAAAACATTTCTAAAAATAGCATTGTAATGAAAGAAGCTACTCTATCCATACCGGGAGTAATGGCCAGAACTTCTATTGGAACAAGTTGAAAACTACGCATAACTCCTTGAAGCATAAGGTGATGCCCATCCGTGGCCAATAAAAAGAGCAGTGCAAGTAAATACTTAAATTGGCCAATAATAGGTACTTGCCTGCCTGTTTGAGGATCCATCACGTTTGCCATAGCAAACCCCATCTGAAAATCGATAAATGCCCCAGCTGTCTGCACAGCAAATAACAATAGTGCTGCTGTGAACCCTAGCATCATCCCTACGCTGAATTCTTTTAAAATCAAAAGGATATATGAAAGATCCATAGCAATCTGGGTTTCGCTAGGAACAACCGGAACTACTATTAACGTGACAGCGAAAGCAAGGCCCACCTTAAATTGATTCGGAACACCTCTCATGGAAAAGAGTGGCGCTATGACAAAGAAGCTTGTTAAACGAACAAAAACTAATAATACATAAGGTAATAGCTCTATATACTCATTCATTACTGCCTACCCAATAATATGAGGGAGTTGTTGGTATAAGTTTCGTGTAAAGTCCAACAGTCTCGTCAGCATCCACGGTCCGAATAAAACAATGGAAATAAATACGGCTATTATTTTCGGCACAAAGGCAAGGGTTTGTTCTTGGATTTGTGTCATGGCTTGAAAAACACTTACAAGCAAGCCGACACCTAATGCTATGAGTAGCATTGGCGCTGCTACCATAATAATCGTATAAATCGATTGTTCCGCTAATTTTATGACTGTATCTGGTGTCACTTTCCTTCTCCCCTATCTTAAAAACTAATGAGCAGTGATTCGATAATTAAATACCAGCCGTCAACAAGGACAAACAACAATATTTTAAAAGGCAGGGAGATCATTACAGGCGGAATCATCATCATCCCCATTGCCATCAGTGTACTGGCCACCACCATATCAATAATTAAAAACGGAATAAAAATAACAATCCCAATCTGAAATGCCGTTTTTAACTCACTTATAGCAAATGCGGGAATCAACGCTGACAAAGGAATCTCCTCTAAACTACTTGGTCTCGGCATGCCTGCATAATTCATAAACAAAGCTAAATCCTTTTCCCGGGTATGCTTCGCCATGAATTCTTTTATAGGTATAACCGCCGTATCCAATGCCTCTTCTTGTGTTATCTCCCCAGCTAAATAAGGTTGCAATGCCGTTTCATTTACATTGGTTATAATGGGTGACATTACAAAAAAAAGTTAAAAAACAACGCTAAGCCAACAAGGACTTGATTTGGTGGCATCGATTGTGTCCCTAATCCTGTTCTGACAAGGATAAAACAACGATGATTCTTGTAAAGCTTGTGAGCATAATCAATATTGCAGGTGCGATAGACAATACAGTTAAAAGAAATAATAGCTGTAATGTTACTGCAACATCTCCAGGGGCATCTGTACCGAAATTGATTCCAGGAATAAAAATAAGCGTATTGATCATTTTAGCTTCTCCTCTTTATCCTGCTCCTGCTTCAATGTTCCCGTCAGCTCATCTTGCTTCTCCTTTTGTCTCCTTAAGCTTTGTTGAAACATCTCTTTGAAGTCATGATTCTTTCCCTTTGCTCCAAGCCATTGGCTAACTGTACTTTTATAAAAATCCAGCATTCCTTCCGAAAATGGAAGTTGTTTACTTGCCTCCAAATCACTCTCAATAACATGAAGTTCCTCTGTATCTGTAACTTCCTTAATCAAGTTTACTTGGTCAGCCACACCGATTAAATAAACCTTCCCGCCAACTTTTATTAATTGTAAGGATTTGTTGTTTCCTAATGACGTTCCTCCCAGCATCTTTACCACTTGATTAGGTTGGAATTTACTTTGTTTTAACGAAAGAAATTTTATTAATCCATAGATTAATAGCAAAATAAGTAAAGTGTAAAGAAAAAGTTGGCCAATAATAACCCCGGTACTTCTCCCGTCATTAAGACTAGACATAATTTCATCTTGGCTTTCTTCTGAATCTGGAGTCTGTTCCCCATGAAAACTGTCGTAAACATTTGTAGTCAGCCTCAGCAATTGGAACATTCCAAGTAGGGGTTGAAATTATTATTAATAAAACAACAACGTATAATGCTTTTTTTACAATCAATCTTGCAATCTCCTTACCTAGGTTTTAACGGAGCTTTGAAACAATTTCCGTTACTCTAACACCAAAATTTTCATCAATTACAACAACTTCCCCTACAGCTATTAATTTATTATTTACTAAAATATCAACTGGCTCTCCTGCTAATTTATCAAGTTCTATGATAGAGCCTTGGGATATCTCTAGAACTTCCTTGACCATTCTTTTAGTTCGTCCTAGCTCAACTGTGACTTGAAGAGGAATATCCAACAGCATATTCAAATTATTGGTTGAAAAATCCGTTGTTTCCGATGCATTAAAATTGGAAAACTGCACAGATTGGATGTTAGATTCTACGCCTGCATCCACTTTCTTATTTTCATTATTCGCTAAAGGGTCCATGGATTGAAAAGGCATCTCTTCTACCTCCTGTAAGTTTTCTTGATTCACTAGTAAGTTAACCACTTGTTTTGCTGTACGTTCAGGGATATAACTATTAAATATTACTTCTTTATCCACCCCAACTTTTATGGAAAAGCCTGATTTGACGAACGAATGCTCTTCTGTAAAAGAATCCAAATTAGTGGTTGAAGGGTTAGTTACCACATCCAAACCCGTTATGTGTTGGTAAAGCTCCACATTGAGGATTGTTCCTAAGGTCTTAATCACAGATTGAAGGATTGGTTGAAGTACTGCCTCGATAACCTGTTCCTCTTTATTCAGGCTATCTGTCTGCCCACTATGAACCAATAACACTTTTAAATTCTCAGCATCTGCAGCGGAGATAGTAAGAAAATACCGCCCATTTACTCCACCTGAAAATTCACTTATTACCATATAGTAAGTGGGTAAATTACCATTAAGGAACTCTTCCTTAGTTATGGTAGTAAGTTTTAATGCCGTTACTTCTACCTCTTGATTGAAGTCTTTGGAAAGTGTTTGACAGGAGCCTCCTAAAGAAAGGCTAAACAGTTCATGTAATACTTCTTTCTCTTTATTCGATATAGATGAATTCGGAACTGTTTTTGTCACTTCTTCCTTTAAACCTAGTAATGCCTTTATCTCATCTGGAGATAACTCATTTTCTTTCATTCCAGTTCTTCTCCTTTTCCGCAAACTTCCATTATTTGTACCGCCATTCTACCTTTAGAAATTCCCGGTTGCCCTAAAACTTCAGTTTTTTATCTACCATTATCATAACGGGAGCATCACATGTTTCACTTAGTCGAACCACATCTCCCTTTTTTAGATTTAAAAAATCTCCCAGGTCTATCTTCGTTTGCCCAAGTATCGCTTTCACATCTAACTTTGCCTGCTGAAGTTTTTTCTCCAATTCTTCTACGTCATGGGCAGCTATCGTTTTCTTTTGATTCGCGAGCCAATGCTTCGCTGTTAATTTCGGCAAAATTTGTTCTAATACTACGTGGGGTAGGCAAATATTAATCGAGCCCTGTTCTTTTCCTATGGTAGTAGTTAATGAGACGAGTATTACCGTTTCATTAGGTGGTGCAATTGTTAAAAACTGTGGGTTTAATTCAATTTCCTTTAAAACTGGGTCTAATTTATCGACAGACGACCATGCTTCACCAAAGCTTGCTAATGATTTTTTAAATACCCTTTCTATAATCGAAAGCTCTATTTCCGTTAATTCATCGTTCGTATTCGTTAATTTCCCTTGGCCACCAAGCAAGCGATCAAACATGACATTAGCAAACGCTGCAGAAAACTCCATCACCATTGTCCCTTGCAGAGGCGCTGCTTTAAATACTCCGAGAATCGATTTTTTTTCTACTCTACGGAGGAACTCTTCGTAGGGGCATTGTTCGACAGACTGAACAGATATTTGGACAAATGTTCGGAGCTGTGTAGAAAAGTAGGATGTTAATAAACGAACATGATTTTCATGTATTCGTGTGATGGTACGAATTTGATCTTGAGAAAAGCGAAGCGCTTTTTTAAAATCATACGTATGGACTTTTTTAGCCTTACCTCCACCATCTGCCTTGTAACCCTCAGTATCCTTTTCTGCAGTGAGGATGGCATTTGAGTTTTCACCTAATAAACTATCAACCATAACTCCTCACCTTCTCATTCTTTAATGTTTGGATTTTGTAAGCTCGATAAAAGATTAATTCTTCGATAAAAGTCAGTAACTTTATCCGTTACTTCCTCTACAGATTCTAAAACATGAACCTTCTTACCTGACAACAGCGTTACTACTGTGTCTGGTGTGGCTTCTAATCTTTCAATATAGATTGCATTAATGGTAATCGGTGACTGATTTAACTTAGTTAATAAAATCATGACTATGCGTGGCGAGAGAGGTAAATAAATCCTCTCTCAGCCTCCCCCCTTATCCTATCGTTTCAAGTTCACAACTTCCTGCAAGATCTCGTCTGATACTGTTACAGTCCGGGAATTTGCTTGAAACCCTCGTTGAGCAACAATCATTTCTGTAAATTCTTCCGTTAAATCAACGTTGGACATTTCCAATTGTCCAGATGCTACCCTAGAATTCACTACCGTTGCATTTTCAATGGTAATTCCTTCTCCCATTTCATATAAGGATCCCCCAGCTTTCACCAATGCTGATGGGTTTCCTGGTGCAGCAACACCAATAGTGCCTAATTGTTGATTTGATCCATCAGCCATTCTCCCCTCCACTAACCCTTGCTGGTTAATGGTAAAGGATAAGAACTGTTCACGATCAATAGAAATAGGAGCCCCTTCACTATTTAGAACATGAAAACCTTGCTGAGTAACTAAGTTTCCTGCGTCATCTACTAAAAAGTTCCCTGCACGTGTTAAATACTCTTGTCCCCCATTAGGGTCGCGTACGACGAAGAATCCATCACCGATGATTGTTAAATCCGTACCGTTTCCCGTTGCCATCGCTGATCCTTGGGTGTGCTGTACGGTTATGGCAGAAGTAGAAGTCCCTAACCCTACTTGCATCGGGTTCACACCATTACCTGATAGATTCTGGCTTAGTAAATCTTGAAAACTAACTGTACTTTTTTTGTACCCTACCGTATTTACATTAGAAATATTATTACCAATCACGTCTAATTTTGTTTGAAAACTTTTCATTCCTGATACACCAGCATACATTGAACGAAGCATAAAGATTATCTCCTCTCGGGTAATTGTTTATTTAGTAGTACTTTCTTCTACATGGTTAATGGAAAAAATCGAAACTCTGTTGCTGCTGTTTTCAAGCTCAATCATTAATTCCCCATTCACAATCGTTAATGCTTTAACAACACCTTCTCCTGTAACCAATTGTTCATTTTCTTTCTGTTCCCATCGAACAGATTTACCAATAAGATGGGCATTTTCTGTGATGGCAAGTCCACTTTGCATCCCCATAAAATGAGTCATGGTTTTATTTTAAGTTCGTTAATTGTTCTAAGCTACTGAACTGTGCCATTTGAGCAATGAACTCTGTATCCTTCATAGGCTCCATTGGGTCTTGATTCTTCATTTGCGCCACTAGTATTTTTAAGAAAGCATCTTGGCCAAGAGAATTAGACTCTCCTTGTCTAGCTGTTGCAACTCCATTCGTTGTATTGACAGAACTTAAACCATAGACGTTCATTCGAATAACCTCCCCCTTTCATATTAAATTGTATAATCTACTCTTGCAGCCTGGTTGTCCTTCATCCTTGGTTGCAATTTTTCTTCTTCCTGCAAGGAATAACCATTCTTCTTAGGAGCTGATTGACCTTTTTGTTGTTGCTGTGAAAAAGCTTGTTCCCCATGCTGTTCAAATGTCTGATGTAAGCCTTCTTGTGTAATCTCCAATTTTTCTATCAGTAGTCCTTGTTGTAATAAAGTAGTTCTTAGTTGGTTTATCTGGAGTTCAAGAGCTTCTTTGGCCATTAGACTACTTGCAATTATTTGTGCTGCAATCTTTCCATTCGATTCCATAATGCGAATATCCAGATGCCCCAAATGTTCTGGAAAGATATTTAGCCTTAATTGTGTTCCTTCCATGCTTTTGCTAATGCGAAGCACTCCCCTGAAAATATTAGCTAAATCTTCAATCATATGGCTCATACGAATGATTTTAGGTTGAATCGTTTCTTCGATCGAGGATCGAACAGGAACTTCTTTTAATTGTAACCCCTGATCAAACGATGCAACAGGAGTTGCTTCCGTGAAACCACTCGAAGATGGAACTCGTATTGAATTAACAAAAAAATTGCTCCCATCTACTAAACTGCCACTCTCCGATTTTAGAAATATGTTGTTTAATGAATACTGATTTTCAAAGATTTTGGGTACTTTTACTGTAAATTGTTTCTTATCCATCAATAAGATATCTTGCAATTCGGCTTTTTTTTCCTTAACCTCTGTTAAAGATTTAATAAGGTTCTCTAGTTTGTTATACACCATTTCTTTCTCCTGAAGATCAACAGTAAATTCCTTGGACAAATTGTTAAGCGTGTCCAACAATCCCTCTACCGATAGTATATGAGTCCTTTTCTGAGTCTCTTGGCCTCGCTCTTGCGCCACTTCGGATTTCCTAAATCGAAGTTGGTGAAGTAGTTCAGTAATCACATCTTCTAATTTCTTCTCTGGCAAATAAATTTGAAATCTTTTCTCTCCCTCCGACAAAAAAGATTGCTTCTCTTCGAAAGATATAGAAGAATACTCAACGGGTTGCGAAGGTATATTCACTTCTTTTTGCTGCATTTGTGACTCTGTCTGATTGGCTATGTAGAGTGATTCTAGTTCATCTCCGGCAGGAACTGATTTATTTTCCTTCGGCTGATTTAACTCTGTTAGTATATACACTAAATCCTTTACTAGTTCTTTCAATGTGTAAGAATACTCTAGTTGATCTTCCTGATTCGATAACATATTTCCGTATATATGGTCTAATATAATTAAGTCACCAAGGTTTGCTTCATCTGGAGTAATTTCAATAGTGGATAAACCATGGAACAAACTTGCAAAACTTGAACTGTCATGTCCATTTAATATGGAACTTGATGTAGTTTTTCTAATTGTTTGGTCAACAGTAGTTTGAAGAGACAACTGTAATAAGTCTATGAAATCCACCTTCCTTCAAGTAAGCTATTACCTTGTTGAGTAATAGTAACGACTGCTTACTAGGTCATCTAATTTGGCTTGTTCTTCCAATTTTGATTTTTCCTGAAACAGAAGTTGTTTCTTTTCTTTTAAATTTCCCCAAGTTTTCTCTTCGATCGTCTTTTCTTGTAAATCTTTTTGAGTGTTAGAAACTTGCTTCTCTAACTTAATTACCTCTTCATTGGAATAATCTAATTCATCTTGGAGCATATTTACATAATCATCAATCATTCTTAATTCAACTACGGATACCCCCGTTCAGTTGCTTTTTCTTTTTTCATTTCCTCTGCATGCAAGATCTTATTTAAAATCGTTGCTACCTTCTGCCTTCCTTCTTCTTGCAGTTTTACTGCATATGCCATTTGGTTTTTGGCAAATTCTTTTTCACTCTCTTTTAAGTCTAATATCCTTTGAAATGAGTAATTGAATTTTGTCATGAAGTAGCTCCTCTAAATTGTGCCGATAACAATTCTATACTCTCTTGCAGATTTGTTTTTTCATACATACTTTGTTGTAAATAAGCTTTAATTAATGGGTACGAACGGATAGCCTCATCAACCTCTTTGTTTGATCCACTTTTGTAGGCACCAATACTAATAAGATCCTCTGAAGATTCGTAGGTGGCTAGTAAAGCTTTTAATTTGGATGCTGCCATTTGATGTTCATTTGATGTCAGTTCATTCATTACCCTACTGACACTTTGCAGAACATTGATAGCTGGATACTGTCCCTTTTGAGCAATCTTCCTATCAAGTACAATATGTCCGTCTAAAATTCCTCTAACAGCATCAGCAATAGGTTCATTCAAGTCATCTCCGTCCACAAGCACAGTGTAAAAGGCAGTAATGGATCCTTTACGGGAAGTCCCTGATCGCTCTAGTAACTTAGGCAATAAGGCAAATACACTTGGAGTGTATCCTTTACTGGCAGGTGGTTCTCCTACAGTTAGTCCAACTTCCCGCTGGGCCATGGCAAATCTTGTTACTGAGTCCATCATCAACATGACATTTTTACCCTGATCTCTAAAATATTCTGCTATGGCTGTTGCCGTCATTGCCCCCTTAATTCGTTGCAATGGAGGCTGATCAGAGGTAGCCACAATAACTACCGATTTCTTTAACCCTTCATCTCCTAGGTCCCGCTCAATGAAGTCCCGGACTTCCCTCCCGCGCTCTCCTATCAATGCAATCACATTAACGTCTGCTTCCGTGTTCCTGGCAATCATCCCCATCAATGTACTTTTACCTACACCGCTACCTGCAAATACGCCCATCCTTTGCCCTTGACCTACAGTAAGCAATCCATCAATTGCCCGAACCCCAACTTCTAGGGGGGGCGACAATTCTTGGTCTCTCCATCGGATTAGGCGGAGCATTGTTCGTGGAATATTTAGTTAACCCCCTAGGGAGTTTACTTTTATCTAACGGATTACCGGTTCCGTCCAAGACTTTTCCTAAAATAGACGGACCTACCTTTATTTGGAGTGGTATTCCCGTTGCTTCTACTAAACAGCCTGGTCCTACTTGGGATAGATCCTTCAATGGCATTAAAAGTAGTCGATTTCCCTTAAAACCAACCACTTCCGCTTCAATCGGCTCTTCATGTAAGTCAGGATACAACAAGCACAGTTCTCCAATATTAGCCTTTGGTCCCTTTGATTCAATCGTTAAACCAATAACTTGAATGACCTTTCCGTGTTTTTTTACGGCCTCCAGTTCATCAATTAACGTTAAATATTCATCCCTTCGATTCATCATTGACATTCTCCTCACAAAGGGTGAGTAACTGTTTTCTAATTTCCTTCAACTGACTATCGATGGTTACATCATACGAGCCATTGTCAGTATGAATCATACACCCACCTTGCAGCAGGTTTGGAACAGGAACCAATTTAAACTCTGAATCTACGTAATTCATCAACTCTTCCATAAACGGCAGTATAATAGGATAGTCTTCTGCTGATACTTGCATGACGACAGTTCCCGATTGATCAATTTGTTTTAAAGATTCTCGTATCATGATAATCAGTTGCTCGCTGTGCTGTTTCAATTCATTTTTAATAATTTTTTCTGCAATTTTTATACTGAGGGATAATATGAACGGTTCGGCTTGTTGAATGATTTTTTCTTTTTCAAGATAAGCGGTTTCCACAATTTTTTTTATCTCTTGGTGCTTCTCCTTCATATCTTCTTCAGCCTGTGCCAAACCATTTTTATAACCTTCTTGAAACCCTTGTTCACGGGCATTTATTTCTAGTTGCTTACTTACTTCTTCCAATTCCACTTCTTTTTCTTGCCACCATTGCTGGATGTCCTGAAGGGCATTCGTTTTCTCTGTTGCTAATTGTTCTTGTAGTTCCAACTGTTCTTTCCTTAACGCTTCAACTTCTAATACTAATTGTTGCTTCAGAAAAACAGGGTCTGGTTGATTTACGTTTGTATCCACTTTTTTTACTTTCAAATATCTTTGGTTGCAAAATCCTCTTTTTCAGTGGCTGGGAGTCATGGATGTGAATAATACTCTTAGACAACCACATCCTCCCCTTCACCACGCGCAATGACAATTTCCCCTTGTTCTTCTAAATCTCTAATGACAGCAACAATATTCTCCTGGGATTTTTCTACGTCTTTTAATTTAACCGGCCCCATTAAGCTGATTTCTTCTTGAAGCGCTTCTCCCCTTCTTTGGGAAATGTTATTGAAAATTGCTTCTTTAACCTCATCATTCATAACCTTAAGTGCATATGTTAAATCACTGTCATTGACTTCACGGATAACCCGCTGAATCGATTTAGCATCCAAGTTAACAATATCTTCAAAAACAAATAATCGCTTTTTAATTTCTTTAACAAGCTCTGGATTTTCTATCTCCAATTCAGATAGAATCGTTTTTTCTGTTGAACGGTTAACCTTTCCTAATACTTTTACTATCGCGTCAACACCACCAGTAGAAGTATAATGTTGTGCACCAGATGCTGAAAGCTTTCTTTCAAGAACTTGCTCAATTTGATGTATTACTTCTGGAGATGTACTCTCTAATAAAGCAATTCTCCTTGCCACTTCTACTTGCTTACTAGCAGGCAGCTGTGAAAGAATTTCTGATGACTGTAATGAATCCAAATGCGACAAAACTAATGCGATTGTTTGAGCATGTTCATGTTGCAAAATGTTAACAATTTGGCTAGGTGATGCGCTCTTTATAAAGCTAAATGGTTTAACTTGTAATCTATTGGTCAATCTCCCAATTGTATCCATGGCCCTTTCTCTTCCTAACGCCTGCTCAAGAATACTTCTTGCGTAATCTAGACCGCCTTCGCTCATGTAATCTTGCGCAAGGATCATGTCGTAAAACTCATCAAGAACTTGTTCCGTTTCTTTATTCCGTAATTGGCGTGTATTGGAAATTTCCATTGTCAGTTTGTCTATTTCCGATTCTGATAGTTGCTTAAAGACCTCAACAGATGCTTCAGGTCCTAAACCAACAAGCAGTATGGCTGCTTTTTGAATGCCATTTAATCCTTCTCCCGGTGTCATCATGTCACCCCTTTAATCATCTGCCATCCACGATCGAATTAACTTAGCGAAATCCTCTGGACGTTCTTTAGCCAACTTCTCAATTACTTTCCGCTTAGGATTGGATGTGTCAAATTCAGATAAGTCCACATCCGTTTCATTCTCATGATTTATTTGAGTTGGAGGCTCGTCCATAGGTACTTCCATTATTGGTTCCTCTTCTTCCTCTTGTTCACGGCTTCTTCTGCGAATTACCAATGCAAAAATTAGAAGACTCCCTAATAGACCTAATCCACCGAGTGCCATCCAAAGAGCATTTCCAGGCAGACTTTCAAACCATGTTTTTTCTATTAGTTCACTACCAACTGCCGGTCGACCATGAAACTCCATGGCGAAAACAGAAATACGATCATCTAGTTCTGCTTCTGATAAATTGGTACCATTCATACTTAAAGATGTACTCACCACATTTTTTAAAATATTCTCTATGTCCGTAATATTTTCAGGTGTTAAACTTTCTATATTTTCCGGATCTGGCGGTTCCACACCTACATTTATGGTAATATCATCAATGACAAAGGGACTTAACTCCATTTGACGGTAAATCCTGTTTACTTCCCTGTTAATTCGTTCTTCCGTTCGTTCAGAAGTACTACTACCTTCTCCTGAACCAATTGCGGGATAGTTAGCAATTTCTGAATCCCCTGTTCCACTTGCCTCCGATACAGAACTCCCATCATTAGAAAAGGATTCAACAATACGTTCCACACTAATTTCTATACCTTGACGGTTGACAATATCAACAGGTTCAACTAGACTTTCTTCTCGATTCTCTTTTGTAAAATCCATGCTTGCCATGACAGACACAACTACTTTATCTCTACCCAATATCAACCCAAGCATTTGTTGAAGCTCTCGCTGAATATCTTGTTCAATATCCTTACGAATCTCTCGCTGTTGCTGATAAACTGACAAAGTTGAGTCTAACTGATTTTCATCCTGCATTCGGTAGGATTGCCCGTTTTGATCCATGATGACGATTTGATCAGGCGGTAAATTAGGTATACTCTTACTTATCAAATGATAAAGGCCATTTACTTGTTTTGGATCTAATTGTGTCCAAGGTTCATTTGTAATAACTACTGATGCAGTCGCCACTTTCGGGTCATCTGAGAGCCAAAAATTTTCCTTAGGGAGCGTAATCATTACATTAGCATCTGAAATCCCATTAATTTGCCTGATTAAAAAGGCAAGTTCATTTTGCATAGCGTCCCGTTCAACCACATCAAAATGTCTGTCTGTCATACCTAATCCCATATTATCGCTAAACACACTGTATGTAACATTGCCGCTCTTTGGGAGGCCTTCTGCCGCTAATTCCACTTTCAGACTAGCAACCTCTTCATTTGGCACACTAATTGTTCTTCCATCTGCTGACAGTTGAACTGGCGTTCCTCTTTGCTCAATAGCAGTCTTAATTTCACCTGCTTCCGCCGGTGTTAAATTTGTGTACAATGGCGAAAAATTAGATTTAGAACTAACAACAACGATTATCGTTAAAAATATTATGGCAAATAAGAAAGAACCTATAAGTAACCCCTTTGTTTTTGTAGGAAAACTGTTCCACCATCCACTAGCTTTTGCTTTATATATCTCAAGTTTTTCTTTCATTTCACTTCATCCTAATAACTTGCATCATACTTGCATTCTCATCATTTCTTGATATGCTTCTACAACTTTATTCCTGACTTGAACTGTTAACTGGAGTGAAAGTGTTGCCTTTTGGGATGCAATCATTACTTCGTGAATATCATTCACTTCACCAGTTGCCAGTTTTTCTGTTAGTCTATTTGATTCAAGTTGAGCTGCATTTACTTCACTTAATGCATTATTAAAAATTTCACGAAATCCTTCCACCTTTTGTTCTTCAGATTTAACTGCTGTTATAGATGGACTTTGAATAAAAGGTGTCTGAATATGATTAATATTGTTCATTTCCCCACTTACCTTCCTGTAATAATAAGCAATTCTGCTAGTCTTTCATTTTTCTCTAATCTATATTATTAATTAAACTAGGATACTTGATGGAAAAGGCACTTCAAAACTTGTTATTTACCGATTTCTAGAGCTTTCATGTACATGCTTTTTGCTGCATTAAAGGCAGTAACATTTGCCTCATAAGAACGGGTTGCAGACATTAGCTCGGCCATTTCTTTAATTGGGTCTACATTTGGCAATTGTACATAACCACTTTCATCGGCATCGGGATGATGCGGGTCAAACGATAAAGTAAAAGGTGTCTGATCCTCACTTATTCTTGCAACTTTAACACCAGAAATGTTTGGTGAGTTTTTCCCCATCACAGACTGCAACTGTTGTTGGAATGGAGAATTGCCTCCCTGAGTCAGTTCAACCGTTTTTCGTCGGTATGCTACCCACTCCCCATTAATGAACTGCGCCCTTGTTGTGTTTGCATTGGCAATGTTGGATGAAATAACATCCATCCGGAGACGATTTGCCGTTAAGCCTGAGGCACTAATGTTAAATGTACTAAATAAATTCATACATCTTACCTCCCTTCGTTAATTACTGTTCGTAAACTATTAAATTTACCGTTTACCCGTTCAGTTAGGGCGTTATACCATAATTGATTTTTTGCAAGCTCGGCCATTTCCAAATCCATGTCCACATTGTTCCCGTTGTGCTTAACTGTTGTATGATTATTAGTTGTTATTTGGGCCCTATGTGTTCCCCCAATTTCACTACGAAAAGGGAGGTGTTTCTCGTTTGTTTTGTAACTCGTCATCGTTTGAGCTTGCATAGACTGAGATAATACCGTCTTAAAATCTACTTGTTTACTCTTGTAATTTGGTGTATCTACGTTGGCAATATTCGCTGTATGCAACTTATTCTTTAATGCAGCTGTGGATAAAGCGTTTTCTAATTTTCCTGTAGTAAAAATATTCATATTAACCCTCCCTAAATCAGATTTCGTTCACAAAATATTCAAATATTTAACCTAAAAAAAATCCACCGTAAATGTAAGGTGGATTATCTAAAAATTCCTACCCCTTAAACGGTAACCCGGCTGCCATATAACTAATTGTACGTAGGCCCGTGGCTTTGCGTCCTTCTCTTTCGAGTAAGTTTGCCAATTTCGTAGTGATATGAACTTGATGTTAAGTCGTGTTGCATTTATTCAATTACATATAATTTTTCAAATATGTACTTTTTCCGCGTTTTTTCGACAGTTTACACAAAAATTATCATATCATAAGAACATTATTTTGTATATTTGTTTTAGAAAAAAATGTCATGGATATCTTTCTCAATTTGTCCTATATCTTCCTAGATCAAATATGATAAAATAGTAGAATAGTCTGTAGAAAAAAGTCGGATTTTGAGTTTTTTTCTAAAGGGAAGTAACAATAGGCTCTCATAAACATTCAAAAGACTGACTGAGTTAGGATTCTCTTATCAATCACGCAATGTGGAAGCTGTTTGCTTACTAATACATATTCAACTAGTAAAAATACTAAAAACAGCACATGATGGAAAGGGTGAAACCAAATGTTTCGCGGTCTATATACAGCCACTTCAGGCATGTTGGCACATAACAGAATGCAACAGATATTGACAAATAATTTAGCCAATATTAATACTCCAGGTTTTAAACAAGATAAAACAGCAATGCGTGCTTTTCCTGCACAATTGATAAAGGCAATGGGGACCACACCTTTACATACCGGTGGTCAATCTATGGGCACGACGAATACTCCATCTGTCGTTGGTACTATAAATACTGGTGTCTATTTACAAGAAGGTATTCCTACTTTCACCCAAGGGATGCTCAAAGAAACTGGAATTATGACAGACATGGCTTTAGTAGACGAGCACCTCCCCCAAAACCCGGCTACTCAACAAAAAGGGACGTTAGTCTTTGCTGTTGAGACTGAGAATAATGAAATTCGTTACACAAGAAATGGTTCTTTCACAGTAAATGAAGCAGGATACCTTACAACTGGAGAAGGGTATTCTGTTTTAGACGAAAATTTAAGGCCTATTCAAGTAAACTCAAGAGAGCTTACTGTTAATGGAACAGGACAATTACTTTATACCAGCACAGATGGAACTGAAACCACTTCCCAATTATGGATTGGTTACACGGAAAATCCGCTCCAGTTTGTTAAAGAGGGACATAACCTTCTCCGTTGGGAAGAAAGTCCAGAAGGAACATTGCAATTTATCGGAAATGTAGCAGATGGGGATATTGAAGGTATTGTAAGACAAGGATTTATTGAACAATCTAACGTGGATATTACGGAAACAATGACACAAATGTTAAGTACTTTCCGTAGCTTCGAATCCAACCAGAGGATTATTCAAGCGTACGATAGGAGTATGGAAAAAACAGTGAACGAGTTAGGAAGGGTATAACGGGGGAATACACATGAACATTCAAATGAATACTGCCGCAACCACCATGCGAGAACTTCAAAAGAAAATCGATACAATTGCAAATAATATTGCTAATGTAAATACAACTGGCTATAAACGTCAAGGCGTTTCTTTTTCCGATGCACTCGTTCAATCTATGGAAAAGCAGGCTGGCAATAATGAAACTGGCCGACAAACTCCAAATGGTCTTCGAATTGGAAATGGTGCTGTTATTACTCAAATAACTACAAACAATAGACAAGGCAACATCCTTGAGACTAATCGGCCATTAGACTTTATGCTTCAAGGGGAAACAGTATTTTTCCGAGTAAGCTCCAATGCTACTGGGGGAGAGAATACTTATTATACTAGAGATGGGTCTTTTCAATTAAGGCCAACTGATGATCCAAGTCAACTCTACCTTGTCACGACCTCTGGTCAGTATGTATTAGACAGTAATGGTCAGCCTATTGTCATAGATGATGATTTTTCCGACGTTACAATGGGCGGGGATGGAAGTGTGATCGTAACTTATAAAGATCCCGCAAAAGCATCGACTGAATTTCAGTTTAGTATTGCTGAAATAACAAGGACAGATTTACTTGAAAGAGCCGGAAGTAATTTATACACATTATCTGGTGATGAAGCAGTACATATTACTAATGGTTTCCTTCGCCTAGTTGAATTAGGAGATCCGGAGCAGTCATCTACTATAGGTATCCGCCAAGGATCTCTTGAAATTTCCAATGTAGATTTAACTGAAGAGATGACAGAGTTAATCGCCACCCAACGATTACTGCAATCACAAGGGAGAGCTATTTCCTTTGCAGACGATATGATGGGATTAGTCAATAATATGCGGGGATAATAGTAGATTTCCAACATATATACTTTTTATGAAAAGAACTGAGCGTAAAGCGCTTGGTTTTTTGAGCTAAGAATCTTTTTTGGTACTTCATTTCTTTAAATTATATAAAAGCTCAATGGTAATTTCCCAACAAAAAAAGGGTGATTCAAAAGAGATACCTCTTTAATCATCCTTTTTAGCAACCTCATATTAACAGCAATTACTCCAAAGTCCAATCCAACTCCACAGGATTGGTCTCCCTCCTATTTAACTCTATATATCTATCTTAAGAAATCCATTAAGCTTGGTTGAACGATCCGAGCGGTTGCCGCTAAACTAGCTTGATAGACACTTTCTTCACTCGTTAATCTCGTAATCGCTTCTGCTAAATCTACATCTTCGATTTTAGAAAGCATTGTTTTCAAATGAATCGTACTGTCTTTCAAACGATTTTCTGCAGCCTCTACTCTATTTTTTCGGGTACCAACTTCCGTTGAGATTGATAACATTCTGTCTATCCCTTGATCAAGCTTATCCAAAGGTAGATCTTTTGCTCCCGAATTTAGCCCATCTATAAGACTATTTAAAATCTGAAATAAATTACTTTCAACCTCTTCATTTCCAAATAGTTCATTTGCTGTCACATTACCTTTCACAACTATACCTTCTCCGACAGAAAAAGTTATAGCTCCTGTGTCAAAGGTGTTATTTCCTACGAACTGTTTATCTGGAATGGTGCTGTGTTCGTTTTTTGGCCATTGAACAAATAGTTTCCATTTACTTTCGTATTGGCAAATTGACGAATTTGTTCCGAAAGCTCCCTTATCTCAATTGCGATAGCTGAACGATCCTGTGCTGACAGGGTATCGTTACTTCCCTGAACCGTCAATTCCCTAACACGTTGTAAAACATTCGTCATTTGTTGTATAGTTTGGTCTGTTTCATCAAGCCAAAAGTATGCTGAATCTGCATTGCGATGAAACTGTTCATTGGCTGTGAGCGAACTCTTTAAATTCATGGCTCGACTTATACCTGCAGGATCATCCGAAGGGCGATGGAGGCGCTTGCCCGTTGAAACTTCGTGAAATGTTTTGTTCAATTGGCTTAACGTTTGATTCATCTGTTTCAATGAGTTTTGATGTAACATTTGGTGTGTAATTCTCATAGTTTTACCTCCACAACCTGGTTTTATCGAGCTGCCATTCGATTAATGATCGTATCCAGCATTTGATCCGTTGTTGTAACTAAGCGTGCCGCTGCATTGTAGGCGTGTTGAAACTTTACTAAATTTAACATTTCTTCATCAAGGGAAACTCCCATACTAGCTTGCCTCCGATTTTCTGTTGCCTGCATTACTGCTTCCTGCATACGAACATTATTTTGTGCATTACGGCTTTCGGAACCAAGACTACTAACAAGAGATTGGAAGAAATCACTTACATTTCTTTCCTTCCCGTTGATCGTAAAATTTCCGTTTCGTAAGTTTCCTGCTAACTTTACTACATCATTGTTCCCTGTAACGACTTTTTGTTGACCGTCAACGGTCTCTACTCGAAGAGAAACAGCAAGGAGACTCGCGTTTTCTTTAATGCTTGGATTTACTGCAAAGGAAGATAATGAGAAATCTGTTTCATCACCTGTAAAAAAAGCCTCCCCTGGCCGTGCATTGCCTTCTTCGTCTATTTCATGGGTCCACCCAAGCTGAAGCAAGCCGTTTAAACCTGCCACAGTCACCGTCAACGGTTCATTAGGAGGGCTTGACCTTCCATCCGAAAGCTGACTTCCAGCTGGTACTTCAACGGTGATCGATCCAAACGCCAACCCTTTTATCATATCGTTAAGTTGTCCTTGGTATTGCTTTACTGTTTTTATAGAATTTGTAATACCCTTTAGCTTCCCACTTTGAAAAGGAACGTCCGAAGAAAGGGTTTGTGATACATTTTGCCCTGTAACAAGTGATGTCCCGTCAGAAGTTAAACGAATATTGTAGAGACCATTTTGTTCATTGACGTCGATAGGTACCAGCATAGCCAGTTTTTCTACCACTAAATCCCGTTGGTCTAATAAATCATTTGCATGTGGTCCGGCTTTAGTAATACCAGCGTTCAAATCTGCAATTTGTTGAAGGTAGCCATTAGCGTCGTTAATGGTTGAATGTAACTGTTCAGTTAAACTGCTGATTAATTGTGACATGGAATGATCGATGGTTTTGGCAGTATCAACAATCATTTGACCCTGCTCCACAACCGCCACTTTCGCTGCATGACTATCTGGATTGTTTCCTAAATCCTGCCACGCTGACCAAAATTTATCCATTACAGACATGAGGCCTGTATCACTTGGTTCACCAATAAGGACTTCCAGTTGTCCTAACGTTTCTTGTTTTACCTTCCATTCTTCTAGTCGAGAAAGTTGATCACGATATTGTGTGTCTAAGAAATTGTCACGAACTCTTGTTATGGACTCGATGGATACTCCTGTCCCGAGTTGGCTGGATGATACATTGCCCGTAGTGGAGAATGGTAATGAAGGTGAAGTTACTTGATTTACTTGTTGACGGGAATAGCCTTTCGTATTGGCATTCGCAAGATTATGGCCAGTCGTTGCAATGCCAGCTTGTCCAGCCATCAATCCTCGCTTCCCAAGTTCTAAACCATGAAATGTGGAAACCATATATTATATCCCTTCCTTCTCCCTAATGTTACGCCCGTGTATCAAAGAATCCCTTACTGCCAGTTTCCCTTTGCTGTTGGCTTCCCGGGGATTGATAATTAAAATGATTAGTTTGTGATTTTGTTACTTGATTAATCATTTGCTGAGTAAAACTTAAAGCGTCCTTGAGAAGTTGTTCATTTATGTTGTTTCTCAACTGTAATTCTTCCATTAACTGTTGGAGTTTTGCTATTTGTTTAAGAATGGATTCCCTTATCCATTCATCAGGAATCTCATTAATGAGTATGTGAAATGATTGAACCTGCTGCCCACCGGCTATTTCATTAACCAACTGAATCCGTTCAATCTCTAGTTGATTGACACGCTTTACTAGTTCATTTTCTTTCCGTACTAGTTTTATTTAGCTCTTCAATATTTCTTTCAATAATTGCGTTTTTTTTTCATGTCTGCATAGTTTAGTAGTTGTTGGTGGCTGTCGGTAATTTCTTCTATCTTAGTGACAAGTAATTCAAGCAATGAAGAACACTCCTCTAAAATAATCACTATTTTCGGAACCAATTATTGATAGATTTTATCAGCTACCTTCTCACTATCTAGGTCATATTCACCAGCCTCAATTTGAGCCTTTAGCATTTTAACTTTATTTTGTCTTTCAACCTCTAGGTTTTTCTCAAA